>CANIIC010000116.1 GCA_947467395.1 Bryobacterales bacterium
AGCGCACCGACGCCATGCCGTAGCCCCAACGATCCAGCGCCGCGCGAGCAGCACTGATCACGCGCTCATCATCGGCCAGCCCCAGGTAGTTGTTCGCGCACAGGACCACCACATCGGCGCCCCCGTGCAGCGTGGCGTTCGGACGTTGCGGCGAATCTAGAATTCGCTCCGGCTTCCACAGCCCTGCGTCTTTGATCTCACCCAGCGTCTTCTGAACGAACTCGCGATACGCGCCCACCATGGCTTAAATCGTCTCCCAGTTCAGGATCACCTTGCCGCTGTTGCCCGTGCGCATCGCCTTGAAGCCTTCTTCGTAGTCCTTGTAGCTGTAGCGATGCGTGATGACCGGCGAAATATCGAGGCCCGATTGCAGCAGAATCGTCATTTTGTACCACGTCTCGTACATCTCGCGGCCGTAGATGCCCTTGATCGTCAGCATGCTGAAGATCACCTTGCGCCAGTCAATCGACATCTCCTGCGACGGAATCCCCAGCATTGCGATCTTGCCGCCATGCGCCATGTTCGCGATCATGTCGCGGAAGCCCGACGGGTTGCCGGACATCTCCATACCCACGTCGAAGCCTTCGCGCATCCCCAGTTGCTTCTGCGCATCTTCCAGCGTCTGGGTCTTCACGTTCACCGCCAGATCCACGCCGACCTTGCGAGCCAACTCCAGACGCGTCTCATTCACGTCGGTAATGACGACGTAACGCGCGCCCGCGTGCCGCGCGACCGCAGCCGACATGATCCCGATGGGACCCGCGCCGGTGATCAGCACATCTTCGCCCAGGACATCGAACATGAGCGCCGTGTGTACCGCGTTGCCGAACGGATCGAAGATCGCCGCGCAATCCCGATCCACCTTGGGATCGTGTTTCCAGACGTTCGTCATGGGCAGCGAGATGTACTCAGCGAAACAGCCCGGACGGTTCACGCCGACGCCCGACGTGTTCGCACACAAATGCCGGTGCCCTGCCATGCAGTTGCGGCAGCGGCCGCACACCACGTGACCTTCGCCGCTCACCAGTTCGCCCGGTTTGAAGTCGATTACGTTGGACCCGACCTCGACAATCTCGCCCACAAACTCATGCCCGATCGCCATCGGAACGGGAATCGTCTTCGAGGCCCACTCGTCCCAGTCGTAGATATGGACATCGGTGCCGCAGATGCCGGTGCGATGCACGCGGATCAGGACATCGTTGATTCCAATGGTGGGTTCGGGAATATCTTGGAGCCAGAGACCTGTCTCCGCTTTGGCCTTGACGAGCGCTTTCAATGGTCCTCCGGGGGCAAAATCAGCGTTTGGATGGAACTATAGGCATGGTAACGCAGGCGGGAGAATTGCGAGGCTGGAAAATGGCATAGGGACTGAGCTTGCGCCCAGTCCCTATCTCGATTGCGAAATTGTTCTAGTTGCAGCGGTGAGCGGTCGTACCATCCGGGTTTTGGAAGCTCTCACCCGGGTTGCCCTCACGACACGGAATCGCCGTCAGGTATTCATAGATCGCGCGCAAATCATCGTCCTTCATGTTGCGATAGATCGGCCACGGCATCACTTGCAGAACAGGCGTCATCTGATCCGGATCGAGACCGTGTTGCATGATCTGCTTAAAGGTGGACCAACCATCGGCAACCTTCCCGGTGGAATCCGGAGTAAGGTTGCGCGAACGGAACGGACCGAAATCACGGCCGCCCGCCAAGTATCCCGCTACGTAGATGTGCTCCTGTTGGACGCCGGAGAATGGGTCCCCGCCCACTTCGTAGTTGCTGCCGCCATTCGGCGCCATGGGGTCCTTGCGCCACGTGTGGCAATCGTTGCATCCACCCACTCCGTTCACCAGGTAGCTGCCCAAGCCCACCAAGTTGCGGCTCTTGCCCTTCATGTTGAGTTGCACCGGAGCAATCTTCAGACCCTGCTCCACACGAGGGTCGTTGGAATTGCCTTGGTTGCCCTGATTGTCGTCCGCGCGACCTTGTTGCGAGTTCAGCAACAATCCGACTGCCAGGATGCCTGCTGCCGTCAGGCCCGCCGTGGTCATTTTGTATAGTTTGGTCATATTCTGTCTCTTTTCAATGAGTTGAGCCGGCCCCACGCACTTGCCGCGTCGCCGATCTTTTGATCGTCGATGAGATGCGGTCATGGGTCAATCGTGTCTAACGTCCCAGTACTCTCATTCTTCCGCGATGCCCTCCCAAGAGACACCAGCATGGAGCATGAATTGCTCTTACCAATTCAGGGGAGGGCAGAATCTGCATGAGACGAGGCGACTTGAGTTCCCTCACTGGGGCGGTTGTGGTCGCCGTGGTCCTGGCTTTGGCCGGCTGGTACGTCGGGTCGTTCCTGCGTAAGACAGGCGAGCGGACGGTGTTCCGGCCGCCGGGGAAAGCGCTCCTGCCCAAGCGCATTCCGCGGTAGCTCACGCGACTCAAGGCGGCCAGTGGCCCGGAGGTCATCTGGGCCGGCCTTGCCCTATTTCTAGTGCTTCTGATACATTGAGGGCGTTCCCGGCTTCTAGTTCTATAAGAAGCCCCCCGTCCATCCGGTGTAACACCGTCTTGTTACCACCGTTCCAGTCGATTTCTCGCAAAATCACATTCCTGGGAGGTGCGTTTGAACCCTTTAGTGAAGCTGTCTCATAAAGTAGTCCTGTTTTCGGTTGTGCTTGGCCTCAGCCTTTCCAACACGTTTGCGCAAACCGCAACCGCAGACATTTTCGGGAAAGTGCTGGATCCGGCCAATGCCGCCATCGCCGAAGCGAAGGTGGTGGCGAAGAATCTCGATACCAACATCGCGCGTGAGGCGTCCACGGACGGCTCTGGGGTCTTTCGCATCGCGCTACTACCGACGGGGAACTACGAAGTCACGGTAGAAAAGACCGGATTCGCAAAGTTCATCCAGGGGCCGATCACGCTGCGGCTGAATCAAGCTGCGGAGTTAGAGGTTTCGCTGCAAGTGGCGACCGCGACTGAAACGATTCGCGTCACGGAGAGTGCGCCGCTCATCAACACCACCAGCGCGGAGATCAGCACGTCCTTTGAGGCCAAGCGTATCTCCGAACTGCCGCTGTCGACGAATCGCAACATCCTGAATATCGCCGCGTCGATTCCGGGTGTGGCCGGCATGTCGTCGGGAAATTCGCAGTTCGGCCAAGGCGGGAACCAGGGCACGGAAGGCTCCACGCTGTCGTATTCGGCGAACGGAATGCGCACGCGCTCGAACTCGTTCTTGATCGACGGTCAGGACTCCTACTATCCCTCCACCGGCGGCCTGCTCCAGCCGTTGAACAACCCGGACATTATTTCTGAAGTTCGCGTGATCACCAACCAGTTCCTGCCGGAATACGGGCGCACGGGCGGTTCGGTGATGAGCGTGACTACCAAGAGCGGCGGCAACGCGTATCACGGCAGCTTGTTCTGGTTCCATAACGACAATCATTTGAACGCACTGACCAATGCCGAGAAGCGACTGGTGCCGAAACCGACGCAGGCGCTGTTCCGCGTGGAGAATCAGTTCGGCGGCACGTTTGGCGGCAAGCTGATTCAGGACAAAACCTTCTTCTTTGTTTCGCTGCTGCGCTGGACGGATCGCCGTCTGGGTGCGGGCAGCACCATCACGGGCGCGCCTACGACTGAGGGCCGTTCTCTATTGCAGTCGATTGCGCCGAACCGTCCGACAGTGCAGGCCCTGCTCGCAAATCTCCCGGCCGGCACAGCCAACGGGCAGACACGCACGGTAACGGCCGACGGTCGTACGTTGGTGATCCCGTTGGGTGATCTGGCGGGTTCGGGCAGCCAGAAGTTTGATGACTGGCAGTACTCCTACAAGATCGATCACCGCTTTAACGACATGCACACCATGGCGCTTCGCTACATGGATGACGATTCTTCGCAGAGTGGCACGGGTCAGTTGACCCCGTCGGGACTCACCAATCTGAATCCAGTGAAGATCCGCTCGGCCATGGCGAACCTGACCAGCGCTTTGAGCCCGCGCATGTTGAACGAGTTCCGCTTGGGCTTCAGCCGGTATAACAGTGTTACGACCGCGGACAATCCGGCGGTGGCGGAACGGATTCCGTCCATCGAAATTCCCGACCTGGGTTTGCGCGGGTTCAACTCGGCGACCACCCGCACCGGCATCGGCTTAGCCGCTAATTTGCCGCAGTTTGCCACCCTGAACAATTACCAGATCACGGATGCGTTCTCCGTGCTGCGCGCGAACCATTCCTTCAAATTCGGCTTTGACTTCCGCCGGCAGGAGCAGTTTCAGTTCTTCATTCCGAACACGCGCGGGCAGTTGGAATACGCGACACTGCAGCGCTTGGTGGACGATCAGGCGACGCGCGCGCAGGTCACCGGCCCACTCAAGGGCGGTGAGTTGATCACCTATTTCCGCTACTACGACTACTTCTTCTACGCGCAGGATGAGTGGCGCATCAAGCCGAACCTCACGGTGACGTACGGCCTTCGTTATGAGACCCCCGGCAATCCGATTCAGAACCTGGTGAACCTAAGCAGCCGGATCGTGGCAGCCAACGGCGGCGACGAACGGTACCGCTACTTCTACGGAGCGCCGCGCGACAAGAACAACTGGGCTCCACGCATCGGCATCAACTATCGCTTCGGGGAAGGCAAGGGCCTGCTGGGACTGCTGACCGGTGATCGCAAGCTGGTCATGCGCATGGGCTACTCGCGCAACTACGACGTCGGCTTCAACAACATCCCGCTGAATATCGCGGGTGCGTTCCCGTTCGTGGCGGCGTTCAACCTGGCAACGGATCCCACCACCAGCCTGTACAACAACGCCTACCAGCAGATCGCTACGGTTCGGGCCGGAAATCTGCCCGCGATCACAAATCCGGATGCGTTGACTCGCACGATCGTGTCACCGTCCTATCGCGCGCCCCTGGCCGAGCAGGTTTCGGTGCAGTTGCAGCGCGAACTCAAAGGGAACTGGGTGTTCTCGCTGGGCTACGTTGGCACCAAAGGCACGGGCCTGTTCCAGACGATCGATGGCAACCCGACGCTGCCCACCGCTCCCGGCGTTGTGCGGTCCACGCGAACGTTCGCGAATCGCGGCGTCATCCGCGAGCGTTGTAATTGCACCTCGTCGACGTATCACTCACTGCAGACCAGCATCGAAAAACGGCTTTCGGCGAACTTCACCATGGCCGCGCACTATACCTGGAGTTCATTCATCGACGGGGCCTCGGAAGTGTTCAATCCGTCCACAGTGGGCGAGATCGCGTTCTCGCAGAATCCCTACGACCGCCGTTCGGAGCGTTCGCGTTCCACCTACGACCGGCCGCAGCGCTTCACCATCAACGGCGTCTTCGAGTTCCCGTTCTTCCGCGATCAGTCAAAGCTGCTGGGCAAAGTGCTGGGCGGCTGGCAGATCAATGGCTTCCTCACGCTACAGTCCGGCGCGCCATTCGGTGTGTTGAACGGCTCCGATCCGGGCGGCGTGGTGCTGGGCAACCTGGTGGGAACCTCGATCCGGCCGTTCCTGAACACGTCTCTGGACCTTTCGAACATGACGGTTCGTGAGATTCAGGCCGCAGGTGGCCGCTCTCTGTTTACTGCGGCAACCGTCCAGAATCCGATCGGCAACGCGGGACGCAACATCCTGCGTGCGGATGGCATCAATCGCGTAGACTTCGGCTTCCTAAAGAACATCGCCGTGACGGAGAAGCAGACGCTTCAGATTCACGCCAATTTCTTCAATCTGACGAACACACGCGATTGGGGCATTCCGGAAGGCATCATGACATCTTCGTCGTTCTTGAACGAAGGGGCGCTGGAGGTTCCGTCGCGCAAGATCCAGTTGGGGCTCCGCTACACGTTCTGAAGTGGGGGATCAGGTCCTGATACAGTTGGAGCAGGCAGATCTCCCCGCGTCGCTGAGTCGCCACAACCCTAGCAGGAGTGGATTCAAGACTACGCATGAGTTCGCCAACAGACCGCATTGAGTGCCCCCGTTGTAAGCACAGTAATGCCGCGAATGCGTCCAAATGTGCCGCATGCGGTTTCATTGTTGCTGACGATGCCACCATCACGTCGATACCCTTGCCTACGCAAGCACCGATGGATGATCGGACCATCACCAGCTTCGACATCGCTACAAACTGGACACGCGCGACGCGTGTCGCCAATACGCCCCAAGGCTCGGGGTCCTCGCTGGAAGACGGCGGGATTCTAGCCGGGCGCTACGAAATCATCAAGCAGCTGGGCGAAGGCGGCATGGGCGCGGTCTTCAAGGCTCGCGATATTGAGCTGGATCGCCTCGTCGCACTGAAGGTGATCCGTCCGGAACTGGCCGGAAATCCTGCGATTCTGCAACGCTTCAAGCAGGAATTGATTCTGGCCCGCAAGATCACGCACCGCAACGTGATCCGCATCTTCGATCTCGGCGTCGCCGACGGATTCCGCTTTATCACGATGGAATACGTGGAGGGCGAGGATCTCTCCAGTGTGTTGGAGAAGCGCCCGAAGCTGGAGCCGGAGGAAGCCGTCAACATTCTTCGTCAGGTGCTGGGCGCCCTGCAAGCGGCCCACACTGAAGGCGTAGTCCATCGCGACTTGAAGCCGCAGAACATCATGATCGACCCGACGGGCCGCGCGTGCGTGATGGATTTCGGCCTGGCGCGATCATTGGAAGCCACGGGCATGACGCAGGTTGGCGCCGTGATGGGCACCCCGGCCTACATGTCGCCGGAGCAGGCCAAGGGCATGACGGCCGACGAACGCTCTGACCTCTTCTCGCTGGGCATCATCGCGTATCAGCTGCTGACCGGAGTCGTGCCGTTCAAGGCCGACACTGCCCTTGCGAGCATGTCTCTGCGCACGCAAGGTCCGCCGACGCCGCCGATGGAGTTGAACCCAGCGCTGCCGAAGATGCTGAACGACATCGTCATGAAGGCGCTGGCGATTCAGGTTCAGGCTCGCTACCTCAGCGCGGAGCTGATGGACAAGGATCTGCAGGATTGGCAGGAAGGCCACTTCCACAAGAAAATCGTCACTCCACGAGTGGCGATGATGGAGGAATCGCAGGTCAAGAAGTGGATCGGCGTGGCAGCTACCGCGGCGGCGGTGTTAGGCGGAATCGGATACGGAGCGTTCCGTTACCTGAACCAGCCGACGGGTCCAGTGACGCCGAAAACCGTGATGATCGCGGATTTTGCGAACCACACCGGCGATCCTGTGTTTACGGGCACGCTGGAGTCGACATTGAAGCTCGCGCTGGAAGGCGCCAGCTTCATCAGTGCGTACGATCACGCACGCTTGCGCGACCTGGGACTTCCCGCTTCCGCCGACGCGTTGGATGCAGCCAAAGCCCAGTCCGTCGCCGTGAGCCAGGGACTGAATGTCGTGGTCGCAGGGGCTCTGGATAAGAGCGGAACCAGTTATCAACTCTCTCTGCGTGCGATTCAGGCCACCACGGGGGAGGTGATCACGACGGCAGAAGAGACCGCCGAAGGTAAGGATCAGGTGCTGTCGGCGGTGACAAAGCTCGCGGCCAGTGTTCGTAAGGCGCTGGGTGACTCGACGACGGAATCGGCACAACGGCTGGCGATGGAATCGCTGTCGGCGGGTTCGCTGGAAGCCGTGCACGAATACTCCCTGGCGTTGGATGCGTTGTCGCACGGCAAGAATGAGGATGCTTTCGGGCGGTTTTCGCGCGCAGTGGATCTCGACAACGGTTTCGGCCTGGCCTACGCCGGTATGGCGAGCACTTCGCACAACCTGGGCAAAGAGCAGGATGCGGAGAAGTACAACAAGGAAGCGATCACGCATATCGATCACATGACAGAGCGTGAGCGTTATCGCACGCGCGCTTCGCTTTACCTGCGCTTGGGCGATTACAAGAAGTGTGTGGAAGAGTATGGCGATCTGCTGGCGAAGTATCCGGCTGACACGGGCGCCTACAACAACATAGCGATCTGCTCGACGAAGCTGCGGAAGCTGCCCAAGGCGCTGGAAGAAGTGCAGAAGGCCGTCCAGATCCTGCCGCAGCGCGCCATGTATCACGTGAATCTGTCGCTGTATTCGTCGTATGCCAGCGATTTCCAGTCGGGCGACAAAGAAGCCGCGCGCACACTGGAACTGAATCCGTCGTATGCGTCGGGCTTCCTGGCGCAGGCGTATGCGGCTCTCGGCAGGGGCGATGCAGCCGGCGCCATCGCTGCGTATCAGAAGCTACAGGCCGTCAGTCCGTCCGATGCAGCCATGGGATTGTCGGATGTCGCAGTTTACGAAGGCCACTATAAAGAAGCCGTGGACCTGCTGGAACGCGGCGCGGCGGCGGATCAGGCCGCGCGGAAACCGGATGCAGCCGCGGACAAGTTGACGATGCTCGCGTATGCGCAGCTCGCCCGTGGGCAAAAACCGGCTGCGGCCCAAGCAGCGGCGAAAGCCCTGGAGCTCAGCAAAGCAGTGAAGGTTCGGTTCCTGGCAGCGCGGATTTTCGTCGAAGCGGGCGAAGAGGCCAAGGCCAAGGACTTGGCAACCGGACTCAGCAGCGAGGTTCTGCTAGAGCCGCAGGCGTACGCCAAGGTCATCGATGGCGAGGTCGCGCTGAAGGCCGGTGATGCCAAAGAGGCCGTCCAGATGTTTACCGAGGCGAACAATCTGCTGGACACCTGGATTGGGCGGTTCGGTCTGGGGAGAGCCTATCTGGAACTCGGCTCCTTCCCGCAGGCCGACTCCGAGCTCGACAAGTGTATCCAGCGGCGGGGTGAGGCTCTGGCCTTATTCCTGGATGAAGTTCCCACCTTCGGCTACTTCCCGGCGGTCTACTATTACCAGGGAAAGGTTCGCCAAGGGATGAAGAGCGCCGGGTTCGCGGAGTCCTTCCGTAAGTATTCGGACATCCGGGCCAAGGCTGGCGAGGACCCTTTGCTCAAAGAGCTAAATTCGGCGAAGTAAGCACATTTACAGGTACTTACGTTAATCAGTCCATCGCGGGCGGCCCAGTACACATCTGTGTACGGATGGGTACGTCGCCCCCTTGACCTGCATGGCGGTTCGCCCCATACTAAGTTGTCGTAAGGTCTCTACCTTACCTGACCGTTTTTGCTGCCCGCGTCGGATCGCAAAAACGTAGTTCGGCGTTGGGACGAGACTTCGTCTGTTTCCCCCTTCCATCAGTGCCCCGTCGGCAACCCATTCAAACGGAGTTTTGGCCCTATGGAACGTGTGGTTCGAAGTGTCTCTACTGGACGTGTCGGTTTCCCCCGGAGTAGTTGGCTGCTCTGGCTGATCGCCTTCTGCGCGCAGGCTAGTTGGGCGGCGGATGCCCTTCAATACACGAAGAACTACTTCGTCACCGGCGATTACAAGGTGGCCGGCGTCGGGCTGCGCGGCAAAGGCGGTGCAGATGGGTTCGCCACAGGAACGCTGACTCTGTCGGGTGTTCCGGCCGGGGCTGATATTGTCGCAGCATTCTTGTACTGGCAGACCGAAGAGCCGGAACCGCTTCCAAACCTCGCCAAAGGATTCTTTGACGGCCAAGCCATCGTGGGCGATGTTCGTGGAAATGCGAACAACGATGCCTGCTGGAGCTCCGGCGGCACCGTTCGGGAATTCGGGCGCTCTTACCGCGCGGATGTGTTGCGGTACCTGCCCATCGACCCGGTTAACAATGTTCGTCTGGCGAACGGCGCGCACACCGTCCGGCTGAAGGATAGCGGCGGCAACGGCAACGGACAGGTCGACTACACCAACGGCGCAACGCTCGTGGTCGTGTATCGTGTGCTGAACTCGACCGCACCGCTACGCTCCGTCGTAATTTATGACGGTGCGTACACGATGTCCAAGGCAACGCCTTCGGTATCGCAGGATGTTGCCGGATTTTACGAAGCCGCCACGAATCCGGCAGCACGGCTGACGCACATCGTGGGCAACGGGCAACCCCGCTTTGGTTCCTCCATCAACTACCCCGGCGGCGTAGGCAACAATGCGCTAACGGGTAGCTTGGGCGCTCGGTTGGATGCTGCAACGTTCGACATGACGCTTCCCGCCGCGGCTTCGTCCTTCACCACCACGGCAACCACCAATGACAACCAGGCCTGCTTCACCTGGGTGGCCATCATCGCCAGCATGAACGTGGCGGATTCCGACGGAGACGGACTACTCGATACGTGGGAAAAGAGCGGGCTGCATCTGAATGAAGGTACGGCAACTCAGAAGGCAACCTTCGGCGGCTGCTCCGACTATCCGGCGGAGCCGTGCGTGAACCTGCCGGGGATGGGAGCTCTCAGCACCCAGAAGGATCTCTTTCTCGAGATCGATTGGCTGCAGGGATCGGATCATCTGCATATCCCGAAGCTCGCGGCGTTGAAGCGGATCGGCGATCGCTTCGCCGAACATGGCATTCGCCTGCACTTCGACCTGGGCACGTACGGCGGATATTCGACTGGCGCCTCGCCCTACATCATTCCCAGCAATCTGACCGGCGCAAAGGGTGGCGGCGAAGTCATCGACGAAGCCTCCCTGAGTTGTCCGAACGCGCAGACGAAGGTTTGTGCGTTTCCTGGCCGCGTTGCGCTGGGCTGGAAGATCGGCTTCCGCGCAGTGAAAGAAGGGTTCCCCGCGCTTGGCCTGCAGCCTCACTTTGCGCACAACCGCAAGGACGTTTTCCACTACGTGTTGTTCTCGCACGCACTGGGCGGGCCCTATGACAGCCAGGGTCGCGGCCTGACCGCAGATCCGTGGAGTGTGTCTGGCGTTGCGGATCGTCCCGGCGGCGATCTGATGATCTCGCTCGGTCTGTGGCGCGCGGACAATCCGCTGAACTGCAACCCGACCGTAAATTGCAACGATCAGACCGGTAGTGAACTCACCCAGGCTGGCACCCTGATGCATGAGTTGGGACACAACCTGAACTTGCTGCACGCCGGCAACAGCCGCTCGCCAAATTGCGAGCCCAACTATCAGAGCACGATGAACTACCTCTACCAGACGCGCGGCTTAACCGACGCAGCCGGCCAGGGACAGATCGATTTTTCCAACGGCGCGAAACCCAGCCTGCTGGAGACCTTCCTGAACGGATTTACTCCGGGCAACCTCACGTATCGCGTGCGATTCTTCGGGCCACCGAATGCCGAAGACGTCACGCTCAATCGCACCACTAAGCGTTATTGCACCAATGGCGCGACGGCTCGGAATCAGCAGATGCGCCTGGAGAGCAACGCGGACATGAAGACCATTGATTGGTCGAACGGCACCTCCGGTTTTGCGTTCTCCTATGACGTGAACTTCGATGGGACCACGAACGCCGCGTTCAATGACTTCAACGATTGGGCAAACCTCAATCTGCGTCAGATCGGCGCACGCACCAACGTCGGCGGCTTGTCGACGGACGTTGGTCAGGAGGATCTCGGCCAGGAAGATTTGGGACAAGAAGATCTGGGCCAGGAAGACCTGGGTCAGGAGGACCTCGGCCAAGAGGATCTCGGCCAGGAAGACCTGGGTCAGGAAGACCTCGGTGACACAGATACCGTCGACGTCGATTACGACTCTGTCATCGCGACGTTGGACGCGACCGATACCGCGAATCCGCTGCAGGCCAGCAGTTCACTAACGGCGATCACGCTCACGTGGAGCGCTCCGAGCATCGGCCAGATTCGGACCTACAACATCTTCCGCACGGCGGACACCAATGGCGTTTTCTCCGCCAATGAGCTGACCACACCGTTCGCGACGCTCAACGGAGCTCCGCCCGCGACCTCCTTCGTGGATACCGTGGATGGAACCACAACGAAGTACAACACAAAGTACACGTACTTCCTGCAGGCGATCGACATCAACGGCACCAAGAGCGGCGGGTCCAACAAGGTGAACGGCATCGTGAAGCACTTGTTCGTCACGGCCGACAACCAGAGCCGCATCTACGGTGCCGCGAATCCGGCGTTGACGTACACGGTAACCGGCCTGGATCCAGGGTTGACCGGCACGATCACTTGCACCACCACAGCGACCCAGCCGTCGAAGCCCGGGCAGTATCCGATCACGTGCTCTGGCCTCACGCCGATTCTGGGAGTGACGTTCACAGCCGGAACCCTGACAATCACAGGCGCGCCCCTGAAGATCACGGCCAGCACGAACAACAAGCAGTATGACGGCACGCTCACGGCGACAGCCCTTCCCGTCGTCGAGGGCCTGATCGGCAACGATCAGGTGACCAACCTGGTGGAGGCATACACGGATCGCAACGTGGGCACGGGCAAGACGCTGGTCGTAACCTCATACACCATCAACGATGGAAACAATGGCGGCAACTACGACGTGACGCTGGTACCCAACAGCACCGGCATCATCACGCAGGCGCCGGTGTCGGGTTTGATCACAGCGAACGACAAGGTGTATAACAAGACCACCGCTGCGACCCTCGCAACCTGCACCCTGAACGGTCTGTTCACGATCGACAACGGCGCAGTGGGCTGCGTCGCGACTTCTGCGGCCTTCAGTTCGGCGAATGCCGGCACCTGGACTGTCGCGGCGACGCTCACGCTCACGGGCAGCGGTGCAGGCAACTACAAGTTGAATTCCACTGCGGCATCGACGACAGGAGCGATTACGAAGGCAACTCCGACGATCGTGGTCAACGGTGGCCGATACAGCTATGACGGTCTACCGCATCCGGCGACCGGATCGGTGACGGGCGTGGGCGGTGAGTTCCTGGGTACGCCGACGTTCACCTACACTCCGGGCGGTGCGTCCGCTCCTGTGGAAGTGGGCTCCTATACGGGGGTGGGCTTATTCCCCGAGACAGCCAACTACTTCGGCGTAAGCGGCGGGCCCGTTTCGATCAAGATCGATGGCTTCGTGGCAACTGGCTCGATGGGCACGGCGCGCTCGAATCACACAGCGACCCTGCTTCCGAATGGGAAGGTGCTGGTTGCGGGTGGTGCGGATGCCAGCGGTACGTCGCTCGCGAATGCCGAACTGTACGATCCGGCGGCCGGAACCTTCAGCCCCACCGTAAACAACATGCCGAACAAAGCAGTGGGCCACTCGGCGACGCTGTTGAATTCAGGCAAAGTGTTGATCGCCGGCGGCGGCAACTCGAGTTCGCAGCTGTATGACCCCATCACGAACTCGTTCAGCGGGATCGGCGGCATGGGAACGCAGCGGTCCTTCCATACGGCAACGCTGTTGGCCGATGGCAAGGTCCTGCTCGCCGGCGGCACGGGAAATAACGGCGCCACCTCGAACACGGCCCAGATCTACGATCCCGTCAGCGGG
>CANIIC010000117.1 GCA_947467395.1 Bryobacterales bacterium
CGCAAGCAAGAGGAGAAAGGCGGCGAGCCTCCAGCACAGCTATAGGTGCCACCCAAAATACTGACGGCCGGAGCAGGGTTCACCCGCTCCGGCCGCCGCAACTTCTACAGCCGAAGTGTGTCCACTCCGACCTTCTGACTCCTAACTCCTGGCTCCTGCCTACTTCAAATATTCATTCACTGCCGCAGCCGCCTGCCGACCCTCAGCAATCGCCCACACCACCAACGACTGTCCACGACGCACGTCGCCCGCGGCGAACACGCCCGGGATCGACGTCTGGTAGTTGTCGGTTTCGATGTTGCCACGCGACGTCAACGCCAAGCCCGCCCTCTGCACCAAGCCCGGCTGCACCGGACCAGTGAAGCCCATCGCGAGCAACACCAGATCCGCATCCAGAGTGAACTCCGAACCCTTGATCGGGTCGAACTTCGGAGCAGGACCCACACGCACCGCGTGCAGCTTCTTCACGTTGCCATTGGCATCGCCTTCGAACTTCACGGTGTTCACCGCGAACTCGCGAATGCCGCCTTCTTCGTGAGCGCTTTCGGTGCGCAACATCAGCGGCCACATCGGCCACGGTGTCGATTCCGCACGCTCCGCAGGAGGCTTCGGCATGATCTCGAACTGATGAACACTAGCGCATTTATGTCTATGCGACGTGCCCAAACAATCCGCGCCCGTGTCGCCGCCACCGATGATGATGACGTGCTTGCCAGTCGCCATGATCGCCTTCGACGTGTCTTCCGGATCACCCGCCACGCGCTTGTTCTGCTGCGTCAGGAAGTCCATCGCATAATGGATCCCCTTCAACTCGCGGCCAGGGATCGGAATGTCGCGCGGAGCTTCCGCGCCCATCGTCAACACCACCGCGTTGTACTCTTTGCGCAGCGCTTCCAGATCGTCGACCTTCGAATTCGTGCGGAACTCGACGCCTTCGGCTTCCATCTGCGCCATGCGCCGGTCTATGCCGTGCTTCTCCATCTTGAAGTCCGGAATGCCGTAGCGCAGCAAGCCGCCCACGCGATCCGACTTCTCAAACAGCGTCACAAGATGACCCGCGCGCGCCAGTTGTTGCGCCGCCGCCATGCCCGCAGGACCCGAGCCCACCACGGCAACTCGCTTGCCCGTGCGAACCGCCGGCACTTCCGGCGTGATCCAGCCTTGCTCCCACGCATGATCGATGATGGTGCGCTCGATCACCTTGATCGTCACCGGAGGTTCGTTGATCCCCAACACACACGCCGCCTCGCACGGAGCAGGGCAGATGCGTCCCGTGAATTCCGGGAAGTTGTTCGTCGAATGCAGCACGCGAATCGCATCGCGCCAGCGGTCGCGATACACCAGGTCATTCCAATCCGGAATGATGTTGTTCAGCGGACAACCGGTGTGGCAGAACGGCACGCCGCAATCCATGCAGCGCGCGCCTTGCGTCTTCACGTTCTCGATCGGGAACGGTTTGTAGATCTCGAACCAATCCTTCACGCGTTCTTCGACAGGGCGCCGATCCGGCACCTGCCGCGTGTATTCCATGAACCCAGTGTGTTTACCCACGGTTGGAAGCCTCCATGCGAGCCACGCCCAGCACTCGCTTGTATTCGTGCGGGAAGACCTTGACGAACTTCGGCAGCAGCGCTTCGAAGTTATCCAGGATCCAGTTGGCGCGCGGGCTGCCGGTTTCTTCAGCATGCCGCGCAATCCAGTACCGCAGTAGTTCGATGTCGTCGGTGTGCGTGACCTTTTCGAGATCCACGCTCGCCAGATTGCAGCGCGTCTTCTTGAACTCGCCCGATTCGTCCAGCACGTACGCCAGACCACCCGACATGCCGGCCGCGAAGTTCTTGCCGGTATCGCTCAAGCAGATCACCAGACCCTTGGTCATGTACTCGCAACCGTGATCGCCCACGCCTTCGACGACCGCCGTAGCGCCCGAGTTGCGGACCGCGAAGCGTTCCCCGGCGCGTCCATTGAAGAACGCTTCCCCGGACGTCGCGCCGTACAGTACAACGTTGCCGACCAGGATGTTCTGATCCGGCTTGAAGGTCGATTCGCGCGGCGGGTAGACCACCACCTTGCCGCCCGACAGACCCTTGCCGACGTAATCGTTCGAGTCGCCTTCCAGCTCCAGCGTCACGCCGCGAGCCAGGAACGCGCCAAAGCTCTGACCGGCGCTGCCCGTGAAGCGGAAGTGCACCGTGCCGGGATCGAGACCCTCGGCTCCATACTTGCGTGCGATCTCACCGGACAGCATCGCGCCCACCGTGCGATCCACGTTGCGGATCGGCAGCACGAACTCCACCGGAGTCTTGTCGTCCAGCGCGGGCTTCGCGTAGTCGATCATCTTCGCATCCAGCGCAACTTCCAGGCCATGATCCTGCGCCATGGTGCAGCGCTTGCCGACGCTGGCCGGAACCTGCGGATGATACAGCAGCTGCGAGAAGTCGAGGCCACGCGCCTTCCAGTGTTCGACACCGGGGCGCATTTCCAGCTTGTCGCTGCGGCCGATCATCTCATCCATGCTGCGGAAGCCCAGCTTCGCCATGATGGCGCGAACCTGTTCGGCAACGAAGAAGAAGTAGTTGATCACGTTCTCCGGCTTGCCGTTGAACTTGGCGCGCAATACCGGATCCTGCGTCGCAATACCCACCGGACACGTGTTCAAGTGGCACTTGCGCATCATGATGCAACCCAGCGCCACCAGCGGCGCGGTGGAGAAGCCGAACTCTTCGGCACCCAACAGCGCGGCGATCGCGACGTCGCGGCCGGTCTGCAATTTGCCGTCGGTCTGCAGAATCACGCGGCTCCGCAGGTCGTTCATGACCAGCGTCTGCTGCGTTTCCGCCAAGCCGAGCTCCCAGGGTCCGCCGGCATGCTTCAACGACGTGAGCGGCGAAGCGCCCGTGCCGCCGTCATAACCGGAGACCAGGATCACGTCGGCATGCGCCTTGGCGACACCCGCGGCCACCGTGCCGACGCCGACTTCGGACACCAGCTTCACGCTGACGCGCGCCCGAGGATTGGCGTTCTTCAAATCGTAGATCAACTGCGCCAGATCTTCGATCGAGTAAATGTCATGATGCGGGGGCGGGGAAATGAGGCCCACGCCCGGCACGCTGTAGCGCACCCGTGCGATGACTTCATCCACCTTGTGACCCGGCAGCTGACCGCCTTCACCCGGCTTCGCGCCCTGCGCGATCTTGATCTGCAGTTCGTCGGCGTTTACCAGATAGTGCGCCGTGACACCGAAGCGGCCCGAGGCCACCTGCTTGACCGAGCTGCGCCGCAAGTCGCCATTCGCATCGCGCGTGAAGCGTTCGGCATCTTCGCCGCCTTCACCCGTGTTTGAACGGCCGCCCATGCGGTTCATCGCGATGGCCAGCGTTTCGTGCGCTTCCTTGCTGATGGAGCCGAAGGACATCGCGCCCGTCGCGAAGCGCTTCACGATCTCGCTCGCTGGTTCTACTTCGTCGATCTTCACCGGCTTCTTGCTGGGCTTGAATTCCATCAAGCCGCGCAGCGTCGCCAGCTCCTTGTTCTGCTGGTCGATCAGCGCCGTGAACTGCTCAAAGGTTTCGAACTTGTTCTCACGCACGGCGTGCTGCAAGGTCGAAACCGTCGCCGGATTCAGGATATGGAACTCGCCGCCCTTGCGGAAGTGATACGCGCCGCCCGCCACCAGTTCGGTGTGGGATTCGGTCTCCGGTTCGAAAGCATGCGCATGCTTCATGGCCGCTTCCTTCGCCAGCACGTCCAGTCCGACGCCACTGATCTTCGACGCCGTGCCGGTGAAGTACTGATCGATCAACGGCTGATCGAGGCCGATGGCTTCGAAGATCTGCGCGCCGCGGTAGCTCTGCAGCGTGCTGATGCCCATCTTCGAGAAGACCTTCAGCAGGCCCTTGTTGATGGACTTCTTGAAGTTCTTCAGCGCCGTCGGGAAGTCGACCTTCAGACGGCCCTTGTTGGCCATGTCTTCCAGCGTTTCGATCGCCAGATACGGGTTGATCGCGCTGGCGCCATAGCCGACCAGCACCGCGAAGTGATGCACTTCACGCGGTTCGCCGGATTCAATGATCAACGCCACGCGCGTACGCTTCTTTTCGCGCACCAGGTAGTTGTGGACCGCGCTCAACGCGAGCAAGCTGGGGATCGGCGCGAGCGCCGGATCGATGCCGCGATCGGAGATGATCACGACGTTGTAGCCATCGTCGACGGCCATCACCGCGCGCTTGCACAGGCCTTCGAGCGACCGGGCCAAGCCCTCGCCGCCATCGGCGACCGGGTACATCGCACGCAGCGTCGTCGCGAGGAACTCGCCTTTGCTGACGCGGCGCAGTTTTTCGAGATCGTAGTTCGTCAGAATCGGATGCGGCAGCTTCAGCAGGTGAGCCTGCTCCGGAGTCTCACCCAGGATGTTGCGTTCGCTGCCGATGTAGCTGGTCAACGACATCACCAGCTCCTCGCGGATCGGATCGATCGGCGGGTTGGTGACCTGCGCGAACAACTGCTTGAAGTAGTTGAACAGCGATTGCGGGCGGTCCGACAAACACGCCAGCGGCGTGTCGACGCCCATGGATCCGATGGGCTCCTGGCCGTCTTCGGCCATCGGCTGCAGGATCATTTTCAGTTCTTCTTCGCTGTAGCCGAAGGCGCGTTGGCGCATCAGCAGGCTCTCTTTGTCGAAGCCGTGGACGCGCGGCGGCTCGGGCAGGGCATCCAGCGTAACCTGATGCTCCTTCAACCACTCGGCGTAAGGCTGACGCGAGGACAACATCGCCTTGATCTCTTCGTCGGGAACGATGCGGTGTTCCTTGAGGTTCACCAGCAGCATCTTGCCGGGCTGCAGGCGGCCACGATAGGCCACGTTCTCCGGCTTCACCGGCAACACGCCGGTTTCCGAGGCCATGATCATCTGGTTGTCTTTGGTCACCAGATAGCGGGCAGGGCGCAGGCCGTTGCGGTCGAGCGTGGCTCCGAGCCACTTGCCGTCGGTGAAGGCCACCGCGGCCGGACCGTCCCAGGGTTCCATCAACTGCGCGTGATATTCGTAGAAGGCGCGCTTTTCCGGCGGCATGGTGGTGTCCGCATCCCAAGCTTCGGGAATCAGCATCGCCATGACGTGCGGCAACTCGCGGCCCGCCATCGTCAACATCTCGACCGCGTTGTCGAGCGATCCGGTGTCGCTCAAGCCGTCGCGGACGACCGGGAACGCCTTCTCGAGATCGGCGCCGAACACTTCGGAGCGCAACACGCTCTGCCGCGCCTTCATCCAGTTCACGTTGCCGCGAACCGTGTTGATCTCGCCGTTGTGGCAGATCATGCGGTACGGGTGGGCCAGCGGCCACGCCGGGAAGGTGTTCGTGGAGAAGCGCTGGTGGACCATGCACAGCGAACTGCGGGTCTCGGGGTCGCGCAACTCCTTGTAGAAGTCGGAAATCTGCGGAGCCAGCAGCAGTCCTTTATAGATGATGGTGCGCGAGGACATCGACGGGATGTAGAAGAAGTCCTTCTCCCGGAGGTCGGTCGCGGCCACTTGGTTCTCCGCTTGGCGGCGGATCAGGAACAACTTGCGGTCCAGGTCTTCCTGCGACATGCCGGCGGCGGCGCGGATAAAGACCTGCTGAATATACGGTTGCGAAGCGCGCGCGTGGCGGCCGATGGCGTCGCCGTTCACCGGAGTGTCGCGCCAGCCGAGGACGGTCAATCCTTCTTCAACAGCAATGCGTTCGACGATGCCCTGGCAGATCAGCATCTGCTTGGGTTCGACCGGAAGGAAGACCATGCCGACGCCGTAGTGGCCGGGTTCAGGCAGGCTGAAGCCGAGCTTGGAGCACTCCTTCGCAAAGAAGTCGTGCGGGATCTCGATCATGATGCCGGCGCCGTCGCCGGTCTCCGGGTCGCAGCCGCAGGCTCCGCGGTGCGTGAGGTTGATCAGGATCTCGATGCCCTTTTTGACGACATCGTGGGTCTTGGCACCGTCGAGGTTGACGATGAAGCCCATCCCGCAGTTATCGTGCTCGAACTGGGGATCATAGAGGCCTTGCTTTTGAAGAGGCGACTGCATGATTTAGAGTATCGCACCTTGCAATATCATCGCAACTACAATAAGAGGCTTGTATTATTAGTTTATCTGATTTAGTATGGAGCCGTGCCCAACGAAAGCCTCAAGCTTTTCAGAGACATCGCGCAAACGCGCAGCTTCAGCAAGGCGGCGGCGCAGAACGGCGTGAGCCAAAGTGCTGCCAGTCAACAAGTTCAGGAGCTGGAGCGCTCCCTTGGGGCGATCCTCCTAGACCGGAGTAGGAGACCCTTAGTCGTCACTCCGGCCGGGGATTTGTACGCCGAGTATTGCCGGGATGTAATACGAAGGTATGACCAGCTAGAGTCCTCTATTAAGGGACTGAGCGAGCACGTGGAGGGCTCGATTCGGGTCGCGTCGATCTACTCGGTCGGCGTGAGTGAGCTGATCCAGCTGGAGCGGCGGTTCTCCGAACTGCATCCACAGGCAGAAGTGGTCGTCAGCTATTTGCAGCCGGCGAAGGTGTACGCAGCGGTCTTAGAGGATCGGGCTGATCTTGGGTTGGTCAGTTACCCCGAGCCGTCGCGGGAGTTAACGGTGATCCCGTGGCGCCGGGAGGAGATGGTGCTGGCCGCGTCGCCCGAGCATCCGCTGGCCAGGCGCGCGGCGCAGATCCAGGGTCCGCTGCCGGTGACGGAGTTGAACGGGGTGGACTTCGTGACGTTCGATGACGAGCTCCCGATCAGCCAGCATGTCGAGCGCTTCCTGCGGGATAAAGGCGTAGAGGTGAACTTCACCTTGCACTTCGACAACATCGAGATGGTGAAGGAGGCCGTGGCGCTGAAGGCGGGCGTCAGCATCCTGCCGCATCGGGTGATGCGCGAGGATCTGCGGCAGAAGCGGCTGACCGCGATTCGCCTGGCGGGCGCGGCGCTGTACCGGCCGCTGGGGATCATTCACCGCAAGAAGAAACAGTTCCACCCGGCGCTGCAGGCGTTCTTGGATATGTTGTGCGAGGCTCCGGTGGAGGGAGTCTAGGCGGAGAATCGCCTCCGTTCTTCAGGGCTGGGGAGTTGGCCTTGCGATGGTAGTATCTAAAGGATTAATATCCCAAGGACGTAGCCATGAAGATTACGGTTGAAACGACAATCAGCGCGCCTATCGAGCGGGTCTGGAGCGCTTGGAACACGCCGGAGGACATCCAGCATTGGAATACTGCCTCCGACGATTGGCACACCACCAAATCTGTCGTGGATCTGCGTGTGGGTGGTGCCTTTTCATCGCGCATGGAGGCCAAGGACGGCAGCATGGGCTTTGATTTCGCGGGAACCTACACCAACGTCGTCGAACACAAGCTGATCGAGAGCGCCTTCGGGGACCGAACGCTGTTGGTGGAATTCCTTGCCTCACACGATGGCGTTACCGTGCGCGAAACCTTCGATGCGGAGACGACCCATTCCGTTGAACAGCAGCGAGGCGGCTGGCAAGCCATCCTCGATAACTTCAGAAAACACGTTGAAAACAAGCAGGCGTAGATCGATCGCCTACATTTGACGAATGCAAGAGAGGACCAGAGCGATGACAATTGCACGACGGGATTTGGTGGGGATGACGGGCGCGGCGCTGGCGGTGCTGGGGACGGCGGAGCGGGCCGGGGCGCAGGCGGTGGGTGGAGCCGGCGTGAAAGTCGAGAAGAACGTCACGACGGGCAAGGGCGGGGATACCGAGCTGCACGTCGATATTTACCGGCCGCCGTCAGGCACTGAGACGCGGATGGCGCTGGTGCATTTTCATGGCGGCGGGTTTGTGGGCGGGAACAAGGAGTCACTGGCGCAGCGGGTGATGCCGATTACGACTCGCGGCTATGTGTCGGTGACGGCGCAGTATCGGCTGGGCAAGGGCGTGACGTGGCTCGATCAGGTGGCGGATGCGGCGACGCAGTTTCAATGGGCGAAGGCGCACATGAGTGAGTTGGGCGTGGATCGCGTCGGTGTGGTCGGGTATTCGGCAGGTGGCTATCTGGCGCTGTACACGGCGTCGCGCAAGGAACTGGGTGCGGCGGCGTGCGTGGCGTTCTATGCGGCTCCTGAGGTGGCGAGAGCAGTCATGCCTCCGGGCAGTGACGATGCGGCGCTGCACGCGACGAACGTCCGGGATCGGATTCAAGCGGGATATCCACCGACGGTGATGCATCACGGCTTGGCGGATGTGACGGTAGCTCCGGAGAACAGCTTGAAGACACTGGAAGTGCTGCGTGCGGCGAAGGTCGCGAGCGAACTGCACACGTATGCGAACGTGCCGCACGTGTTCGACGACCATGTGGAGATGGCCGAGATGGCGGGGCAGTTGACGGACTTCTTCCTGGAACGGGTGGTGTTGCATCCGAAGACGTATCCGCCGTTCGGAGCGCGGTAGAAATACGTAGGGGGCATCTCGACCGGGTGGCCGAGTGCCCCCTATCCACTACTTGCTGATGGGCAGGAATGCGCCGGTGGGAGAGGCGAAGCCGTTCACGACTAGAACGGTGTCATATTCCCCATTGGCGATATCGGGGACCAGGAACACGATTTGATGCAGGCCGGGGAATCCGGACAGGCCCGTGTACGCGGGAGTGACTGTGGTGGTCTGGCCGTTGAGCGTGAGGCGAACTTCCGAGGAACTGGTCACCGGGTAGCCGCCATTGCGACCGGCAGGGATCTGGCCGGCAGGCACTGCGGGAGCCGTGGGACCTAAGCCCGTGGCGTAGATCACGACATACTCGCCCGGACGCGCCGGACGCAGTGCCAGGCCGTTCAAGACACCGTTGGTGCTGAATAGGTTGGCGGGTGCGATGTACGCGCTGCCGTCATTCGCGGTGGAGGCGAGATAGCGGTTGTTCTGCGGGGTGAAGCGGAACACGGCCGGGTTGATGCGGCGCGCTGTCGTGGAGACGGTGGTGCTGCGCAAGTTGCTGTATTCAACCACGACTGTTACGGGTCCGTCGACGAGGTTATCCGGGGCGATGGCGTTGATCTGGGCGGAACTGACGAAGGAGATGTAGGACTCCAAGCCATTCACCAGCACGCGCACGTTGTTCAAGCGGCGCGGGGCGAAGTTGTCCACGAAGGACTGACTCCAGTCGCTGAAGTCGTCGCCGAGATCGGTGCCGAAGATGGTGAAGAACCCACCCGGGGTGATGGCGTTCGACGGAGAATACGAGGCGCTGTTCACGATTCCGGAGCTTTGGAAGCCGGGGGCCGGCAGGCCGACGGTGGAGGTGAATGGCGCGGCGTAGATGGTCTGAATTTCGGCCAGGGACAGCGGGCCGGAATAGACGCGGAACAACGCGATGCGCGCGGGGGCCCACTCGAAGGTGTCATCGTCCAGGAACAACCGGACCAGCTGATCCGGATTCAGTCCGGCATCCATCACGCCGAGGGCGGTGCCGTCGGTACGCGAGGCGACCAAGGCTCCGTTGACATACAGGAGCACTGCCCCGGGCTTCTTCACCATGACGACGTGATAGTAAGTTCCGGCAGCCAGCTTGTCCGTGCCAGTGGCGCTGACGCCGGAGTAATACGCGAGGTAGCCGGAGGGATCCAGATACAAACCTTCGGAGCGCTGCAGGTTGGCCACATCCAGGACGCGGCGCCAGCCGGTGCTGGCGGCATCCATCCTGAAAATGAGTTCCATCGAGTAGTTATCCCGAGCCACTTTGTTTTTTGCTTGGTAGATGAGACCGCCTTGGGCGGTCAACGGGCCGCTGGAGCCGGTAATGTCGTAGACTTTACGGGTCTGGCCGAAGACCGTATCCGTGACGAAGCGGTTATTGCCGCTGGGATTCACCGCGGTCAACGCCGCGCTGCCTGTACGCTGCGGGTTCAGCGTGTCTTGAAATAGATAGTTGGAAACCTGAACCGCGTTCTGGGCTTGGCCGAGAGCGGCGGAAACAAGTAGAAATGAAATGAGTGCTCGCAAGAAAATCTCCTCTCCTCAGTATGAAACGGAATCATGAACGGTTAACGAAACAGTTCATGATTTTCACTTTTGGCGTGGAGATCGTCGCGTCACTGTATGTCTTGCTTACAGTCCTTGCAGGACGCCGAGTTCGTTGCGCCAATTGGAACGCACGGCGATGAAGTCGGGGTGATCGAGGTGGAGTTCCTGGGAGATCTGTTTGATCTCGTTGTCCTCGGTGACGGAGATGTGGCCTTCGGCGGCGGCTACTGCGAAGAGACAGTCGAGCAGGGCGAGTTTTTGTTCGCGCGTCGCGATGCGGTCGAATTCGCGGGTGACCAGGAAGTTTTCGGTGCCGCCGAACAAGCTGGCGCGGGTCTTGGCCATCTGGACAACGATGATGGCTTCGCTTTCGGGAATCCCGCCGCGGAGTTGGATGATCTGCTCCATGGCGGTGGTCTCTTCGGGGCTGATTTTCAGGTCCGCATTGGCGACGCGGCCCAGGATATAGCCGAAGGCGGCGATGTAGCGGGCGTGGGCCTCATCCATGTGATCGAGGGCCTGCACCACCTTGCGCACGCTTTCGGTTTCAGCGGCGGCGCCGCGTTGGGGCTCGGTTTCAAAGCCGAGAAAAGTCCAGAGAGACACTATTCGATCGCGCCCATTTCGCGGAGTAACTTGATGTGGTTTTCCGGGTTGATTTCGTCGAACTCGGAGATGGTGATGACGCCCTTCTGGTGGCCGTTTTCGAGGAGGACGCCGTAGGGCGGGTAGTCGAAGACGAAGGTCTTGCGAAGTTTTTCGGAATCGGGCGACACGGGCTTCTTCATGCCGAGGCCGTTTTCGTCATCCTTCATCCAGTTGGCGCCTTGTTCGGGGGCGCGCGTGGGGACGCCGATTACTTGAATGTCGCTCTGCCACTTCAGCGGCGCGAGGCTCTTGCCGACGGCGTAGCAGGTTCCGCAGGAGGGGTCGAAGAAGAACAGGAAGACGCGACCGCTCTGGAGATTGAAGTCCTTGCCGTCGACGGTGATGGAATCGGGCGCTTTGAGTCCGCTCTGGCTGGTGGCGGCGATACCGTAGCTGACGCCGGTGAAGACGGCGACGGCTCCCATAATGACGGCGGCAGTGCGCAGGCCCTGGGCGCGCTTGGCCCACACGCCGGAGATGGCCGCAGCGGCGAGGAAGGCCGCATCGCCATAGAAGAAGCCAGGTCCGACGCTGCGCTTGAGATCGATGGCGAGGCCGAAGGGCAGCTTGAGTTCGGGGAAGCAACTGCAATCGCGGCCGAGCAGGGCGGAGTAGTTCACGCCGATGTAGCCCATGAAGCCGAGCAACAGCACGCCTGCGAGGATCGCGCCCCAGCGGCGGAAGCGCGGGATCAGGATCAGCACGCCGGCGGTGGTTTCGAGCACGGCGAGAGTCACGGCCAGAGGCAACGTGAGGCTGTAGGGGACCAGCAGGTTCTTGGCGAGGGCAGCGAATTTATAAGGGTCGACTGCCTTGTAGATACCGGCGAGCAGGAAGACTGCCGCGATGAAGAGCGCTCCCGCGTGGCTGAGAAGGGTCTTCCACGCCGGGAGCTCGATTTGATGGGGTATCGAGGGTGCGCTACTAGAGCTTGCGTCCATAGGCGTTATTTTACCTGCTTCGCGGCAGGGTGGTTGACCGGCGGCGGGCGCGGGTCGCCGGGCAGAAATGCCGGGCATAAATCAGGTAGACTTTCTCGAGATGAGGATCGCCCTTTTCCTGTTATTTTCTTCCCTGGCATTTGCGCGGTTTGGAGCGCCCCAACCGGTGACGATATCGCGTGCTGGCTTCACTCCGGCTCGTCCGTCCAGCGCGGATTTTAATGGGGACGGAGTGACGGATGCTGCCACGTTTAATTTCGGTCCACCGCCGTTGAATCGTGGCGGGATCAGCGTGACGCTGGGATCGAGGACGTCGCCGTTCGTCGCGTTGACGGAACTTCCGGTCAACGGCATTGTGACGGCGATGACGGTTGGCGACTTGAATCGGGACAACAAACAGGATTTGCTGGTGTTGTCGATCAACACCACGACGTCGACTTTCGATTTGTGCGGGTATCTGGGTACGGGTACGGGCGCATTCGGGAGTCCGGTATGCACGCCGCGTCCGACGGCCGGGGCCGTCTACGCCAACATCGCCGACTTCAATCGCGACGGGATCCCCGATGTTGCGCTGGCGGCGCCGTCAGAAAACAACGTGACTGTTCTGCTGGGCAATGGTAACGGGACTTTTCGGAGCGGCTCTGTATTGGCGACGAACTCGCCGAATATGGTCTTTTCGGGGGATTGGACGGGCGACGGCATTCTGGACCTTGCGATGTACAGTGTGGCTGGTTCGTTTACGTTGGCGCGCGGGAGCGGAAGCAGTTTTTCGGTTGTCAATGTTTCCTCCGCTCCTCCGTTGGCGGGCGAGCCGACAGCCGGGGACCTGAATGGTGACGGACGGCCAGACATCCTGATTCCCGCGGGCGGCAGTGGAGGCTCGGTTTACCTGTTCCGTTCGAATGGCAGCGGCTTCAGTTCGAGCACGGTTGCCTTGCCGAATCCTTTGGCAACGGGTTATGACCGCGCGCGCATGGCGGATTTGGACGGGGACGGGGATTTGGACGTGATGGTGGGTTCGGGCACGGTGTGGGGCTTGATCAACGATGGAAGCGGGTCGCTGACGGCGCAGACGTTGAATGTATCCGGATCGTTGCAGGACTACACGCTGGGTGATTTCAATGGAGACGGGCTCATCGATATTTTCGATGTGAACTACAGTTCCTCTACGGGCGCGAATGTCGCGCGAGTGATGTTCGGTGAGGCGGCAAGTTCGTTTCTGGATTTGAAGCCGGCTGTGACGACGGCGCTTTATGGGCAAGCCGTCCGGCTGGTTGCGACGTTGCAATCGACGGCGGATGCCGTGCCTGGGGCCACGGAGATGCAGCTGTTGATCGACGGCAAGACGGTTGCTACGTCCCGAGTCACGATGCTTACGACACCGCCCCCAAACAGTTTCCCGGGTTTGGCGTATCCGCTGGCGTTTGCAAACTTCGATGTCGTGCTGCCGGCGGGGGACCAATCGGTGTCTGTGTTCTTTCCGGGCAATGCGTCGGTAGCTGCTTCGACGTCGAATAGCGTCCGGGTGAGTGTCACGCCGGTCTCGACCTCAGTTCGTTTGTTCTCTTCGGGGGAGGTGGTGAGTGATCGCGATGCC
>CANIIC010000118.1 GCA_947467395.1 Bryobacterales bacterium
CTGTCAGAGGCGTTTCTACTGTGAAGACACTATCTCAATTGACCCGCAGAACCTGGCTGGCTCTGCTGGCGGCTCCGGCTCTGCCCGTTTGGGCCACTACCCGCCGCGATCACGACGTTCATCACGATTTCATCCTGGGCACCTCTCTCGACCTGACGATCGCCGGCGCCACGGCCGCCGAAGCGCAGGCTGCGGAATCCGCTGCGCTCGCGGAAATTGAGTGCCTGTCTGCGATCCTCAACGCTCGCGACCCGCGCAGCGAACTGAACCGCTGGAGCAACGGTGCCGTGCGTCCCAGTCGCGATCTTCAGAACGTCCTCTCTGCCTACTCCACCTGGGAACAGCGCACCAACGGAGCGATCCGCGCCAACCGCAACGGCTCAGTGAACCTCGACGCGCTCGGCAAGGCGTACATCGTCGATCGCGCCGCGGAAGCCGCCCGTGCGGCCGCACCGCAGGCCTCCGGTATCCTGCTCGATATTGGTGGCGACGTCCGCGCCATCGGTACTCCCTGGACGATGGGCATCGCCGATCCTTCGCAGCCCTTCGAGAACGCGGTTCCGCTCACCGAGGTTCGCTTCGCCAACGCCGCGATGGCCACCAGCGGAACCTACGCCCGAGGTCAGCACATCCTCGATGCGCGCACCGGCATTGCAGGCCCGGGATCAGCAGCCTCCGTCCTCGCTTCTGATTGCGTCACGGCGAACGCTCTGGCGCTCGCCTCCTGCGCGATGCCCGCCGAACAGGCCATGCGCCTGATCGAACAAACTCACCAGGCCGAGGGCTTGCTGGTCGCTCAGGCTGGAACTGTCCTCCGTAGCTCGGGCTTTGCCCGCTACGAAACCGGCCGCGTCCGTCCCGTGGCCTACGCCGGTTGGGCAAACAACTACCAGGTTTCGATCAAGCTCACCCTCGTCGATCCGGCTGGTGCTGGCGGCGGAGCCCCTCCGGGGGGCGGTTTTGGGGGCCCCGGCGGCTTCGGTGGTGGTCGTCGCGGCGGCGGTGGGGGCGGTTTCGGCCGTCCGCGTCGTCCCTATGTCGTGGTCTGGGCCGAAGACTCCTCGGGCAAAGTCGTCCGCACGATCTCACTGTGGGCCTCGAAGCCCCGTTGGATCGCCGAACTGCACAGCTGGTGGAGCAAGGCCCCCAACGCTCGTCAAGCTTCTCAAATGGCCCGAGCCACGCGCGCTGCTGGCGAATACAGCTTGGTCTGGAACGGCATGACCGACTCCGGCGAGCCGGTCCCCGCAGGCACCTATCGCATCTGGATCGAATCCAATCGCGAACACGGCAACCATTATCAGGAGAGCGTCACCATCGAATGCGGCGCCAAACCCGCCAGCGCGGCGATGAAGCCTACTGCGGAATTCAAGGACGTAAAGGTGGACTTCGGTCCGGTCTCAGGGACGGTCTAATCGCTTGCTCGACTGGAAACGCGAAATTCTCAAATGGTCCCGGACCATTCACATCTACCTCTCGCTGTCGGCGTTCTTCATGTTCCTGTTTTTCGCCATCACAGGGGTCATGCTCACCCATGACTCCTTCGGCATGGACCAGATGGTCGCCACCAACGGTACCGGCAAAATTGCGGCCGATGTCGCCATGAAGGGCGATCCGGTTGCCGTCGAAGCGGCTGTCCGAGCGGCCTTCCACATCACCGTTCCGCTGGCCAACTTCAACCCGGCCGATGACGAAATCGAGATCACCTTCGCCGGCCCCGCGCGCCGAGCCCAAGTCTTCATTGATCGCGATTCGGGCGAGTCTCAAACCACGTTCGAAGATCGCGGCTTCGTGGGCCTGATGGCCGATTTGCACAAAGGCGCCGAAACCGGCTGGGCCTGGCGCGCGCTGCTGGACGTGGTCTCCGTCTGGATCGCGCTCAGTTCCATCACGGGTGTCATCATGCTGCTGGCGATGCCGAAACGCCGCGCCCTTGGGCTGATTTTCGGGGTGCTCGGCGGCATCATTACTATCGCTCTTTACGCCATCTACGTTCCCCGCTAGCATCGTGCGAACATAAGAAGTCGATGTCGCAAGTTGCTCACGAAATCGCCTTCGAAATGGCAGTGTCCAGCGTCCGCTTTGGCGCGGGCGTCACGCGAGAAGTTGGAATGGATCTGGCCGATCTCGGGGCCCGCCGCGTGCTGGTCATCACCGATCCGGTCATCGCCAAACTCCGCCCCTTACAAGTGGTCCTCGAATCGCTGGCCGCTAACGGGATTGAGGCGACGGTTTACGATAAGGTTCGCGTCGAACCCACCGACGAATCTTTTCTGGAGGCCATCGCCTTCGCCAAGCCGGGTAACTACGATGCGTTCGTTGCCGTCGGCGGCGGCTCCACGATCGATACGGCCAAAGCCGTGAATCTGTACGTCACTTGTCCGCCGGAAGACTTCCTCGATTATGTGAACCCGCCCATCGGTAAGGGACTGCCGATTCCCGGTCCGCTCAAGCCGTTGATCGCGATTCCCACTACTGCCGGCACCGGAAGCGAAACAACTGGCGTGGCGATCTTCGATCTGATCCGGATGCACGCTAAGACGGGCATCGCGAATCGCCGGCTGAAGCCCACGCTGGGCTTGCTCGATCCCGAGAACACGCGTACGATGCCGAAGGCCGTCGCTGCCGCCAGCGGTCTCGACATCCTGAGCCACGCGATCGAATCCTTCACCGCGCTTCCGTACTCCGAACGCGACCTGCCAGCCAGCCCGCGCCTTCGCCCCGCCTATCAAGGCTCAAACCCGATCAGCGACGTGTGGTCGCTCCAGGCCTTGCGTATGGTGAATCAATATCTGGTGCGCGCCGCCGAAGATCCAGCCGACGACGAAGCGCGCGCCGCGATGATCCTGGCTGCATCGTACGCTGGCGTCGGGTTCGGCAACGCTGGGGTGCACTTGCCGCACGGCATGTCGTATCCGGTGTCCGGTCACGTTCGAAAATACACAGCTCCCGGCTACCAGACTGATCACGCGCTGGTGCCGCACGGCTTCTCCGTGATCCTGAACGCACCAGCGGTCTTCCGCTACACGGCCAGCGCGAGTCCCGAACGTCATCTGGAAGCGGCCGCCGCGCTGGGCGTCGACGTGGCCAATGTAGCGAAATCCGACGCCGGCAAAGTGCTGGCCGACCGCATCACGTGGTTCATGCAGCGTCTTCAAGTCCCCAACGGGCTGCGCGACGTCGGGTACACCAGCAGCGATATTCCTGAACTGGTTACCGGCACGCTGCCGCAACATCGCGTCACCAAGTTGTCGCCGCGTCCTGCGGGCGAGGAAGAGTTAGCGAGAATGTTTGAGGAGGCGCTGCAGGCTTGGTAACGTTGCAGCGAAGGAAATGGTGGGGTCAGGCGTGAAAAGTGTCTCGTTCTATGTGAATGGCCAGTGGACCAAGCCTGCGGGGCGGGGAACGTTGCCCGTCTCGAATCCGGCGACCGGTGAGGTTCTGGCGGAAGTTCCGCTCGCCAACTCCGCCGACGTGGATCACTGCGTGCAGACGGCCCACGAAGGGTACCTCAAGTGGCGCGATGTTCCCGTTGTGGATCGTGTGCAGGTTTTGTATCGCTATAAGGCGCTGCTGGAGGCTCACGTCACCGAACTCGCCGAGATCCTCACTGCGGAAAACGGCAAGACGCTGGATGACGCGAAGGCCGAAGTGCGCCGCGGCATTCAGATGGTGGAAGTCTCCTGTGGCATGCCCAGTCTGATGATGGGCGATTCGCTCAATGACGTTGCCGCCGGGATTGACTGCAAGACGATTCGTCAGCCCATCGGTGTCTGCGTCGGTGTCACGCCATTTAACTTTCCCGCGATGGTCCCGATGTGGATGTACCCGTTCGCCATCGCCGCCGGCAACGCGTTCATCCTCAAGCCCAGCGAACACGTTCCCCTCACCCCCAGCTTCGCGATGGACCTGCTGCACGAGGCCGGGCTTCCCGCGGGCGTCATGAACGTTCTCCACGGCGATCGCGATACGGTCGACGCGCTGCTGCATCACCCCACGGTGAAAGCGATCAGCTTCGTGGGTTCCACGCCTGTCGCCAAGTACATTTACGCTAGTGCCGCAGCCGAAGGGAAGCGCGTGCAGGCCTTGGGTGGCGCGAAGAATCACTTGGTTGTTTGTCCCGATGCAAACCTGCCGAAGACCGTCGATGGCATCATTGCTTCCGCATTCGGTGCTGCAGGCGAGCGTTGTCTCGCGGGCAGCGTACTGGTTTGCGTCGGCGGTGTGGCTGAGCCTCTGCTGGATCTGCTGATCGAGCGCGTGCGCAATATGAACATCGGTGATGGCAGCCGTCCGGGTACCGACATGGGGCCGCTCATCACCACCGAGCACGCCGGCCGCGTCGCGGGCCACATCCAGCGCGGGATCTCCGAAGGCGCTGTACCCCTCACCGATGGCCGTTCCCTGCGAACCTCCATCGGTAGTTACTTCGTGGGACCCACGATTCTCGATCATGCCCACCCCGACATGAGCATCGCCTGTGACGAAATCTTCGGACCTGTGCTCACCGTGCTGCGCGTCGACACGCTCGACGAAGCCATCGAGATCGTGAACCGCTCGCGCTTCGGTAACGCGTCGGTGATCTTTACCGATAGCGGCTCAGCGGCCCGTGAATACAGTTCGCGCGTCGAAGCCGGCATGGTGGGGATCAATATCGGGGTCGCCGCTCCCATGGCGTTCTTCCCGTTCGCTGGTTGGAAGCAGAGCTTCTTCGGCGATCTGCACGCCCATGGCAAAGACGCCGTCTCCTTCTACACCGAACAGAAGGTGATCATGAGCCGCTGGTTCTAATCAGTACGCCCCGCGCGCGAGCAGTACCGCCGTCACCGTGCGAGCGAGGATGTACAGGTCCAGCCACGGCGACCAGTTGCGAATGTAGTAGGTGTCCATCGCCTCCAGCACTTGCGCGTCGCCTTCGCTGCGTGTCGAGACTTGCCACAGCCCGGTGAGCCCCGGCAGTACGCGCGTGCGCAGCTCGCGGAACTCCGGTCCGAAGTGATTTAGATGATAGTCCGGTAACGGCCGCGGCCCCACCAAGCTCATCTCGCCTGCGAGGATGCTCCACAGCTGAGGCAACTCATCCAGGCTTGTGCGACGCAGCAACGGACCCACGATCGGCAACACTCGCGGGTCATGCTTCAACTTGAAGTGCCGGTTCCAATGATCCCGGTCTTCGGGATGCGTCTCCAGCCACTGTTCCAGGATGCGCTCGCCATCCAAATGCATCGTGCGCAGTTTCCACACCGAAATCCGTTCGCCGTTCTGCCCTTCGCGCGTCTGCCGATACAGTGCCGGACCACGGCTCACGATCTTGATCCACGCCGCCGCAATCGCCAGCACCGGCACGCTCAGCACGAACAACGGCAGCGCGACCGCGCGGTCCATCACCGACTTCAACGCCAGATTCCGCCGCAGCAGCAGATTCTTCTTTACTTCGAACCCCAAGTGCGACCCCATCTGCCGAGCCGTAATCCACAACGACGCCACGCCGGGCAGATCCGGCACCACGATCACCCGCGCGAAATTCAACTCATGCAACAACTGCGCCGCGTCGTGCTTCGGGAGATCGCCCAGGCACACGATCGCCGCCACCGCGCGACCCTCGAAATCCGGAGCCAAGGCCAACGGTCCCGCCACCGGCACATCGTTCACCGAGCTGTTCCACAGCGCCGGACGATTGTCCAAGAACGCCACCGGCCGGAACCCCAGCTGTGGATCGGCCAGGAACGTCTGCGCCAGCGCCTGCCCCGTGGCACCCGCACCCAACATTACCACCGGTACGCCCCATCGTTCCCGACGCACGAGCCATGTTCGCACCGCGAGTTCCGCCAACGGCGGCAAAACCAGCGCGAACGCAAACGTCGCCAGCAACACCCCGCGCGACAACACCCCGCGAGCCACTAAGCTGTCCCACGCAATCAACGCCCCAAACACCCCGAGAGTGGCCAACACCCGCCGCCGCAGCCGTTCGACCGGCCCCAGCAAGTACCCCGGATACAATCCGAGCTGGTAGTTGATCACCGGCAATAACAACATCCCCGCCGCGACACTCAGGTACTGCTCCAATCCGATCTCAGCGGTGAACAGCGAACTCAACAACTGCCGGACGGCGAACCCGAGCGCGAAGGAAAGCTCCAGGGCGAGGATGTCAGAGATGCAGATTGCCCATGCCGGCAGCTTCGAAACGCTTGCCTCAGAATCCCGAAGGACGGATTGTGTTGCGGTGCTCATCCGGTTGCTCGAGTTCTCGCCACCTGCAAAAGTGCCAGGCACAAGAATCGTGGGTTCTGTTTCAAATAACGGCGCCACAGACGGCGGGGTTCAGTGAGTAAGCGATACGCCCACTCCAGCCCGCTCCTTTGCATCCATTGAGGCGCTTGGGATTTGGTGCCTGCAAGAAAATCGAACGCGGCCCCAACGCCAAGCATGATTACGGGGAGCCGGCCACGATGGGCCTGCATCCATCTGTCTTGTTTCGGGCTGCCTAAACCCACAAACACGATACGTGCACCGGAGTTCGTGAGAGACTCTACGGTGTGCGCGTCTTCCTCCGCGGTGGGCGGTCTAAACGGTGGAGCCTCACCATACACGACGTCAAGTAGCGGGAATCGTTCCTGAAGTCGGCGTAATACTTCAGGAGTTCCTCCATAGAAGGCCACCGGTATTTTTTGGCTTACGGCTGCCTGGATCACTAACAATGTAAGATTCGGCCCATAGACTCGAGTTGCCTGACGCAAACCCAAGGCCCGCAGCATCCACACGAGCGGCATCCCGTCTGAGGTCACCAGATCGGCCTGCTCCATGACGACCGCATATTCTCGCGAGTCTTGGGCTTCGATGATGTTGTTCACCGCTGCACAGCAAACGTAACGAGATTGGCGTTCAGACGCCCAATCCAGGATCTGGCGCGTTGCTCCCTCGTATGTAGTTGCGTCTATGCGGACGCCGAGTATGCGCCGGTTGGCGAACATGCTGTTTGCACCTGTGCCTCAATCCATTCGTACGTCCGAGCCATTCCTTCGCCCAACACCACGGAGGGCTCCCACCCGAGCACGCGCCGCAGCTCCGTGTTGTCGCTATTACGTCCGCGCACGCCCTGCGGTTTGGTCAAATCATACTGTTTGGAGATCCGTTTTCCGGCGATGGTTGCCACCATGTCGACCAAGCCATTGATAGAGATCAACTCATCGGTGCCCAGATTCAACGGCTCTCGATGTTCGGATCGCATCAGACGATAAATCCCCTCCACGCAGTCATCGATGTAGCAGTAGGAACGGGTCTGCTCTCCGTCGCCCCAGACCTCGATCGTGTCCTCCGGTTCGGCCATCGCGACCTTCCGGCAGATCGCCGCCGGAGACTTCTCTCGTCCACCGTCGTATGTCCCCAGAGGGCCGTAGATGTTGTGGAAGCGAACGACGCGCGTTTCGAGTCCGAAATCTTCCGTGTAATGCCGGCAGGTTCGCTCCATATAGAGCTTCTCCCATCCATACCCATCTTCCGGGTCCGCCGGGTAAGCATCACTTTCGCGCAACGGGGTCACGTCTGGAGAATTCTGCCGATACCCCGGATAAATGCACGCGCTGGACGTGTAGAGAAGACGTCCGACGCCATTCTGCCGGGCCGCCTCGATCGTGTGCATGTTGATCAGCGTATTGTCCCGCACGATTACGGCCTTGTTGGTCTCGATAAACCCGATCCCACCCATGTTCGCCGCGAGCGCATACACCTGATCCACCCCCGCCGTCGCAGCCAAACAGTTCTCCCACGACCGCAAGTCCAGTTGCAGGAATTCTTGCGCGTCAGTCGGCGCAAATTCCGGAAGCTTCAAGTCCACACCGCGTACCCAATACCCACGCTGGACTAAGTAAGAGACCAGATGGTGTCCAATAAATCCACCGGCTCCAGTAACCAGAACACGTGTCATGATTTCCTCACGATGCCTTGCGCTTTCGGCGCGTGGCGTTTTCCATAGCCTGCTCGTAGATCGCCATCAACAACCTATAATTCCGCTCCGGCGTATACTTCTCTTCGTATTCCCGCCGAGCGTTGACCCTCATCTGCGCCATATGCTCCGGATGTGTGAACGCATAGCGGACTTTCGCCGCCAGATCCTGAGCGTCACCCGGGCGAAACAGTAGGCCGTTATGCCCATCCCGGACCCGCTCTGCCATGGAGCCTAAGTTCGAAGCAATTACCGGCGTTCCGCAGGCGAAGGCCTCTAGCACGGTCAGCGGGCCGATCTCATACCACAGCGACGGGACAACTAATGTCGTTGCATCACGAAGAAGCGCATCAACCCCCGCAGTGTTCAGGTATCCTCGATCAATGACCCCGGGCGGCCATTGACTTCCGGCCAGTGGACCCGAGCCAGCGATCCTCAGTGGAATGTCTCCGAGGGTCCGCCAGGCTTCCCGAAGTGTTTGGATGCCTTTTTCGGCGGATAGCCTCCCCACATAGGCTGCGTAGGTTCCTCCACCTTGGCCCGGCTCCGGCTCTCGATCGAGCAAGTGTGGCTTCACCACGATCTTGTCGGCTGGTAATCCAGCTTGGACAAAGGTCCTTTTGGAAAACTCCGTAGGGGCTATGAACAAATCGACCCGGTTGCTCCATGTGCCGAGGAACTCGTGGGCGGTAAGCATGAACGACGCAGCAGCTGTTCCTAATAGGCTGCCCCGATAGCAACGGTGCCGAAGTGCCGGCAAAAATGTGTTTTGATCCACGCAATCGGTGCATGGAACGCCGTCCCGAAGGAGCAGCCCTCCTGGGCAGATCAGCCGGTAGTTGTGGAGTGTCTGAATGACTGCGGTTTCGCCTGCTGATACCGCGTAGTATGCCGCAGGTGAAATGAGTGGGAAGGTGTTATGGAAATGGGCAACCTGGTACTGTTTCTGGGTCGAGACAAGGCGTCTCAAAGTTCTGTAGGACCTATGATTCCATGTTGCAGTTAGGCCGCTGCCCAAGCCATTTCTGATTCGACTGTTTGTGTCGACGTACTCGGTGACGTCGACGCCGAAGCGGCGTAGTAAAGCTGTTTCTCCACGGAAGGATATGTCCTCGCCACCCGGTTGTTGGTAATGGTTATGAACCTTCAGGACTCGCATTACACTGTGACCCCCGAGGTGCTTATACACATTTCCCGTTCCAGCCGGATGCGCATTTGGAACAAGTAGTGAGCTCCCCAGCCGAATCCGATTAGGCTCCAGAATGGGATGCCTGCCATTGGGCCCTCAAGAAAGACATCAAAGGCCGCAGATACGGTGAATGCCACCCAGTAGGCAAGAATCCAGGCGAAAAGCATCGCCCAGTTATGTTCAGCTCGGCGGCGCGCCCTTAAATGGGAGATCAGGAGTGATCCGGCCCAAGTGGTCTGGAGCGTCAGCCAGAGCAAAAAGCCAGGGACTCCAGAGCGGGCTAGAAAAGTCACGTGGGAGCTATGCGGGCTCCGGAGCGGCTCGTCTCTTGTGCCCACTTGGAACTCATCATCGTCAGCTAGATTGATGCCGTAGCCCTTTCCGGTCCAGAAGAACTCCCCGTTTACGGTGTAGTCCCAAATCTTGCTCCACCATGCGAGTCGCCAAGTTCTAGTGCCTTCAAGCAGAGTGTTGTCGCTACCTGCAACAGCACTTGTCACGCTGTGATAGAGCTGGTCAACGGAAAGTTCGCGACTCTCTTTGGGTGTGGCGATTCGGATCTCGAAAGCCATCATTCCTAAAATCAACAAGGCGAACGATCCTGCGATTAGGAACAAGTGCTTCCAAGAGGGTCGGATGAATAAGATGAACCCGCAGGCACTAAGAAAGGCCAACAACCCTCCCCGTCCGTTCATTCCCAAAAACGCAAGTCCAAACACGGCAATGAGCCACCATCTGGACATGCGCCGAATGCCCACATTGATGAATGCGAAGGCTCCTGCCATGTGAACGCAGTATTCTCCGGCCTTGATCGAGGGGATCGAGACGCTGGTGCCTGGCCAGTGAGGTAGGTCCTGTTGTAGGAAAACCGATGCCAACCACATGGCTGGTCCCACGAACACGTAACTACGCAGAAACCCCGCGTAGCTGGAGACGAGCGAGTCAATCAGTCCCGGCAGCCGCAGGATCATGGATGCAGTGATCCAAGCGAAAATCGCGTACTCCCAAAGAACGCCATCCCTGAGGGTGTCGACTTGGTATTCGGCCAGGAAGGGGAACGTACACCAAGCCTGCCAAACGATAAAACCCGTCATCACCACTCCGATTTTCGTCCTGGCCAAGTCTAGAATTCGTCCCGAGAAAGCCATCACCCCGGTCCCGACCACTGCGAGGAGTTCGCCAACAAATAGGGGCTGATAGCCGGCGTAGGCAAAGCCCTTGCCCAGGGTAATGTACATCGCGATCCAGATGAGATGCACGGTAACGTAGAATCGCAGGAGCCCGGGCCACGGGGCCGAGGCATTACGCCGGCGCCACATGCCCTGTGGGATGACTGGATTGTTCATGCCAGACCCTCCACTAATGGACGCTTGGATGCCACAACGTTGCTTCCAAAGGCGAAAGCTTGTGGTTTCTTTGTCGATTGGAGCCGTCCATCGTCAGCGACCCAGTAAGTGCGATATCCGAGATTGTGAAAAGACTCGATCAGTTCCTGCGGGTGGTATCCGAACGTGGCGCAGTTCTGCGGGTCATATTCGAAGAGCCACACCGGAGCGTCTTCTTCAGGTAGATGCAAGGTTGCGGTTGCGCCCCGCAATACGATCTGTTCTGCTCCTTCTACATCAACCTTGATCAGATCCGGCTTCCGCGGGGACTCTGCGAGGAAGTCATCCAGCGAGATTGTTCCAACCTTCAGCGTTTGGTTCGAGGACGTTGTATCTCGGTGCAGGTGTGCGCGTGCTGGGTCGGGGTGGAGGAACACGAGAGTTTCTCCTGTCCTCTCGGTGACTGCTAACTTGTGCAGCTCAATCTTGCATGTCACGTTGTTCTTGCAGTTCGCTTCAAGAAAGGGAAACATGGCTGGCTGAGGCTCAAATGCCTCAATACACCCAGTCGGGCCAATTCGAGAGGCCGCAATGATGGAGAACTCTCCGATGTGAGCGCCGATATCCCAGAAGGTCATTCCGGGTTCGAGAAAGGTCCGGACAAATTCAAGCGTTTCTGGTTCGGAACATCCGTAAGCCTGAATCAATCCCCCTGAGCCGGTGCGCGGCACATCAATCTCGTACTTATCGAGCAGCTTCAACCGGCATGGTTTGTCGAAGAATGCCCATCGCAGCTTCCACCAAATGCGACTCCAAATCGCGCGGATCGGCTGGCGCTGGAAGTCTCGACACTGACGGAGTCGTGCGATGGTGCCGATGAGGCCGGGTCTCGTGCTGGCCACAGCCGTCATTCGCCTACCTCCAGCCAAATGCTGGTCGGGAAATGTTCCGTCGGGTTGTAGTCCCCAAGAGCCTCGTTCAGTTGTTTCGGTGCATCGTGGTGGAGAGCGGAGAGGCAGGCACGAACATTCAGTGTCCGGTTTCCTTTCAGGAGGGCTAGCAACAGCGTGGTTTCCTGCCAGTCGAAGTAACTCGTGAGGATATCCGGCCGGTGCAGATAGGGCAAGAAAATATCGTGAATGTGGACCAGAACGCCAGGCCGTAATCTGGGGATCACCTCGAGCAACAAATACTGGACATCGGAGCCGGTCTTGACTGCGTGAGTTGAATCGATAAACAGGACGTCCCCGGGGCCAAGCGCTTCAAATGTCGTAAGAGGCAAGGTCTGTACAGCTTGTCGAACAAGTTGAGCGCCGTTCACTTCAGTGAGTGTCTTGTTGGGGAACGGCTCGATACACATGACCTCACAGTCGGAACTCCCCTCAAGTGTGTTGAGTTTTAGCGCGTTGAGTGTGCATAGTGTCGATACTCCTGATCCCACTTCGATCCAGCGCCGAGGCTTGACTGCCCGGCAAACGCAATGCAGTAATTGGGATTCGATTGGGCCGTATCCGGGACCGTATCCCATATGCTCTGCTTTTGTGTAGAACTTCAGACCCTTGACTTCGTGATAGGTTTCTTCGCAATGTCTGCGCAGCCACGTCAATTGCTCACTGATGTTCCAATGCATTCCAGTGAGGTCGACGCGCCGTCTCCAAACTGCGCGGTTCTCATCCAGCCAGCTATAGTCTGGCAGCGAGCTGTAGTAGTGCTTGGGGAGTACGTGAACACCCAGTCGGTCCGCGTGCAAGAAGAGTCGGACAGATGCGTACTTCAGAACCCGTCGAGTGGTGGCGCTCATCGACACGGCTAAGCGTCCACCTTCTTCTCTTGGTAATACTTGCTGTAGTGCCCGTAATAGTAGTAGTAACCGGCACTCACTTCGCGGTGCACTTCGTTCAGGACCACGCCCACCAGGTTCGCGCGCAGGCGCTTCAGGGTTCCGATCACGGTGCCCAGCGCCTTGCGGCTCGTCTCGCCCGCACGGGCGACCACAATCACGCCATCCACGGCCGTCGCCATTTGCAGCGGTTCCGCGAAGCCTAGCAGCGGGGGAGCATCCAGCACCACCAGGTCGTATTCGCGCGTTGCCTCGTCAATCAGTTCGGCCAGGCCCATGCCGATCAGGTCCGAAGCGCGTCGCGTGGCGGGACCTGCCGGCAGCACGTCCAATCCGCCCGCGTCCCCGATCCGGATCACCGCATCGCGCCACGAGATTTGCTGCATCAACACGTTCGACAACCCGACGCTATTCGGCACCTGATACAGGCGATGGACGCTTGGCCGCCGTAGGTCGCCGTCGATCAACAGCGTGCGCTTGTGCTGGCCGGCATGCGTGGCCGCCAGATGAGCGGCCACCGTCGACTTGCCTTCGCTCGGCGATGCGCTGGTTAGTAGGATGCTCCGCAAGCGCCGGTCGAAGTCCGTCAGCAGGATCGAGTTGCGCAGCGTGCGAATCGCTTCTTCGTAGTTCGATAAAGCCTGCTCGGCCGCAGCTTCTTGCGAGCCCTTCACTGCGACCAACGCCGAAGCCGTGCGCTGCACGCCCGGCACCGAACTCATGCGCCGCCGCCAATC
>CANIIC010000119.1 GCA_947467395.1 Bryobacterales bacterium
ACAGCCAGCGATTTGCAATGGATTTTTCGAGATCGTTCGACCCTGCGCATTCGGGGCAGAAAATAGCGACGATCCTGGGCCTGCCGTTTCTGGGCTTCGCTATCGCCATCGCCGCGGGTAGTCCGTTACTCGATCTCATCGGGAGGGGCTGACCTGCGCCCAATAATTCCGACTATTCATAATTGAGAAGCTCCGTCGGCAGAAGACGACGAAAAAGGAGCATCGAGATGAAGAAGAGCAAGTACACGGAAGATAAGATTATCGGAACGCTAAAGCAGATGGAAACGGGCCGGGCTGTGAAGGATCTGGCTCGGAAACTGGGCGTCAGCAAAGCGAGGATCTACACCTGGAAGTCGCAGTACGGCGGCCTGGAAGTGAGCGAAGCGCGGCGGCCGCGAGCATCCAACCGCGTCACTCTCTGGGTATCTCGCTACACCGATCGATGGAAAGCCGGTAGGCACGCAGTGGCGATTTGCTCGACGTGCCGAAGGTCGGTGCCACAGCATCCGCCGAACACATGGAGCTGCCCCAGGCCGCCGCGCAGGAGGCTCGCGTAGACATGGCCGAGTTCTACCGGATCTCCCGGATCAAGTTCGGTTGCCTCGTTCAACTCGGCGTGACTCATCTTAGAGGCGTTGGCACGGAGACCGCGGATGCGTGACATCCACGCCTTGGCGTCACGCACGGCGTCCGTAAAGTGCGCCGGATGCGCGCAGTTGAGCATGTAGTAGGCAGGATAGGCCGAGGTCTCGAAGTCCGTTTGGCGGATGGCGTCCTCAAGACTCTGCCCCGTGGGGAGGCGGCCATCGGTCTCCACCGTGAACGAAATCACGGCCGGCATCTCTGCCTCGCGAGCCGCAAGCGCGATTCCGACCGCCTCTTCCACATAGTTCATGGTGATGGCGGTAACCAGGTCGGCGTCGGTGGCTGCAAAGGTTGCGATTTGTGCTCGATGGTAGTTCTGCGCTTCCCGCGCGGACATCGCCCTATCAGGCACATAGCCGTCGCCGCGAGGACCAATGCAGCCGCTCACGACAACTGGGTACCCGGACTCGTCGCGCAACTGCGCGACCAAGTCCACTGCGGCGCGGTTGGCCGTCGCCAACGCCCGAGCATCGTAGCCTAGCTTCGCCGCCCAATCCGGGTTGGCGCGCCAGGTTGCCGTTTCCAGGATGAGCCCGGTTGCAAAGCGTGCCGCGAGGTCCACGTAGGAACGGAAGTACTTCCTCAGTACTTCGAAACCTTCTTGGGATTTCAATAGATGGAATGCGGCGAAGTGCGGCAGGTCCTGGCCTTCCTGAAAGATAAGCGTGGTCTCGATTCCGCCGTCCGTCATGAAAAACTCATCCCTCAGTTGAGGGAGGTTGTGTCGATATCTAGGCACGATCTATCCTCCTTTTCCATAAAACCAGATCGGGCTGCGGCACATTCAGACGGGGCGGCCGATGCAGAACGGAGTCGTGGGGAGCTTTAACGGGCGCCTGCGCGACGAGTGCTTGAAAGCGCACTGGTTTCGCACGCTGAATGACGCTCGTGGGAAGATCGAGCGCTGGCGGATGGACTACAACCATGATCGGCCGCACAGTAGTCTTCGGTATCGAACACCAGAACAATTTGAAGCGCTCAGTCGCGCTGCGAGTCAATGGAGTGCTGGGTGAGGAAAGGACGTCAAACGCCGGTCCGTCTCTCCATACCCCCTTCATTGCAGGACCGGACGGCAGATGAAGAGGGGGGGGGGCCTATTACACCGGCGGTTCAGATCCTCCCCCCGGGGATCGTCTAGATCTTCAGCTCCGTTCACCCCACGAAGGCATATCAGAAGAGAAAGGGCGCTCCGGGCCGTGAAGTCAAGTTGCCGACATACAAGGCGCCGATCACAACACTGTTACTATTCAAAATCGGCCTATAGACCGACTCATAAGAAGTGCCAAAGAGGTTAACCAGTCCACAGTATGAATGACCCGAGTTAAGCGCAGTCCAAGCCGCCCCACCACGAGTGAGAGTTGTTCCTACCGCAGGTTGACGACTGCCTTCAACGCCAGATGGCACGCTGGTTGCCACTCGAATGAAATCACCAGCAAGATTCTTGACGAAAATGGTCGACACGTCCGTCTTGTGGCGCGCATTTAGAAGTCGATCATTGTCGTTTGTTACGCTCTGACCATATACCAATATGCCTGCCGGATCAGAAAGCGCTGGGCTGCCATAACTGAGCAAGTGCAACTGCCAGCTATCCACCTGCGCTTCTAGAGAGGCGCAGTCAGGAAAGGCCCACGCACTGCTTGAGGCTAACAGCAACACTAACGAGATCTTGGCGAAACAGAGTCTAATTCTCGTGGCCGAATTATGAGGTGAAAGACTGTTTGCGCTCAAGTCTCTTAGGACTGGTACTTACTGCTTGGCAGAATACTGTTAACCAATGTCCATCCGTAGGCGTCTGGAACTGCTGTTCCATCCTGGAACTGACGCTTTAGGACCTCAACAGGAAGCCAGGCTTTCGATGGTACTCATTGGGAGAACTTTCGATTCAGCCAAACCAAACAACGCCTGACGGTTAATTGCCCCTAAAAGGCGGAGTCGCTTCGTACTTTAGGTGGGTCTACAATTCCCCTAGAGCTACTGGCCCTGATGGGGAGCGCCCCAGCGCTAACGCATGGAAGGGTGTAGAGCGGAGCGGGAGACGGGGGATCGAACCCACGACATTTAGCTTGGGAAAACGCTCCAGCTTCATGTACCCAAAGACATTGCGTTTCCTGAAGAGTATCGAAATGCACGGTGCGTCCAGACTTTCGCACAATACCCTTGCGAATGCAGTCACGTCCTTACGATGCGGCGTTGAACTCTAGTTTGATCTTGAGCGCGTTGAGGTGCGTCCATGGGAGGTGTATTTCTCGTTGCAGCCTGCCGACGAGTAGAGCAGGGTTTCGGCTAACGTCACTCTGCTCCTCCATGAATCTACCAATGCTCAAACTTGGAGTCGTGGATGGTGATTCCTCGTTTTGCAAGCTCTGCTAATAAGGTTTCAACTGCTGGGGATATGCTTCCGTCTCCAGGAAACACCACTGCCCATTTCAGGTTCTCGCGAAACTCGCGGGAGATAATTTGCCATGTCCCAAGTGAAGCTGGAGTTGCCGTACCGACCTGAATGACAGACCAGTGACGAACGAGCGCAAGTGCGTCGTCACGGTCTGGCAACGGACCCCGGACAATGAAATGATTGTCCCCGTGCACTAGAATGCCTACGCTAGCGATTTCTTGCGCCATGTTTGCTGTTTGGGGTCTACGCGCTAACGCGAAAATCGGGGACTGGATGACCAATAGCGAAATGGTACACCACCCGTCCCTCCGCGGGCGTCAGATTGAGGTAGCGATGCACCTCTTCATCGTAGAATGCGCCGATGCCCGTCGCCCCGAGTCCGAACGCTTCCGCGGCCAAATATAGACGATGGCCTATGGCTCCTGCTTCAAAATGGACATAGCGATAACCCCGGTCTCCATAGGCGCGAGTGGCCCGATCGAGATCACCGATCATTGAAAGTGCTACGCAGGCATTTCCGGCAAGTTGCTGTCCGAGACTGAGGCCTGCGGCCGCGACGCGTTGATCGCCACTCTTGATGCACTCCAACTCGGCACGCTCCGCCCAAAGTCGGTAGACGCCAGGTTCCAGTCCATCGACGCGATGCACGTACAGATAGAGCTGGACAAAATGGGTGGCGGCAAAGTCGGCAATAAGTGGCTGCGTGGCGGCATCGAGTATGGCTGAGAGCTGAGTCAGCAACATCGATTGCTCTCCACCAAGGAAGTCGAGCGCTGAACGCCGCCGGCGGGTGACTTCCCCAAAGGGACGCGTCGATGAAGCTGGGGGCGCTAGCTTGATTTCGCCGGTTCCAACGGGAGTTGGATCAACAGCGGAGAAGCGGGTGGAAAGTCGTAAAGTGTCACCCAGTTTCGTGGCCTCATGAATTTCGTCAATCAGTTTGTAAGTAGTCTTTTCCTTTGAGAGCTGATTTGCCTCGCCGCCGTGAATCTCGCGGAAGTCTGGTTCGTGCACAGGAGCCGTTTCCTGCACTGGAATAGACCCACCCCGCAGTTCGACGATCAACATGGGCCACTCGTCTTCATGCAGGTGGCACAGTTGGGCAACTTCGTTGTCTGGGAATTCACCCGCCGCAAAAGTGTCGCATCCCATGGCTCGGGCTGCTAGCGTGAGGGCTTGCCATGCGTGCCCGATATCGTGCAAGCAATATCGATAGGACCGACTCCTATACTTCCACGCTTCACGCCAAGCAATGCTAGTCAAGACAAACACGATTGGCGCAGAGCTGTCGGCCAATTGCAATTCCAAATTGCCCAATGCCCGCTGCTCGGCCATATGGGACGAAGGACGGTAGTGATAGAGCCCATCAGCCCAATCCGTCAGACCCTGCGTTAGGAAGTGGAATTCGGTGGGGTGCAGATTCCCGGAGGAAGGATTCACGCGCAAAGCGTAACGATTTCCGGTGGCAGGGACAATCTTTGAAGCGCTGATCGAAGCGCAATAAAACAGCAGTTGCGAAAGAAATGTCAGGCCATCTTGCGCAGGGGTGGTCCCAGACAATCCTCGCAGCACGTCGAGCGCCGGTAATGCCGGACTAGGTGGGGCCGCCAGCAGGTCGAGCACGGGCACGCCCTCATAGTGACGAAACGGATCGGGCATGTTCACCCAATCCAGGACATGCTGCGTTCGTCTCAAGGATTCAGCGCTGTGCGCCGTTGATGCGTGATATTCGTGCCAAGTCATGGATAGATGAGCTTCGAGATAGTTGCTAGGCGGCGGCTCGACGTTAAAAGCGAAACTCAGTGAGCCTCTTTCGGGCTACGTTCCGCAAAAAGTGTGCGTCACAATCTGCTCTGACCGCGGCGGAAGTGCGTGGCGTCCGAATTCCGGCTGATCTTCATGGGGCGCGGAAATGACTGCAAGCAGTGTTTCAAATGGCTGAAAATCTCCATTGTTCACCGCAGCAACGATAGCCTCCTCGACGAGATGATTGCGCGGAATAAATAGTGGGTTGGCCCCCCGCATCGCCACGCGGCGTGCGTTTGCAGTCACGCTCTCCTCGGCAAGGCGATGACGCCACCTTTTCATCCAATCGTCCAGCGCGTTCGGATCCTTGAACAAGCTCCGCAGTGAATCATCGCTTTCAGGATTCACCGCAGAGTCGCACAGCCGACGAAAGGTCAAGGTGAAATCGGCATTGTTCGCACTCATACAATCTAGAAGGTCCTGGGCCAGCCTTAGATCATGGCTGTGTGGTTGGAGCAGGCCAAGTTTGCCCCTGAGGCCCGCGGTATAGGCCGCTTCAAAGTGGGCGGAAAACATTTCAATTGACGCTTCGGCCTCTTTGATCGCGGCGTTCCCGTCCTCTGCGAGGAGGGGCAGAAGTGTCTCCGCCAGACGGGCTAGATTCCACTGGGCAATGCGCGGCTGGTTGCCGAAAGCGTAGCGCCCCTTTCGATCGATGGAACTATAGACCATTTCCGGGTGATAAGCGTCCATAAAAGCGCAGGGACCATAGTCGATGGTTTCGCCTGCAACCGACATATTATCGGTATTCATCACGCCGTGAATGAAGCCAACCAATAACCATTTAGCCACCAGTTCTGCTTGACGCTTGATGATCGCGTCCAGTAGCGCTCGATACCTATTAGGGACACCGGCGCAGTGCTGATAATGGCGACCGATGACATGATCAGCGAGAATTCGGATTCCATCCACATCTCCGCGCGCGGCGAAGAATTGAAAAGTTCCGACCCGGATGTGGCTAGACGCGACGCGAACAAAGATCGCCCCGGGTAGCGGTGATTCGCGCCAAACCGTGTCGCCCGTGGTCACAGCGGCAAGCGCTCGCGTCGTAGGAGTTCCGAGCGCCGCCATAGCCTCGCTGACGAGGTACTCGCGCAAGACCGGTCCGAGCGCAGCACGACCATCGCCGCCACGGGAATACGGAGTTCGACCCGCGCCTTTGAGTTGAATGTCGCGACGTCTGCCGTCGCGATCAATGATCTCCCCGAGAAGAATGGCTCGCCCATCGCCAAGCTGCGGAACGAAATTCCCGAACTGATGACCTGCATAGGCCATGGCAATCGGCTCGGCGTTCTCGGGCACTCGATTTCCGGAAAGGATCTCTATGCCCTCTGGCCTTACCAGTGCATCGGGAGCCAATCCAAGTTGCCAGGCAAGTTTCTCGTTCAGCCGGATAAGGCGCGGCGCGGCCACCGAAGTAGGTTTGACGCGCGAGAAGAATCTTTCAGCTAGGCGGGCGTAGCTGTTATCTAATGCAAAAAGATTCACCAAGTCTGTTTGTGGCGCCATGAGGGTTCGCGTTAAGCGTGTGAAACTGCAATCCGAGGGTAACAGTTCAAGTATCTTCATTCCGAATACCGGGGAGGCTACTCCACAATCGCTGATTCCGGCCTTCTATTGTTCGCGGAGTAGATTCTCCCCGCGGCAACCGCTCGTAGAACCTCACATCGAATGTCGCTACCGGTGACGGAGTGATAGGCGGTTGAATACAGGCCACGATGAGGCAAACGGATGAATTCATTAGCCCCGCTGGACGTGCTGCTTTACAACTCCGCCGGATAGTTCGTACGGGCGTTGGATTGTGAGCCATTCCGGGTCGCTGTCGAGTATCGAGCGGTCCTCGATTCTGCGGGCGGCACCACTTATCTCGGACTTTGTTTCGACCATGAGTGCCTCTTCGTCCCAGAACGCTTGTATCCACCGGGGGCGGTCTAGAATCATGATTTTCAAGGCTTCTGCGCCGATAGTTAGGTTGCGTTGGACGGCTAGCCGACCAGCCCGGTATTTTGTACCAGTCCGACAGAGAGTGTACAGCTGGAAAGGGGGCATGGGGCGGCGTTTGAGGCCCCTGTCCCACACCAGCGCTTAAGTGACCCGGAGGGCTCACGCGGCCACCCATGCCGCGGGAGCAGACGGCTGATATCCCAGCGCATTGTGTGGTCGCCGGGTGTTGTAGTGCACGCGCCACCACTCAATGATGATCTGCGCCTCCTTGAGTGAGTAAAAGATCTCGCCGTCCAAACACTCGTCCCGCAGCTTGCCGTTGAAAGATTCACAATAGCCGTTCTCCTACGGGCTGACTGGCTCGATAAACAGTGGCTCACTGCCCAGAGAGGCCAGGGGCACTTTCTTGCCTTGCCCGATCAGCACTTCACTCTACCTCAGCTTCCCTACGATCTGCTCTGGCGTAAATGTCTTCTTTGGCATCTTTCCCGCTCCTTCCTTTACTCAGTCTCTCTATAAGACTGGCACTGAAAAGCCCGGTCAGGTCAGTCCGGTGAGATCGATCAAGGAGTGCCTTTCCCTCCCCGAAGTGAGGGCATTTCTGCGAACGACGGACTTCTGAATGCGCGTCACAAAACGGACGTGAGAACGGCGACCATGGTGACCCCGCGAACCGGGCACGGGCTCCGAGAGCTATGTCCTCGCAGCGCCCTCTACAGATGTCGCCGAACGGGCTATCTGCACCTACACGGATCACTGTCTGTTGATGTACAACGTGCGGGAACCGAGCTCCTTGATGGAACGGGGAGTGTTTCCTTCGGGGAACAGCGCGCCAAACTTCGCCATCGATTCCCTCGACAAGCTCAGCACGGAGTCCGACAGAATCCAGTGGACCGCTTCCGGAAAGACGCCGGTGATCAGCTGTTGAATCTTGTCGCCCTCGTACCAGTTGCAACTCAGATTCGGACTCGCCGTGCTGCCGTCATAGGTGTAGAAGCTATTCATCGGCGGCAGCAGCGCGGCCAGATTTACGCCCTCCACCATAATGGTCTGGCCGCTTGCCGGCATGGGCTGCGTGAACAGCTTTTCCATCTCCTTGCCATTGCCCGAATTGATGAAAGCAGCCAACGTCGCAACTGGCCGATGATGGCGGTGTTCCGCAGTAGCCCACGTAGTAAAGCTGGGGTCCGGACAGTCGTCTGCGTCCGGGCTCGGATCCTGATGGAGGAAGTGCACTTCCATGGGCATCTTGACGCCATTGTAGGTGTGCTCGGAGGGCACGTGGAAGTGGAACTGCACCAGGTTGTACGCCTTCGAGTTCAACGTGATCCAAGGAGTCGAACAGTTGGAAACTTTTCCCTGGAGCGAAGCCCATTCATTCGCGAGAAACAAACTTTGCGGCAGGTCTCGATTACCGCCGGAATAACCGATCACGCCGTTCTTGGTGTTCGTCAAGGTGACTGTGCAGTTCACCGGATAGTAGATAGCTACCTTGTCGGTTCCTTTCACCGCCACGCTCGGCTTGATGTTGATGGGACTCTGCTGTTCACCTGTGGGGATAGGAGAGTCACCAGCGTATGCGGCTCCGGCCAGCAGCAACGCGGCCGCCAAACCCGAAGCTAGCTGGTTGAATCTCATCGTGCAGTCGTTTTCACCACTCAGTTTTCTGAACATCGGGTGACGATAGCAACGTAGGACACGTCGCGCCAGGATCGAAAGCTCTAGTACCGCCGAGTGAACAGCCCGGTATTTTGTACCAGCCTGATAGAGAGTGTAAAGCGGGAAGGGGGCGTGAGGCATGGGGCGGCGTTTGAGGCCCTTGTCCCACGCCAGCGCTGAAGTGACCCTAAGGGCTCAAGCGGCCACGATCCAGGCTGCCGGGGCAGGCCGACAGTAGCCCAAGGCACTGTGTGGCCCCCGGGTAGTAAAGTGCACGCGCCAGCGCTCGATGATAATTTTAGCCTCATCAAGTGAGTACAAGATCCCACCCGTTCAAACATTCGTATCGCAGCTTGCCGTTGAAGGATTCACAATAGCCGTTCTCCCACGGACTGCCGGGCTGGATAAACAGCGGTTGAGAGCCCAGAGAAGCCAGTCACATCCTGGCACTATCCGCCCGCCGCAAGATCCACTGCACCCGGTCTTTGCCGACCACCCAGCTGGCTTTATGCAGCAGCCTGGTAACGCGCCGGCACCCATAGCGGCCATACCCGCTGGCCAGTCTCCTACAAACGTCTGTACGGCGGGTGGACGCGAACCGCTTGCGTCACCGAGTAACACTCAGAAATACTGATAACGTTGTCCGACTGCCTTAGTATAATGACTATTGATTTCCGCGACAAAGGAAGCCAAATCGAGTTGTGAGGGAAGAGGTGGGTTGTGCTGAATCGTTCTGTCGAACTATTCGCGAAGGCCCTTGCTGAAGGCCGGGTCACGTTGGTGGACTTGACTCAGACGCTTTCTTCGGAATTCCCTTGCATTGAGCTTCCGCCTCAGCTTGGGCCGTGCGCACCTTTCGTTTCCACAGAGGTGTCACGCTACGACGAGCGGGGTCCGGCGTGGTACTGGAATGACTTTTCTTGCAATGAACATACCGGAACCCATTTCGATGCTCCTGTGCATTGGATAACTGGAAAAGATATTCCAAACAATACGACGGACACGTTGCCTGTGGCTGACATGATAGCTTCGGCGTGTGTCATTGACTGCTCGACTGAGGCGTCCACAAACCCTGACTTTCTTCTGACAGTGGAACATGTCTTAAGGTGGGAGTCGGTCCATGGGCAAATCGAACCGAGGTCGTGGGTTCTGATGCGCACGGACTGGTCGAAGCGAAAATCTTGGGAGGAATTTCGCAATGCTAACGAAACTGGTCAGCATACCCCCGGCCCTGACGTTGCGGTAGTGCGATTCCTGATCGAAGAACGTTCCGTGCTCGGATTCGGCACGGAATGTATCGGCACTGATGCGGGGCAAGCATTCTTGTTTGACCCGCCCTACCCATGTCATCACTTCATGCATGGAGCGGGACTCTACGGTTTACAGTGTCTCTGCAATCTTGATCGACTCCCTTCGATTGGAGCACTGATCATTGCTGCTCCGCTCAAGCTGAAAAATGGCTCAGGGAGTCCGTTGCGTGTGCTTGCGTTGGTCTAATGATCGGAACGCATCTGACCGGCTCGGAACTTTTAGCACCCGCTTGATACATGGACTGAGCGCTAGAAGGAACTGTCAGGTGAATGCATCGCAATTATCTCCAGTAGTTATTGGCGGCGGCTATCACCGCAAATTCGAGCGCGACGTTCTTTCCTAGCGCGATGAGCATGGCTGGATCTTCGGCGTACACAGGACGTAACCGCTCTCTAACGGCTGTGTCAGGCTGTGTTGCCTTTATGATGAGTCGGGCCATCTTCATGGCCAACTGACGGCCCTCTTCGGGACTATTTGTGATCAGGGTGTTGTTTGGAATTAACTGAATCTGGTCGGGCATGGAAGCGCTTTCCTCGTGAGGATACCATCATTGATGTGGACTTCAGTGACCTGCCCCGATTCTCCGCCTCTCGGCACCCCAGCGCTACCGTCCGGCCGTGTCCGATCAGCACCTCTAACTGCCGCAGCTTCCCTAGAACCTGCTCCGGCGTGAATGTCTTCTTCGGCACCTTTCCCGTTCCTTCCTGTACTCAGTCTTTCGTCCCCACCGGCACAGAAAAGCCCGGTCAGGTCACGCGATTTGCTAGATCTGATCTTGATATACTCGAGCCTTAATGTGGAGAACCGATACACTGGACGCTCCGAGAAAAGTATCCTGAGATGCTAAAAGTCTTTTGCGCACCTGCGCGCTATACCCAAGGCCCGAACGCCACTGATCAACTCGGCCCCGAAATTCTGACGCTTGGCCTAGAGGGCCCTGTCCTTATCGTCGCGGGCAAGAGCGCCAATCGCCTCCTTTCCAAGGCCTGGGAGCAAACGTTCCGGGAGGCGGGGATCGACTTCACGGTGTTTCTGTTTACGGGTGAATGCACCGCTGCTGAGATCCAAAGAGGTCGTGAAATTGCTCGAGCAGTCAAGGCTCGCCTGATCATCGGGGCGGGTGGAGGCAAAGTTCTCGATACGGCTCGCGCCATAGCAGCCGATCTATCGCTTCCCATCGTGAACTGTCCTACGATCGCTTCAAGTGACGCCCCCTGTAGCGCGCTTTCAGTTATCTATACCTCTGACGGCGTTGTTGAAACCTATCGTATTTACCGCCGCAATCCTGACCTTGTTCTCGTCGACACCTCCGTCATTGCGAGGGCCCCCGTGCGGACGCTCGTTGCTGGTATGGGCGATGCGTTAGCCACATTCTTTGAAGCTCGTGTCTGTGTCGAAGGAAATGTGAAGAACATGCGGGGTGGAGCTTCGACTAGAAGCGCCCTCGCGCTTGCCGAACTCTGCTATCGAACACTGCTCGCTGATGGTTGCGCTGCAGCAGATGCGGTCCGTCGTCAGCAGCCCGACGAATCCCTTGAAAGGTTAGTCGAGGCCAACACCCTACTCTCCGGCCTGGGATTTGAATCTTCTGGTTTAGCCGCAGCCCATGCCATCCACAACGGCATTACGGTGGCTCCTGGTGCGCACCAGTATATGCATGGCGAGAAAGTAGCCTTCGGCGTACTCTCACAGCTCATGCTCGAAGGGCAGTCCGAATCCCAAGTTGAAGAAATTCTGGCTTTCTCTCATAGTGTTGGCCTGCCCATCACCTTCGCTGAAATCGGTATGGAGCAACCCAGCTTAGAACTTCTGAATGCTGTCGCGACCCGAGCCAGTGCTGCCGGTGAAACCATACATAACGAACCAATGACCGTCACGCCGGCTATGGTGGTGGCGGCGATGCGTGCCGCCGACGCCGCCGGCGCCGCCTTCCATCGTTCTATGAGATAGTCCGGCGGCCATCCGCCCGAAATCGTTTGAAACCCGAATTCCCCCAATAATGTCCCACTCAGTACATTCAGAGAGGTCAGACACTGACCTGAACCCCAAACTCCGTCCGAAGTTAGATACGATTTCGGACGAAGAAAGAGGGAAGCAATGCCAAAGCAGAGGCTCAGCGATGAGCAGATCCTGACGATAGTGAAGCAGATGGAAGCGGGCCGCACGGCGGCGGAGCTGGCACGAGAGGTGGGCGTGAGCCAGCATACGATCTACGCGTGGAAAGCGAAGTTCGGCGGGATGGAGTCGAACGACGCGGTGAAGCTGCGCCACCTGGAAGACGAAAACGGCCGGCTGAAGAAGCTGGTGGCGGACCTGAGCCTAGACCGGGAGATGCTCAAGGCTCTTCTAATAAAAAACGGACTGAGCTCGTAGACCGGCGCGCGGATGCGGCGTACCTGATGGATCGATACGCCGCGTCCCAACGCAAAGTCTGCGAGCTGGCAGACATCGCGAGATCGAGCTATCGCTATCGAGCACGAACACAGCGAAACGACGAACTGAGAGATGCATTGGTAGAGCTGGCGCAGGAGCAGCCGCGCTACGGATATCGACGGTTGGGTGAGCTACTGAAACGGAAAGGAGAGCGAGTGAACCACAAGCGATTGTTCCGCGTGTATCGTGCGGCTGGGCTGAGCGTAAAACGCAAGCGCCGCAAGCGTTTGGTGCGCGTGGGACAACCGAGCTTCGTGCCTACACGACCCAATCAGCAATGGTCCATCGACTTCGTGCACGACCGGATGGCGAGTGGCCGGAGTTTACGTGTGTTGACGGTGGTCGATGCATTCACGCGCGAGTGCCTGGCTTTGGAAGTGGACACGTCCTTGCCGAGCAGGCGCGTGACGCGAGCACTCGATAAAGTCATCGCTCAGCGTGGATGCCCTGGCCGGATTCGGATGGACAACGGGACGGAACTGACCTCGCGGCATTTCCTGGCGTGGGGCATCGATCAACGGATCGAACTGGCGCACATCCAGCCGGGCAAGCCTGTGCAGAATGCGTACGCGGAGAGCTTCAACGGAAAGTTCCGGGACGAGTGTTTGAATGTGAGCTGGTTTCAGAACCTCTGGGATGCTCGCCGCAAGATCGCGGCGTGGCTGCTGCAGTACAACCAGGAACGGCCCCACAGCAGTCTCGATTACCGCACGCCCAACGAGTTCGTGCAGCAGTGGCGTGCAGCGCAGATACCGATCATGCAAACTTAGGTGAGATGATGGGCGGAGAATGGGGGCAGGTCA
>CANIIC010000120.1 GCA_947467395.1 Bryobacterales bacterium
GGCGTGACGTTCCTCGCCACCAACGATCTGCCGGGCACGGAGTTGGATCGTCCGTTCCAGCGCACCATGAATACACCGGGCGCGATCCCGGGCTTCCTGTTCTACCCGCACGTAGGTCAGGTGGAAATCGAAGGACCGTACGAAGCCAAGCGCCCGACCGACACCGCGTCGCGCCGCAAGATCTTCGTGTGTAACCCGACGACCAAGGCGGAAGAAGAACCCTGCGCGCAGAAGATCCTCAGCACCCTTGTGAAGCATGCGTTCCGTCGGCCATCCACGGCGACCGATCTTTCGTCGCTCATGGAGTTCTACCGCTCTGGCCGCTCGGACGGGACGTTCGACGACGGCATAGAAGCCGGGTTGCAACGCATCCTGGCCGATCCTGAATTCGTATACCGCCTGGAAGCAGAACCCACGAATGTGGCCACGGGCCGCAGCTATCGCGTAGGTGATTTGGCCTTGGCGTCGCGTCTCTCCTTCTTCCTGTGGAGCAGCGTGCCGGATGATGAACTGATCGACGTCGCCGCCAGCGGCAAGCTGCGCGATCCGATCGTGCTGGAAAAGCAGGTTCGCCGCATGATGGCGGACGCAAAGTTCGAATCCTTCGTGACCAACTTCACGGGCCAGTGGCTGAGCGTGCGTTCGCTGCGCACCGCCGAGCCGGTGGTGAACTTGTTCCCGGATTTCGACGACAACCTGCGCAACGCGTATCAACGTGAAGTGGAGATGTTCTTTGCGAGCATCGCCCGCGAAGATCGCAGTGTATTGGATCTGCTGACGGGGGACTGGACGTACGTGAATGAACGTCTCGCCAAACAGTACGGCATTCCGAACATTTATGGACCGCAGTTCCGGCGCGTGGTGCTGCCGGCCGCGCTGGATGCCCGCCGGGGCCTGCTGGGTAAAGGCGCGCTGATGACGGTGACGTCGGCGGCGGCTCGCACCTCGCCGGTGACGCGCGGCAAGTGGTTCCTGCAGACGTTCTTCGGCGTGAGCCCCCCGGATCCTCCGCCAGACGTTCCGGCGATCAAGGAAGCTGCGGCCGACACTACTGGCAACAGCAAGGTTCCGACCATGCGCGAAACGATGGAACTGCATCACCGGAATCCGACGTGCGCCAGCTGTCACGCCATCTTTGAACCGATGGGCCTGGCACTGGAGAACTTCGACGCTACGGGCACGTGGCGCACTTTGGACGGGACCAGCCCTGTGGATCCCTCCGGTGTGCTGGTGGACGGAACCAAGGTGAACGGTGTTGCGGATCTTCGCAACTACGTGGTCAACCGGTCCGGCCAATTCGTGCGCGTGGTGGTGGAGCGTCTGATGACCTACGGCTTGGGCCGTGGCGTGGAATATCAGGATATGCCGACGGTGCGCACGATTGTTCGCAACACGACGCCGGGCAAGTTCAAGTTCTCTTCACTGGTGTTGGAAGTAGTGAAGAGCAATGCGTTCCAGACCAACATTAAAACGACCGAAAGCAAGGAGCAGCGGGCATCCCGCTGATCGAGGTTAACCGACATGAACTTCATCACGAAAAAACACCTCTCCCGCCGCACCCTGCTGCAGAGTGCCGGCGCGACGCTGGCGCTACCGCTGCTGGACGCCATGATCCCCGCCGGTACGGCTCTGGCGCAAACCGCCGCTGCGGGCAAGCCGCGCTTTGTGGGTCTGTTCGTCCCGCATGGCATGGCACCGGGTTACTGGATTCCGGAAAAGGAAGGTCAGTTGGCTGAATCGCTGCCCTTCAACTGGAAGCCGTTAGAACCTTTCCGCAAGCAGACGGTGCTGTTGACCGGTCTGCATTCGCGATCGGCTGAGCCGCCTCCGGGCGCGACCGGAGCCGACCACTGGGTGGCTGCAGCCTTCCTGTGCGCGGATAAGCCGAAGAAGACCGCCGGCGCGGATGTGCGAGCCGGCAAGACAATCGACCAGATGATCGCGGAGAAGATTGGCCGCGAGAATCTCATGCCGTCCATGCAGTTGGCGGTGGAAGATCCGGGCGCGAACTCGAGCAACTGCGGCGAAGGCTACAGCTGCACTTACACGAACACCATTTCGTGGTCCACGCCCACCTCACCGCTGCCGATGGAATTGAATCCGCAGGTGGTGTTCGAACGGATGTTCGGCGACGGCAGCACGGTGGACATGCGCGCAGCGCGCCGCAAGCGCGATGGCAGCATCCTGGATTCACTGACGACCAGCATCGGCCGGATGAAGAGCCAGGCCAGTGCCTCAGACCGTACGCGTCTGGACGACTATACGGAGAATGTTCGCGAAATCGAACGCCGTCTGCAGATTGCGATGAAGGCGTCGACGGTGGCTCCTACGGACATGTCTGTTCCGGTGGGCGTGCCGCAGACCTTCGACGAACACATCAAGTTGCAGTTTGACCTGATGGCGTTGGCCTTCCAGGCCGACATCACCCGCGTCGGGACACTGTTGTTCGCTCGCGATCTGACCAATCGTACGTATCCGGCATCGGAAGCGGCTGGTGTCAGCTTCCACGGAGCTTCCCATCATGGTGAAGATCCGCGCCGGATCGCTGAACTCTCGAAGATCAACCAGTATCACGTGAAGATGCTGGCTTACCTGGTGAATCGCCTGGCGACGACGCAGGATGGCGACGGCACGTTGCTGGATCGCTCATTGGTGCTGTACGGCAGCAACATGGGCAACTCCAATCAGCACGTGCACTACGACGTGCCGCACGCTTTGATCGGCGGTGCCAACGGCAGGCTGAAGGGGAACCGCCATATCGCGTATCCCACCCGGCAGGTGCCCACCGGTAACCTGCTGCTAAGCGTGTTGGACATGTTCGATATCCATCAAGACAGCATTGGCGACAGCACGGGCCGGCTGGAGAATCTATAGGAGCCGCCATGAAGAGAACCTTCTTAGCAGGACTCGCGTTTCTGGCCATTCCCGGTGCAGCCTTTGCTGCGTCGGAGGTGGCTGATGCCAGCATGCGCGGCGACTTAGCCGCAGTTCGCCGGCTGATTGATCAGAAGGCAAATGTAAATGCGACGCAGGCTGACGGAGCCACGGCGCTGCACTGGGCGGTCTTCCAGTCCAACAAGGTACTGGTGGACCTGCTGCTGAAAGCCGGGGCGGATCCTAAGGTCGCCAATCGCGAAGGCTCCACGCCGTTGTGGATCGCCAGCGTGAACGGCGATGCGGCGATCATCACGTCGCTACTGAATGCCGGCGCGGATGCGAATGAGAAGCTGCCCTTGGGCCGTTCTCCGTTGATGCTGGCGGCGCGAACCGGTAGCGTCGATGCGATGCGCGTGCTGTTGGAGCATGGCGCGTCCATTGATGCCCGCGACGCGGAGAAGGGCACCACCCCGATCATGTGGGCGGCCGACGAAGGCCACGCTGCGGCGATCAAGTTTCTGATCGACAAGGGCGCGGATTTCAAGGCTCGTTCGGCGGCGGTGGAACGTAGCCGTGGACCGGCTCTGGGTAAAGCGAACGATCCTCGCAAGCAAGTGGCGGCGCAGGCTGCCGCTCAGGCGGCGGGTCTGGACGCTGGTGACTTGAACATCGTGCGGACCTTGGCCGATGGCGCCAACGCAGCGGGCGGGGCGGCGGCCGGTCGCGGCGGCGCAGCAAATGGGCGTGGCGGTGCGGCGAATGGCCGCGGTGCTGCAGGCGGTCGTGGCGGGAACGCTGCCGGTCGCGGAGCTGCTCAACCGGCGGCTCCAGCGCAAGCGGGCGCGGTCGACGGTGGCACTCTGGCCCCGGCGGACGTTGCCGATGCGGGAGCGCAAGTTGCAGGACGTCGCGGGCAGCCGGTGAAGGATGGTGGCGAGATCACGCCGCTGGTGTTCGCGGTCCGCGCGAACGACCTGGATTCGGTGAAGGTCCTTCTGGACGCGGGCGCCGATATCAATCAGACGACCGGCTATGGCTGGAGTCCGCTGCTGGTGGCGACGCAGAATCGCTACTACAAGCTGGGTGCCTACCTGCTGGAACACGGTGCAAACGTCAACCTCGCCAACAAGGGCGGCTGGACGCCGCTGTATCTGGCGACCGACAACCGCAACATCGAAAACGGTGATTACCCGGTTCGCAAAGGCGATATGGATCACCTGGACTACATCAAGGTCCTGCTGACCAAGGGCGCGAACGTCAATGCTCGCATCAAGGACAGCACGCAGACGCGCACGGTGTTCACCAACCAGTGGTTGGATGAAGACGGTGCGACGGCCTTCCTGCGGGCTTCGCAGTCGGGCGATATCGAGTTGATGAAACTGCTGCTGGCCAACGGTGCCGATCCGAAGATCGCCACGACGTTGAACGTGACGGCGCTGCAAGTGGCTGCGGGCATCGGCTGGGTGGATGGCATCACCTACGAGTGGTCGCCGGAAGCTACGTTCCAGGCTGTGAAGCTGTTGCTGGATTTGGGCGTGGATCCGAATATTCAAGCCGATACCGGTCGCACGGCACTGCATGGTGCTGCGCACAAGGGTCGCGCGGATGTGATCCAGGCGCTGTATGACAAGGGCGCGAAGCTGGATGTTCGCGACTACGGCAATACCGACAATCGCGGCGGCAAGCTGGCGGTGCACACATGGCAGGCAGTGGACTATGCTGATGGCTTGGTGCGTGTCGGGGTACAGTCGGCGATCCCGCATCCGGAAGCTGGTCAACTTCTGCGCAACTTGTTGATCAAGGCAGGCTTGCCTGCTCCGCCGATGGGCCGGACGCTGGAATCGATCTGTATCACCGAAGCCTGCGACTAATCATCGCGCTGTAGAAAAGAAAAGGGCGACTCCGGGAACACCGGCAGTCGCCCTTTCTGTTTGGCGCGAGCTGTTCGTTTTTGTGCTAACGGCGATTCATCGCGGTCCGGATGATTGCGGCTGCGGCCGGGTACTCCTTCTTCGCGTTGGCAAAGAAGACGCCTTCGGCAACGGCTAAGGGGGTCCAGCCTAGCTTCGTCTTGATATCGACGCGCGCGCCTTTGTCGATCAGATACTGCACGATGCTAGCCTGTCCGGAGACGATCGCGCCGATCAACGGGGAGCTTCCATCCCAGCGAGGGTCGCCGAGAGTCTTGCTGCGGATGTCATCCATGTTCAGCGGATAGTAGAGCAGCGTGTATTCGGGCGTGCCGACCATCTCGAAGTCCCCGAAGTGGGCTTGGGCGTTGATATCGTTGCCTAGTTCGACCGCGAGCTTCACTGCTTCCAGCCGTTCTGCTTCCGTGCAGCCAGTGAACGGACCGGGGGCTTCGCCTTCCCAATAGTCGAGGCCTGCAGCGACCATCAACGGAGTGACTCCCTGGGCATTGGCCAGCTTAGGGTCGCCACCGTGATCAGCGAGCAGGCGCATGTACGGAGCATCGCCGTTTTTCGCCGCGACATAGAACGGCGTCGCGCCGACGTAAGTCAGGTAGTGACGGCCGAGTTGGATGTTCGGTGGATTGCGCGTGGTGCCGCCTTCGTTATCGAAGGTGCGTTCCATCCAGGTCACGCGAGCGTTGGGGTTGGCGCCGTGCTCCAGTAGCAGTTTCGCGAGCTCAAAGCTGGTGACGTTGCCTTGCGGCACCGGAGGTCCATGGGGCGTGTTGCCGACGCCCGCAGCGCCGTCCGCACCGGGTTTTCGCAGCCAAGCCAGCGTGTGGAGTGCGGAGCCGCGCGGATCGGGCAGATTCGGGTCTGCGCCGCGATTCACCAGGACGGCGGCTAGCTCGAAATATGCGTTGACCACGGCCATGTTCAGTGCGCTGGTGCCGTCGGGCGAGACGTCGTTGATGTTCGCCCCGTGATCCAGCAGGAGCTTCGCGGCGTCGATGTGGCCGTTTCGGACGGCGAACAGGAATGGCGTGAAGTTGCCCTTGGACTTCGCTTTGACGTTGCCGCCGAACTCGACGATCAGGGCTGCGGCCTCGGTGCGGCCCTCTGCCGCGGCCCACATGAGCGCGGTCTGGTTCTGCAGGGGTTCGGTGAGGTTCGGGTTGGCCCCGCGCGCCAGCAGCACGCGAACGGCCTCCGGGGTACCGGTCATTGCCGCAGTCATAAGGGCGGTTTGGCCCTGCTCAGAGGTCGCGTTGGGATCGACGCCGGCCTTCAGCAGGCGCTCGATGAGTGCCGCGTTGCCATTGGTGCAGGCCAGCGCCATGGGGGTGATCTTGTAGCGGCTGACGGCGTCGGCTTTGGCACCGGCGGTCAGTAGAGCTTCGGCGAGTTCGAGGTTGTTGCGCTGCGCGGCCCAGTGGAGGGCTGTAAATCCGTCTGGTTCCGAGGCGTTGACATCGGCCCGCTGCGAGATCAGGTCGCGGACGGCCTTGCTGTCCTGCTTTTTGACGGCCTCGATGAGACGTAAATCCGCTGCGCTCAGCGTGACGAGGCTGAGTGCCATCCCGATCCACACGGTCATGAAACGTTTCAACAGAGTACGCCTCCTGTACAGCGACTGCGACCAGTTATATCATGAAGCTCGGGCCCATGAGACGCTTCGGTGTAGCTTCGTTCGGGATTGCGCTGTTGCTGGGCGTGGCGACGTATCTGCGGTCGCAGACTGCTCCGGCTACGCCGCCGGCGGACGTGTTCAATCGTTACTGCCTGGGGTGCCACAATGCGCGCACGGCGGTCGGTGGGTTTGTGCTGGATCCTTCGCAGCTCAGCGACATTCCCGGCCATGCCGAAACCTGGGAGAAGGTGATTCGCAAACTTCGATCGGGGGCCATGCCTCCGGCCGGTTCTCCTCGTCCCGACGCCGCGACCTACGACTCCACGGCTACATTCCTGGAATCTGCTTTGGATCGTGCGGCTACCGCGAATCCGAATCCAGGTGAACTGCCGTTGCTGCACCGGCTGACGCGCACGGAGTATCAGAACTCCATTCGCGATCTTCTGTCGCTCGACACCTTGCCGCGCGAGATGGACTACTCGCTCATGCTGCCTGCCGACAACGTCAGTAGCGGCTTCGATAACATCGCGCAGTTACTGTTCATGTCGCCTACGGTGATGGAACGGTACCTGGATGCGGCGCGTAAGCTGAGTCGCTTGGCGGTGGGCGATCCGAAGGCTCCGCTGATGGCGAGCACGTATCGCCTCTCCGCGGAACATTGGCAGGACGCGCGCGTGGAGGAACTCCCATACGGAACGCGCGGCGGCATCGCGATTCACAGCGAGTTTCCGCTCGACGGCGAGTACGGCGTGAAGGTGGATGTCGCGGGTGCTGGCCGCGATGCGCATGAGATTGAGATTCTGGTGGACGGCGAACATGCCGCGTCGGCGCTGACCAGCAGTGGGGGCGGGAAGCCAATCGAATTCCGGGTTCCCGTAAAGGCTGGTCCGCACATTCTTGGGGTGACGTTCGTGGAGCGCAACCAGGCTCGCGATGAGAATACGTTGCGGCCGCGGATGCGCGCCCGTGGAACGCAGCCGGGCTTGGCTGGAGTGCTGGTGTCGGGACCGTATGAGACGAAGGGTCGCGGCGAGACGCCGAGCCGCAGTCGCATCTTCGTGTGCCGACCGAATCAGCCTGATGCCGAGCTGCCGTGCGCCAAACAGATTCTTTCGACGCTCCTGCGCCGCGCGTACCGCCATCCGGTGGTGGATGCTGATTTGGAAGACTTGCTCCCGTTCTACAACGCCGGTCGAGCTGAGTCGGACTTCGACTTGGGGATTCAGCGCGCACTCGAACGCATCCTGATCAGCCCCCAGTTCCTGTTCCGCATTGAACGCGAGCCGACGGGAGTCACGTCAGGTACCAGCTATCGCGTCTCGGATCTGGAACTCGCCTCGCGCTTGTCCTTCGCGCTGTGGAGCAGCATCCCAGATGACGAACTTCTTGACGCGGCGGTCGCGGGGAAATTGAAAGATCCGACGGTGCTGGAACAACAAGTACGCCGGATGCTGGAGGACAAGCGCTCGGAAGCGCTGGTGAACAACTTTGCCGCGCAGTGGCTGTTCCTGCGCGATGTCGAGGCTAAGCAGCCCGACGAGATTCTGTTCCCGGACTTCGATGAAACCTTGCGCTTGGCGTTCCGACGCGAGACCGAGTTGTTTCTCGATAGCGTCTTGCGCGAGGATCGCAGCGTGCTAGAACTACTCTCTGCGAACTACACGTTCCTGAACGAGCGACTCGCCAGGCACTACGGCGTGCCGAACATCGCGGGGAGCCACTATCGTCGCGTCACGTTTCCTCCGGGTAGTCCGCGTGGTGGTTTATTGGGGCAGGGCGGCATCCTGATGCTGACCTCGTATGCCACTCGCACGTCCCCCGTGGTTCGCGGCAAGTGGGTTCTCGAGAATTTGCTGAACGCGCCGCCTCCGCCACCTCCCGCGAATGTTCCTGCGTTGAAGGCGGAGAGCGAGCAGACTGGCAAGACGCTTTCCATTCGGGATGCGATGGTGCAGCATCGCTCGAATCCAGCGTGTATGGGCTGCCATTCGCGCATGGATCCGATCGGTTTCGCGCTGGAGAACTTTGATGCGATCGGGCATTGGCGCGAGCGCGATAACGATCAACCCATTGATGTCGCCGGTACGCTTCCCGATGGCACGAAGATTGAGGGTGTCGCTGGACTGAAGCAGGCGCTGATCCGCCATCCGGATGAATTCGTATCTACGGTCACCGACAAGCTGTTGATGTACGCACTGGGCAGGAACACGCAGTATTACGACGCGCCCGCGATTCGCGCTGCTGTTCGCTCTGTGGCTCGGGACAATTACAAGTTCTCGACCTTGGTGGTCCGCGTTGCGCAGAGCGCTCCCTTCCAGATGCGGCAGGCGAAGGGGAACTAAGGAGGCTCATGACGTTCATTACCCGGAAATCACTTCCGCGACGCACCTTCTTGCGAGGTTTAGGAACGACGCTCGCGTTGCCTTTCTTGGACGCGATGGCTCCCGCGTTGACTGCGAAGACGGTGGCGCCGCCGCGCATGGGTTTTATCTACATCGCGAACGGTGTGATTCAGGAACATTGGAATCCCACGGCGGTCGGCACGCAGTTTGATCTGCCTCCGATCCTCAAGCCACTGGAAGCATTCAAGAGCTACTCCAATATCCTGAGCGGGCTGGCGCATCTGCAGGCCGATACCTTCGGCGACGGCACGGGCGATCATCCCCGAGCTTCGGCTGTGTGGCTGAGCGGCGTGCACGCCTACGATCGCAGCAAGCCGGGCGTCGAAGTGAAGCTCGCGACGACAGCGGACCAGTTGATTGCGCAACACATCGGCAAGGGCACGCAGATTCCCTCGCTGGAGCTGTCCGTTGATGGTCCCACGCAAGCGGCCTGTGATTCGGGCGATTGCTTCTATGTGAATACAGTGTCCTGGCGCAGCGAGACGACGCCGAATCCTGCGGAGATGCAGCCGCGTGTGATTTTCGAACGCTTGTTCGGGGATGGCGGTGACGCAGCGCAACGCCGGGCGGTCGCGAAGAATACCGGGAGCCTGCTCGATTCCGTGACGAAAGAAGTGGCGCGTCTGGCGAACACGCTCGGAACAGGGGATCGCTCCAAGCTGACCGAGTACATGGATTCGGTTCGCGAGATCGAACAGCGCATTCAGAGCGCGGAAGCCAGCTCCGCTGAAGCGATCGAGCTACCCGAGAGACCGATCGACATCCCCGAATCGTACGAAGAACACGTGAAGTTGATGTTCGATCTGCAAGCCCTGGCGTTCCAGGCAGACATCACCCGCGTCTTCAGTATGATCATGTGCCGAGAGTTGAGCTCTCGCACCTACCCGAATATTGGCGTGCCGGACGGCCATCACGCTGTGTCGCATCATCGCAATGATCCGGACTTGATCACCAAGAAGGCCAAGATCGACACGTACAATGTCCTGTTATTTACGCACTTCCTGAAGAAGCTGCGTGAGATGCAGGATGGTGACGGCTCGCTGTTGGATCACAGCCTGATTCTGTACGGCGGCGGTATGGGCAACGGGAACCTGCATCGTCATTCGGATTTGCCGACGCTGATGGTCGGCAAGCTCGGCGGGAAGTTTAAGACCGGGCATCATCTCAACTATCCCGAGAACACGCCGATGTCGAATCTGTTGGTGACGCTGCTGGATAAGGCTGGCGTGCCGATAGACAAATTTGGCGACAGCACGGGACGGCTGACGCCGGATCCGTTGACGGTCGCTTAGGAGAGACTTATGAAACAGACTCTGCTGTTGACGGCCTGCTTGCTCGGCGTCGTGTTGGGGATCAAGGCTGCGGACCCTGCGGCGACCTACGTGGATCACGCCAAGGTTGCCGAAGCCTTCGCGAAGGGCGGGGCACTGGCCTCTGGCGATGACTTCTCCGCGTCCGTCGCTCGTCGTGCCGCGGCCGGGCAGGTGGAAGTGCACGAGAAGGAAACCGACGTCTTCTACATCACCGAAGGCGAAGCGACCTTCGTCACCGGCGGCAAGATGATCGGCGGCAAGCTGAGCCGTCCCGCGCAGTGGCTGGGCACCGACATCGAAGGCGGTGTGACTCATCATCTCACCAAGGGCGACATCATTACGATTCCTGCCGGTGTTCCTCACTGGTTCAAGGAAGTGAAGACACCGATCCTCTATTACATGGTGAAAGTGATTCGCCCGTAATGGCCAAGGCATCCGCGACCATCTATCACAATCCCGGCTGTGGGACGTCTCGCAACGTGCTCGCGCTCTTGCGCGAACGCGGGATCGAGCCCGCCGTCGTCGAGTATTTGAAGACCCCGCCGACGGTGGCGGAACTGAAGGATCTTGTTCAACGTTCCGGGCTCTCGGTTCGCGATTTTCTGCGTACGAACGAGAAGCTCTACGCCGAACTAGATCTCGCCAATCCGAAGTGGACCGATGAGCAACTCCTCGGCTTCCTTGCAGAGAACCCGGTGTTGTTGAATCGACCAGTGGTGGAAACACCAGCGGGGGTTCGTCCTTGCCGTCCAGCCGAGACAGTGCTGGAACTTCTTAAATAAAAAACCGGCCGCATCCTCGTCCGGGGGGACGAGAGGATGCGGCCGGTGCAGTACAGCAAGCCGTTAGAACTGGAATCTCGCGACCAGCGTGCCGTTGCGGGGCGGATTCAGGACGCTAGCTGTGTTGATCCAGCCGAAGCCAGCCGACGCCTTCCCGTTGGTTACGGTCTGTGTCGCCTGGGAGTTCGCCGAAACGGGATTGACCAAGTTAGTCCGATTGAAGATGTTGTTGAACTCCAAACGGATGTTGAGCGACGCACGTTCCTTCACCCGGAAAGTGCGGCCGAACGCCATGTTCTCTACCGGGTGACGTTGGAAGCGATAGTCGGTGTAGTAGGCGGTGGATGTTCCCCACTGGCCCGCCGCCGGCTGGCTCCACGCGGCTGGATTGAGGACAAAGTCCTTGTTCGGGTCGAAACAGTGGCAATTGAGATCCTGCGTGAACAGGGGCTGCCCGGCCACTCGGTTGGCGAACGTGCCGCGGAATAGTAGCGTCGCCAGCTGATTCTGCGCGGCAGGCGATTGGATCGGAAGTCCGCTGCTGTAGTTCACAAAGACACCCAAGGTCCAATCACGCACACCCCAAGACAACAGCTTCGATGTTTTGTTGCTGCCGAAGCCGAAGGTCGGGACCGTATAGTTTGCCGAGATGTTGAAGATCTGTGGTTGATCGAAGCCGGAGAGGTACTTATTGTTCGAACGATTGAATACGTCGTTCGTGGCTTGGCCGCCCGTTGTCGCCGCAGTCGGGGCGATGTCTGGTGCGGTCGCCAGCTGGCGCTGCCAAGTGTACACGCTGGTGAGTGACAATCCGTGGGAGAAGCGCTTGTTGATCTTCACCTGCAGTGAGTCATACCAAGTGTTTCCGAGCGGCGACCACAGGGCGATGATTGTGCCGAATTGAGGATACGGCCGCAGAGCTTGCGCGACCGTCGAGCCCGTCGGGAACGAAGAATACGGCAGCCGGTTGAAACCGCGCGCGATCGCGGTCGAAGAATCGACGCGAGCCGCTAGTAACGTGCGATCCGTGGCATTGTTCGTATCGAGACCAAAGTTCTTGAGCAACTGATCTGGACGGTTCGCGTTGACGTCGATCAGGCCTGGTGCTGTCCACCAAGCGCCGCGGTTGCCAACGTAGGACGCTTCCACCACGAGGTCTTTGAAGATCTCGCGCTGGAGACCGATGCTCCACTGCATCTGGCGCGCCGGGCGGCCAGCATTCTGGTCGACCCACATACGGGGTGCCGTGGTGGTTCCCGCGGGCGGATACTGACCCGGATCCAGATTCGGCCACGGGGAGGCGGGAATTGTGATGCCGTCGCGCAACGTCATCACCGGTTGACCGAACGCCGCGGTGGTTACCGGGTTCGGAACAGAGATGGCGGTGGTGGTCTGGTTGTTGGTCGGCGTGCCGGAGTAAACAATGCCCCAGCCGGCGCGCAGCACGGTCTTGCCGTTGATCTGGTAGGCCGCGCCCAAGCGAGGCCCAAACGCATACGGATACACTTTGGCGAAGTTGCAGCCGCAGCGTCCGGGACCTTCCCCTTCGAAGATCACTGCTCCAAGACGATTACTCGCGCTGGGATTCGGGGTCAGCGGAGAGAAGTTCGGATAGCGGCCGTACTGTTCCTTCGGGTAGCCTTGGTAGTCGTAGCGCAGTCCGTAGTCGAGCGTCAGTTTGCGGCTGATCTTCCATGTGTCCTGGGCGAAGAAGCCCCACGCCGTCTGTCCGACGCGAGCTTGCGGCGGGTTCGCGATATTCGCAGTCTGCACCGAGCCCAGCAGGAAGCTGGCGTATGGAGCGCCTACGATGCCGCCTTGAATGTTCTGACCTTGGGTGGAGGGCAGGCCGCTCTGGTCGCCGCTGAACTGGAAGACGCCGTTGGTGGCGGTGTAGAGTAACGTCGGCACGCCTTCGATGCGCAATTCCGAACCGAACTTGTAGGTGTGATTGTTGCTGACCCACGTCAA
>CANIIC010000121.1 GCA_947467395.1 Bryobacterales bacterium
CGCTTGGACGCGATGCAAGTCGACGGCGGTGCGGTTGGGGAGCGGTTGGCGCACTACGTCGGGATGCACGCGGCGTGGACGCAGGCATTAGTCGAGAAGGAACAGCCGAAGGCGGCAGGGATCACGCCGGAGTATCTGACGGCGTGTGTGCGCCGCGCGACGGATCAAGACACGATCATCGTCAACGAAGGAATCACGAACTACAGCGCAATCACGAATCACATGATGTGCACGAAGCCGGGGACGCGGTTCACCAGCGGTGCGAGTTCGTTGGGCTGGAACGGCGGCGCGGCGGTCGGCATGAAGATGGCGGCACCGGACAAGACGGTGGTGTGCATGACGGGCGACGGATCGTACATGTTCAGCATCCCGTCGACGGTGCATTGGATCTCACGGAAGTATCAGGCGCCGTTCCTGACGGTGGTGTTCAACAACGGCGGCTGGCGCGCGCCGCGCTTCTCCATGCTGGGCGTGCATCCCGATGGCTACGGCAGCCGCGAGGCGGATATCAACATTGCGTTCGACCCGACGCCGCAGTATGCGGACATCGCGGCGGCGGCGGGTGGAGCCTATGCGCGCAAGGTGGAGGAGGTGGAAGAAGTAGAGGCTGCGATCGTTGAGGCGCTACGCGTGGTGCGGGAAGAGAAGCGTAGCGCCGTGCTGGACGTGGTGTTGGCCTAGATTTCGAGAATCACGGGCATGATCAAGGGCCGGCGTGAGGTTTGCTTCGTCAGGTAGCGCTTCAGGTCGGCCCGAATCTTTTCCTGCATCACGCCCCAATCACCCTTTTCCTCCTGGGAGGAATTTTCAATCGTCTTGATCACGATGGCGCGGGCGTCTTCGATCAGCTGGGGGCTTTCCTCCAGCGAGATGAAGCCGCGGGTCACGATTTCCGGCCGGCCTTCGATCAAGCCGGTGTGTTTATCGATGGCGAGGATCGGCACCACGAAGCCGTCTTCCGACATGTGGCGACGGTCGCGGATGACCATGTCCTGCACCACTTCGTCCAACGTGCCGGAATCGATGCAGACGCGGCCGACGGCGACTTTCTCACCCTTGCGCGCGCCCTTTGAATCGATTTCGAGCGTGTCGCCGGATTCCAGAATGAAGGTGTCCTCCAGACCCCAGTGCTTCAAGTGCTGCGCGAGCGCGGCGTGCTTGGAAAGCTGGCGATATTCGCCATGCAGCGGTACGAAAAAGCGCGGACGAACCAGGTTCAGGATCAGGCGCAGCTCTTCGGCGTAGCCGTGGCCGGAGACGTGGATCGGCGGGGTCATGCTGCCGTAGACGACGTCGGCACCGCGGCGCGAGAGGTGGTTGATCATGCGATAGATCGCCTTCTCATTACCGGGGATGATGCGTGAGCTGAGCGCGACGATATCGCCGTGCTGCACGGAGAGATGCTTGTGGCTGTCGACGGCAACGCGCGAAAGCGCAGCCATCGGTTCACCTTGGGTGCCGCTGACGACGGCGACCAATTTGTTGGGCGCTACCTGCATCACGTCCTGCGGACGAAGCAGCACGCCGTTGGGGATCTGCAACAGGCCGAGATCGTGCGCGATTTCGGTGGTGCTCAGCATGCTGCGTCCGAAGAAGGCGACCTTGCGGCCGTATTCCTGCGAGAGATCCAGGATTTGCTGCAAGCGGTGAATCGAGCTACTGAAACAGGAAATGACCAGGCGGCGCGGGGCGCGCATGAACAGGTCCGCTAGGCGAGGACGCACGGCGCGTTCGCTTTCGCTATAGCCGGGGCGGTCGACGTTGGTGGAATCCGACATCAACAGCAGGACGCCGCGCTTGCCGTATTCGGCCAGTGTGTGGAGATCGAACAGAACGTTGTCGGTGGGCGTCGGGTCGACTTTGAAATCGCCGGTGTGAATGATGACACCCAGCGGAGTGGTGATCGCGAGGGCGACGCAGCTGACGATGGAGTGCGTGACGTGGACGAATTCGATGGAGAAGGGGCCGAGTTCGAGCTTGTCGCCGGGCTTGACGGTCTTAAGATCGGCTTCCTTGACCATGTCGTGCTCTTCGAGGCGACGTTCCACCAAGGCCAGCGTGAAGGCCGTGCCGTAGATGGGAACGTTGACCTGACTGAGCAGGAACGGGATGCCGCCGATGTGATCTTCGTGGCCGTGCGTGAGCACCAAGCCGCGGACTTTGCTCTTGTTTTGCTCCAGGTAACCGAAGTCGGGGGTGACGATGTCGACGCCGAGGAGCTCGTCGTCGGGGAACATCATGCCGGCGTCGACAACGATGATGTCATCGCCATAACGGATGGCCATGGAGTTCATGCCGAACTCGCCTAAGCCGCCTAGCGGGATGATCTGTAACTTTTTATCGGACATTATTGAATCTTCAAGCGTAACAGGCTGAGTGGGTTGCGCGGGGAATGGCTGGTTTTGACTTGCTTCAAGCGCCCGGAATTCGCTACCTTGGAAGAGATCGGTGAGGTGGCAGAGTGGTCGAATGCGGCGGTCTCGAAAACCGTTGAACCTTCACGGGTTCCGTGAGTTCGAATCTCACCCTCACCGCCAGATCTAGCTTCGGGTTGACCACCCCCGAAGTGTTTCCCTCCTTGAAACGCGATTCCCTCGGTGTGCATCATAAGCACTGAGGAGATTTCCCTGCATGCGATTCCATTTTCCGATGGTGGCGGTTCTGGCGGCTGCATCTGTGTTTGGACAAAACACCACGATGACGAACGACGACGTCATCAAGTTGGCAAAGTCCGGACTCAGTGAACAGTTCGTGACCGACCTCATTGACGCGCAAGGATCGCGGCTCAGTGCGGACGTCAGCAGCCTGATTCAGATGAAAGAGGGCGGCGCGAATGAGCGCATCATTGGAGCGGTGGTGAAGAAAGCTCCGGCGGGCGAAGCGCTGAATACGGATTCGGTGTTGCGTTTGGTCAAGGCCAATTTCAGCGACACCTTCATCATCGACCTGCTGGGCCGCCGTCAGGGCAGTTTTTCGACCGATGCGTCCCGCATCGTGGAGCTCAAGCAGGCCGGTGTGAGCGAGCGCCTTTTGTCGATGATGGTGAAGCAGGCGGCGACGCGTGAGTTGGCGCGCGGCACGGAACTGCGCGTGCGCATGATCGATTCGATCGATTCGGAAACAAATCGCGTGGGTCAGGATTTCGATGCCTCGCTGGATGAGCCGATCACGATCGGCAACGATGTGGTGGCGGCCAAGGGTTCGCGTGCGGTGGTCCGGTTGGTGGATGCGCAGGATTCGGGCAAGCTGAAGGGCCGTACTTCACTGACGCTGCAGTTGCGGTCGGTGGTGATTGACGGCAAGACGGTGGAGATTAACACGTCAGACGTGTCCCAGCAGAGCGGCTCGCGCGGCGCGCGCACGGCGAAATCGGCTGCGGCGGTAGGCGCGGTGGGTGCAATCATCGGCGGCATCGCGGGCGGCGGTAAAGGTGCCGCGATCGGTGCTGCGGCGGGTGCCGGTGCGGGCGCGGGTGCGCAGGTGTTGCTGGATCCGCAGAAGGTCAAAGTACCTTCGGAGACGGTGCTGACGTTTGTGACGGATCGACCGGCTCGCTTCTAACGAGCCCGTTGTCCAGTTAGTGGTTTACGGCGATGCTGAGATCGCCGTCGGCGTAGGCGATGTAGTCCGTTCCCGCCGTGGCTTGGACTTTGTTCGGAGTTTTCGCTCCGGTATCCACGGGACGTTCCTGACTCTTGTTCGACCGGGCTGACAATGCGCGGATCTTGTAAGTCTTGCCATCCGCGCCGGTGACCGAGGTCAACTTCATCTGCATCTTGCCAAAGGTACGCTTGCCTTGGGTGACTTCGCCTGTCGCGGCAGCGCCCTTGTGGATGACGGTTTCGCCGCCGATTTTCACGTCGTTCTTTACCGTGAAGTGCAGTGCTAGACCGGGCTTGGCATCTTCCGGCACATCTGCGGACAAAACGATCGGGAACGGAGAGCCGTCGGGCAGCACGATGTGAGCGCCGGCTGCAGGTGCTTTCGCCGTCGCTACGGGTTCAGCGGCGGCCGGTGCGCTGGCCACGGGAACCGGTGCGGCCGACTGCTGCGCTTGCGGTGAGGCGGCCACGGGCGCCGCCGGAGTGTTCGGCGGCACGGGAGCACCGGGAGCGCCCTTCGCATTATTCGCCGGCGCCGTGCCGACCTTGGCGACATCCACCGTTCTGGGCGGAACCTTCTGCGGCGGGATGCTCTTGGGATCGCGCATGCCCTCGATCACGTTGAGGGGCACACCGGCCTTCGAGAGGCGAATGACTTCGGTCGCCGAGAGGTTGAACTTGTTCGGAGCGCTGCGCAGGGTGCTGAGGATCACTTCCATCGGAAGCTTCGCCTTGACCATCTCAATCACGCCATCGTTGGTCAGCGTGTCTGGGATGGGCTGGGGCTCGGTCACGGGTTGCGGCACGGGCGCAGGCGCTTGCACTACGGTCACTTCGGGCGTCTTGTTCGACTGCATCCAGACTGCTCCGCCGATGGCCGCAATGGCCACCGCGCCAGTGACCGCGACCAAAACGGTTTTGTTCGATCCACCCTGCTTGGGTGCCGCCGCGGCCTTCTCCGGAGTCTTGCCGGCGGGCGGAGCCATCTGCGTCATGACCTGCGAACGATAGAGCACGCCGGAATCCGATTCGTGCTTCAGTGCTCCCAGCGCCATGTGCATCTCTTTCATGGTCTGGAAGCGGTCGTCCTGCGATTTCTGGAGCGACTTGAGGATGACTTCTTCGAGCTTAGGCGGAACGTCCGGAGCAATCTCCGTGATCGTGCGGACGTCATCGCGCAAGATAGCGGTCAGCGTGGCGACGGTCGAATCGCCCTGGAACGCGCGGGTGCCTGTGATCATTTCATAGAGCACGACGCCCAGAGAGAAGATGTCGGAGCGGGTATCGACCTTCTTGCCTTGCGCCTGTTCGGGCGACATGTAGGCCACGGTGCCAATGATGCTGCCTTCCATGGTCAGGGGCGCGTCGGCGATGGTGCGCGTCGCGTCATCCTGGGTGATGGGGGCGGGTTCGGCCAGCTTGGCAAGGCCGAAATCGAGGACCTTCACCAGGCCCGCTTCAGTCACCATGACGTTGCCGGGCTTCAGATCACGATGGATGATGCCGGCGGCGTGCGCGGTTTGCAGCGCGTCGGTCATCTGCATGGCGAACTTCAGCACCTGCGGCACGCGAAGGCCGCCTTTGGGGATGAGATCGGCCAAGGTCTTGCCTTGGACATGTTCCATCACCATGAACTGCGACTCGCCATCCGTGAGGATGTCGTGGATGGTGATGATGTTCGGATGGTTCAGGGCGGATGCGGCCTGAGCTTCTTGGATGAAGCGTCGGCGACGATCTGGGTCGCTGGAGCCAGAACCAGTGAGAACTTTAATTGCTACAAATCGATTGAGGCGTGTGTCCTGAGCGCGATAAATCTCGCCCATCCCACCCGCCCCCAGCCGTTCGAGAAACTGGTAATGTTGGACGGTCTTGCCTACCATTGGGGACTCCTGCGATCTGACCAGTGTCCCATAAATCCGGGGGGCGCGGGTACGAAGAATGGTTACGCGCGGGTAACGGAATGAGTGGTCGTGCAATTGCTGTTGAGACAGGCATGCTGGCGATCAAACACATCCTGTTTCCGGTGGATTTTTCGGAGCGGAACGCGGCGGCCGCGCCGTTTGTCCGGGTTTTCGCGACTCGATTCGGGGCGGAAGTGACCCTCATCAATGTTTTACCTCCCTTCTGGGAACCTGTTGGAGGCATGTTGGTCCCGGGCGGGACGATGCCGGTGGATCTGGAAGTTCTACGCGAGAACCTCGAGCACCGGCTGGCCGGTGCATTCAGCACGGAGTTGGCGGGAATTACGGTGCGCAGGGTGGCGGAGTTGGGCGATCCGGCCCAGATCATCACGCAGTACGCGCAGTCAGAAGGCGTAGATCTCATCATGATGCCGACGCGCGGGTACGGACCGTTCCGGTCGTTGCTACTGGGATCAGTGGCGTCGAAGGTGTTGCATGACGCGGAGTGTCCGGTCTGGACGGCCACGCATACCGATGAGGTGCCGGCGCTGCATCAGGTGGACTGCAAGACGATTGTGTGCGCGGTGGATGGTCCGTTGAAGAGTGGACCGGTGGTGGATTGGGCGGCGAAGTTCGCGGCGGCGGTGAAGGCGGATCTGTATCTGGTGCATGCGATTCCCGGGGCGGCTACGTGGCCGGAACGCCAGATGAACCAGGAATATGAGAGCGTGCTGCGGCAGAACGCGCGGGAGCAGATTGAGCGTTACATGCAGGCGGCGAACATTCATGCGCCGGTACACGTAGTGGCAGGCGACGTGACAACGGTCGTGCGGGAGGAAGCGTTGCAGCGCAACGCGGATCTGGTGATCATCGGCCGCGGGATGCTGGATGAGACACTGGGGCGGCTACGGACGCATGCCTATGGCATCATCCGCAGCGCGCCCTGTCCGGTCATCAGCGTTTAGAGTCCGTGCTTCTTCAGCTTGTAGCGTAAGGCGTCGCGGCCGATGCGCAAGATGCGCGCGGCTTGACTCTGATTGCCGTCGGCCTCTTCCATGGCGCGCATGACCAGGATGCGTTCCTGATCTTCCAGCGACGTGATGCCGGGGTCTGGGGCGGCGGTCGCCACAGCGCTCAGTGGGCGTTCGCCAGGGGTTTGCAGGTACGGTGGCAGATCGGCGACGTCGATCGTATCTCCCAGGCACATCATACAGGCGTGACCGACGACATTTTCCAACTCGCGCACGTTGCCCGGCCAGGAGTGCATTGCCAGCACGATTTGGGCACGATGCGTCAGGCCACGAATGGTCTTGCCGTACTGATTCGCGAAGCGGGCGATGAAGTGACGCTCCAGCAGCGGAAGATCTTCTTTGCGCTGGGCCAGCGAAGGAACAGAGATCTCCACCATCGATAGGCGATAGAACAGATCCTCGCGGAAGCGCTTTTCGGCGATGGCTTGGCGCAGATCGTGATTGGTGGCGGCGACGACGCGCACGTCCACCTTACGCGCGGTGAGCGAGCCGACGCGCTGCACTTCCTGATTCTGCAGGACGCGCAATAGCTTGGCCTGCGTGGCCAGCGGCATGTCGCCGATTTCGTCCAGGAACAGGGTGCCACCGTGGGCGTGTTCGAACAGGCCGGCCTTATCGGCAGCCGCTCCGGTGAACGATCCGCGGACGTGGCCGAACAGTTCGGATTCAAACAGAGTTTCCACCACGGCGGAACAATTCAGCACCACATAGCGGCCGTTGCGCGCCGGGCTGAGCTTGTGGAACGCTTGCGCGACCAGATCTTTACCGGTGCCGGTTTCGCCGGTGACCAGCACGGCGCGGTAATGCGGCGCGACGCGACGGATGCGCGAGAACATGTCCCACATCAGCGGACTGTTGCCGACGATGCCTTCAAATTCGGCACTGGCCAGCAGTTCGTCTTCCAGTTGATTGGCGCGCTGGCGGCGGCGCGCGCTTTCGAGCAACGTATTCACGCGTTCGCGCAGCGCGGCGATCGAGACCGGCTTGTTTAGATAGTCCGATGCGCCTTTCTTGATTGCTTCGACAGCCGTTTCGCTGGAATAGTGCGCGGTCATCAGGATGACGTCGGTGGAGGGGTCGTATTCCATCACGCGATCCAGCACTTCGAGCCCGCTCATGTGCGGCATCACCAGATCCGTCAGTACGATCTGCGGATGATGTTGGTGCAGCAGGTCGAGGCCGTCTTCCGGATCGGACGCAGTGTAAACATGCACGTCGGGCTGGGCCAAGGCGGAAGACAACATTTCGAGGCTGCCGGGATTGTCATCAATGATCAGGAGTGAGACAGCAGCTTTGGGGGACATAGGGTGTTAGTTTCTCTCACTTGCGTGTCGAGTGCATGCCTAGGCAGGGCGCAGCAGTCGGGATACTTCGGCGCGCAGCACGGACAATCGGATGGGCTTGGTACAGTAACCAGTGAATCCGGCGCCCAGCGCGCGTTCGCGGTCACCCATCATCGCGCTGGCTGTGAGCGCCATCACGGGAGTGCTCTTGAGTTCGGCGTCTTTACGGAGCGCTTCGACGGCGCCGAAGCCGTCCAGCACGGGCATGTGCAGGTCGAGGATCACCAGGTCCGGATGGACCTGGCGAGCCTTGTCGAGGGCCTGTTGGCCGTCGCCTGCTTCAAAAACTTCATAGCCGTCGTTTTCGAGAATGGTGCGAACCAGCTCACGGCCGTTGGGTTTGTCGTCAGCGATCAGGATTCGTTTCATGCGCGTTATGCAGTTCTCTGGGGTTGGAGTGGAATGACGAAGGCGAAACGGCTGCCTTTGCCGGGCGCGCTATCCACAGAGATGGCACCGCCATGTTCTTCCACCAGATGTTTCGTGATGGCCAGACCTAACCCGGTGCCTTCACGGACGCCCTTGGTGGTGGCGCCCACCTGGTGGAATTTGTCGAAAATCGATGCGTGTTCGGACGGGGGAATGCCGACTCCGTCATCGGTCACATTCGCGTGGAGCTTGCCGTCTAGGACCTTGGCTTCCACGACGATTCGGCCATTGTCGGGTGTAAATTTCACCGCGTTGCTGAGCAGGTTGACCAGCACTTGCTTGATGCGCAGCCGGTCCGCTACGAGTGCCGTGGGAACGTCGATCTTGGTGATGATGTTCAAGTGCTTGCTGTCGGCCAAGCCTTGCACCGTCGCGACGGATTCATGGACAACGGTCTGGAAATCAAAGGCTTCCGGACGCAGCGCGATGCGGCCGGATTCAATCTTGCTGAGGTCCAGAATGTCGTTGATCAGTTCCAGGAGATGCAACGAATCCTTGTGGATGTGGCCGATGAAGCGCTTCTGCTTGTCGTTCAGCGGGCCCTGTAGTTCTTCGGCCAGCAGTTCGGCGAACCCGATAATGGTGTGCAGTGGCGTGCGCAGTTCGTGGCTCATACTGGCCAGGAACTCGCTCTTCAGGCGGTTGGCGCGCTCGATCTGGCTATTGCGTTCTTCCAACTCGCGCGTGTATTCCAGCTCGACGGCGCGCAGTTGTTCCTCAGCTTGTTTGCGTTCCGTGATGTTGCGAATGATGGCCGTGACGCGGATGGCGCCGTTGCCGTCTCCGCCAGCGGGGCTGAGGCTGATCTCGAGCGGGAAGCGCGTGCCATCCTTGCGCATTCCTTCCAACTGAAGCTTGGCGCCCATCGGCCGCATGGCGGGATGATGTGCGTACGCTTCGCGATGCTGGGAGTGCCGGTGGCGCAGGTCGGCGGGGACCAGGAGTTCGACCGGATTCCCCAATAATTCCTCGCGCGAATATCCGAACATCTCCTCAGTCACTCTGTTGATTAGGAGAATTCGTCCTTCCCCATCCACCTGCATGATGGCGTCGGGTGCGGCTTCGAGTAGTTCGCGAAAACGTTCTTCCACGGGGAGTCCGGCCCAGCTCCAAAGGCTGGACTCCCCTATGTTACACGTGCTCGAACTACCCGTCACCTGCTGAGCAACTCCTAGTGCGCCGCGCCCGTAAGCATGCGCCGCTCTTCGGCCTGCGGCTTGGTTTCATCCAGGACCACGCCCAAAGGGCCCGGCCGAGTGGACAACTGCGCGTGCATGGTGGCCATTCCGGCGACGAGTTGTCCCATAACGGCGTCTGAGGCTGCACGTCGGGTGCCAGTGTAAGATCAATGACTTAGGCGCGCGTCTGCCCGAATTTCGGGGAAAACGCGCAAACAGGCTGGGTTTTATAGCGCAGAGGCCGGTTTCTTGAAGAACCAAAGCCAGAAATACTGGACGCCGGCGCCGTAGGAGTAGCGCATCTCGAAATTGCAGCGTTCCGCCATCTCGCGAGCCTGTTGTTCGCTGAAAGAGACGCCGTGCCACGTATCATCCGGAGTGCTGTCGGTGGCCAAGTAGCCCTGCACCTGAAACTTGAACAGCGCGCCGGGCTTCAATAGCCGGTTCACTTCGCGAACGTAGGTTTCGATAATTTCGCGGCTGGGGATGTGCTGGAAGACAATGGCCGAATAGGCGAAGTCATAGTCCAGTTCCGGCAGGACGCGGAGGTCGCAACCGTTGTTCTGGTAAATGTGGACGCCGGGCCGATCACCAAGCGCGGCCTTGGCTTGCGCCACCATCTCGCCGCTGACGTCGACGGCATGGATCTCGCCGAACACCTTCGATAATGCCTGGGTCAGGCGGCCCGCGCCACAGCCGATCTCAATGATCCGCATGGACTTCGGGTCCTTGCCCTGGCAGATGTTGCCCATGTCCGTGAGGATGTCCTCATTGATGGCCTGCTGCCCGGAGGCAAAGAAGGTGTCGTCGGTCCAGTCCTTGCGGCTGGTGTCGACGTAGTAGCGGGCGTTTTCCTGGGCGCGGCGATCCCAGTCGCGGCGCATCAGTTCCAGTTGTTCTTCGCGGGAGAGTTGCTTGGCCACTTATTTCAGTTTTGAGAAGGCCGTCGCGTCCATGTAGACACGATCTACTTTCGTCGCCAGCGGACCGTCTTTCTCGGTCTCGGCGACAACCTTCTTCCATTCTTCGTCCGCCAGGAACGCGCGCCAGTTCTTGTCAGCTTCGGCGCGGCTCGGGTGCTTCAGGATGTAAATCAGCGTGTTCTTGGCCTGCGGCCCGTCGCTGGGTACCCAGTAGCCGACGCTTTCCATGTGCAGGCGGTTGAAAATCGGGATGGTGCGGTCACGGAAGCGGGCGATCAGAGCGTCCAGCTTACCTTCGGGTGCCGTATAGGTGCGAAGTTCGTAGACCGGACCCTGAGCGAAAGAGAGTCCAGCGGCCAACACGGCCAGCGCCAGGAGTTTCTTCAACATGGGTTCAGTGTACAGGAAGGAAGGGTACTGGTGGACGGCATGGGATTCGAACCCACGACCCCCACGATGCGAACGTGGTGCTCTCCCAACTGAGCTAGCCGCCCTAACCGGTGTACCTTACCAGCATAACATGAACAACGCTCCTGCTCGATATACTGGTCGCAATCCGCCCTTTCCGGGCGAGGAGGCTCGAGTGAAAGCTGTCGGACTGCTGATGTTCCTGGTGCTGGGGCCCGTTTGGGCCGCCGGGGTAGGGAGTAGCTCGCCTTGCTACGTCTCTCTGGGACAGGAAGGCGCGGCCGACGATGTGCTCGTCGATACCAGCGGGTCGCAGCCGCAGATCTTCCTTTCTTTGCAAGGCGTCGCGCGGCAAGTGGACCCAACGGTGGCGGCCGAGGATGTAGCCCGGCTGAAGCGGGAACGGGATGCCTGCGTGGCGGCAATGCCGACCACGGTGCCCTTGAAAATCCGGGTGCCGCAGAACAGCGCGCGCCCGCTGGGTCGCTGGGTGCTGGCCGATTTCAACGGCGACGGACGCAAGGACAGTGCCTACGTCAGCTCCACCGGCGTTGCGATGCAGATGGGCGTCGCGGGACGTGGGTTTTCCGATCCGCCACCCCCGATTTTCACCTTGGTGGCCTTTACCTATGATTCGGCAACTGCCGGCGACGTGAATGGCGACGGTAAGCAGGATCTGCTGGTGTGCTGCAGCAGCCGGGGTCCGGACGGAAAGCTGCTGGTGATGCTGGGCAACGGCGATGGGACGTTTGGCGGCCCAGTGGCGTCGGTTCCGGCGACGGCGTTTGCGCTGACCGATTGGAATGGCGACGGCAAGCTGGACGTCATCGCGTTGACGCCGGCCGGCACGCTGACCGTCTCCATCGGGCAGGGCAACGGGACCTTCCAGTTGCAGCGCACGGAGCCGATTCCCTTCGGACAGAGCCTGGCGATCGCGGATGCGACCGGCGACGGGCGTCCCGACGTGATCGTGCTCGACCCGCGCCACTTCTCGGTGTTACCGGGCTTGAGCGATGGATCGTTCGGGTTGCGCTACACGACGGACTTGTTCTGGAATCAGGCCTTCACGTTCTCGGCGGCGGACTTCACCGGTGATGGCAAGCTGGACATCGGGGTGACGCACCAGTTCGGGATGACGGAACTGTGGAAAGGCGATCCTCCGGTGGGCTTCGTGCGGACCGCGCTGATGCCGAATCCGCAGTTGGCGCGCGCGCTTGCTGTGGATCTGGACGACGCCGGCGCGGCAGAACTGCTGCTGGTGGGCGCGGGGCTCACGGGGATGCAGATTGTTCCGGTGAACACTCTGGGCGTGCCGCAGGGAAGTTCGTTGTATGCGCTGCCCGGGAACGCGACGGTCTACCCCACCTATGCGCCGGATCGCAGCGCAGCCGCCGTGGCGGATTTCGATCAGGATGGACGGCAGGATGTGGCGATGGTGATGGGTGGTCTCACTGAAACACTGCTGCGCGTGTTCAACGCCAACGGCACGTCAGCGCCGCTCCCCATCACGTTGAACAACGTCACGAATGTCTCCATCACGCAGATGCTGGCGGCCGATGTAAACGGCGACGGATGGGTGGATCTCCTCGCCCTCGAAACCGAATCGCAGAGTCTGCTGACTTTCCGCAATAACGGCAGCGGGCAACTCACAGCTCCTGTGGTGACGGCGTTGGGAGCCGTGCCGCGCCATTTGCTGCTTGCCGATTTTAATAACGATTCCCGCCTGGACATGGCGATCGCGACGGGGTCCACGTTGCCCGGTGCGGGACGCATTCAGGTGCGTTACAACTTGGGCGGCGGCAACTACGGCAACGTGCAGACGATCAA
>CANIIC010000122.1 GCA_947467395.1 Bryobacterales bacterium
AGTCCTCACGTGAAACAATCTCCTCTCGTCGCCAAGGGAAAAACCCTCGGTGTCATCGGGTGCGGCGTCATGGGCCGCACCCTTCTCCGCGGCCTGCTCGATTCCGGCCTCATCTCCAAGTCCCAAGCCTGGGGTTCCGCCCGTTCCGACGCCACCTGCGAATCCGCAGCCAAAGACCTCGGCATCCCTGTCGAAATCGCCTATGAGCGCCGCCTCAAGAACACCGGCATGCTGCTCATCTGCGTCAAGCCGGCCCAGGCCGTGAAAGTCCTCGCCCACCTGCGCGAAAGCGGCTTGCCCAAGGACACACTCATGATCTCGATCATGGCCGGCCTCACCAGCGCCCAGCTTGAAGACCAGCTCGCCACCGCAAACCCCTGGATCCGAGCCATGCCCAACACCCCGTGTATCGTGCGTGAAGGCATGACCGTCATCTGTCGTGGCACCCACGCGAGCGACGCGCAGATGAACAACACCCAGCGCATCTTCGAAGCCGTCGGCCAATGCCTGCAAGTCGACGAGAACTACATGAACGCCGTCACCGCCCTCAGCGGTAGCGGACCCGCGTTTCAGTACCTCATCCTGGAATCCTTCGCCGACGCCGGCGTCCGCGTCGGCCTGCCCCGCCACCTCGCGCTGAAACTGGTGGCGCAAACCGCCGTCGGAGCCGCGAAAATGGTCCAGGCCTCTGGCCGCCACCCGGCCGCGCTGCGCGACGACGTCACCACCCCCGCCGGCTGCACCATCGGTGGCCTGCTGATGCTGGAAGACGGCAAAATCCGCTCCGTACTCGCCCGAGCCATTGAAGAAGCCACCAAAATCGCGGGACAATTGGGAGAACCCAAGAAATAAAATGGCTGCCCCCGACATGACTACCATCGCCCAGAACCTGATTGACGTCGAAGACCAGTGGGGAGCTCACAACTATCATCCGCTCGACATCATCGTCGAACGCGCCAAAGGCGTCTGGGTCTATGACACCGAAGGCAAGCGCTACATGGACTGCCTCAGCGCGTACTCGGCGCTGAATCAGGGCCATTGCCATCCCGCGATCCTGGAGGCGATGCACCTCCAAGCCGAGCGCGTCACGCTGACTTCGCGCGCCTTCCGCAACGACCAGCTTCCGCTGTTCTGCAAAGAACTCGCCGAGATGTGCCGCATGGACATGGTTCTGCCCATGAACACCGGCGCCGAAGCCGTCGAGACCGCCATCAAGGCCGCACGCCGCTGGGGCTACACGCACAAAAACATCCCCGCCAATCAGGCCGAGATCATCGTCTGCACGAACAATTTCCACGGCCGCACCACGACCGTCATCAGCTTCTCGTCCGAAGAATCCTACAAGGACGGCTTCGGTCCCTTCACTCCTGGCTTCAAACTGATCCCGTTCGGCGATGCCGCCGCGCTCGAAGCCGCCATCACGCCCAACACCTGCGCCTTCCTGTTTGAGCCGATCCAATGCGAAGCCGGCATCTTGATTCCTCCCGCGGGCTTCCTCAAGCAAGCCTCGGAAATCTGCCGCCGCAACAACGTGCTATTCATCGCCGATGAAATCCAGACCGGTCTCGGCCGCGCGGGCACCATGTTCGCCTGCTGGGACGAAGACGTACAACCCGACGCCTTCATCCTGGGCAAAGCCCTCTCCGGTGGCTTCTACCCTGTATCTGCAGTCGTGGCCAAGAAGGAAGTGCTCGGCGTGTTCGAACCCGGCACCCACGGCAGCACCTACGGTGGCAACCCGCTCGCCTGCGCCGTCGCCCGAGCCGCCCTCGGCGTCCTGCGCGACGAGCAACTCGCCGAACGTTCTAAGACCCTCGGTGCGAAATTCCTCGCCGACCTCCAGACCATCCGCCACCCCGAGATCAAAGAGATCCGCGGCCGCGGCCTCCTGATCGGCATTGAACTCACTGTCGCCGCCCGCCCCTATTGCGAGCGACTCATGCAGCTCGGCCTGCTGTGCAAAGAGACGCACTCCACCGTCATCCGCCTCGCCCCGCCCCTGGTCATCTCCGAAGAAGACCTCGCCTGGGCCACCGAACAGGTGAAAAAGGTGTTCACCGCGTAGCTGGAAATCCCGCCTCAGTGCAGGTACGATAGAGACAGGCCCCAATAGCTCAGCTGGTAGAGCGCCAGTTTTGTAAACTGGATGTCGCTGGTTCGATCCCGGCTTGGGGCTCCAGACCTTCCCAAAAACCGGGACAGACTGAGATTTCTCAGTTTTCCCGGCTCCATTCCTCGTAAGGGTTGAATCCGCCCTAACTCCCAAGCAATCGTCCCCGGCGGATCCGCGAACACGTCCGGATGCAGCAAGTGAGCCAACTTTTTGATCGCCAGAATCTGCTGCGGACCTTCGTGCTTCAGCAGCACCGAATCGTAGTACAGCACCCGGCTATTCTGCACCGCTGAGATCTCCCCATACCGGGGCCGCGCGACGATCTGAGCCAGCGGAATAATCCCGTCGATCCCGTCGACCTTCGCGCCCAGCCAAATCGGCGACAGGATCACCTCCGGATCGCGCCGCACAATCTTGACATTCGTCGTCACCAAGACGCTTTCTTTACGATCCGCGAAAATATTCTCTCCGCCCGCCGCCTTCATCAGATCGTTCAACGCGCTCTTGCCGCCCGTCGTCCACGGACCCTCGTGATTCACCTCGACGTACAGCTTCACCCGAGGCAGCCTTCGCCGCGATCGCGTCCCGCTCCGCGCCCATCTTCCGGACCAAACACCTCGGCCTGCAGTTGCTTCAGCTTCTCTAGATAGGGCTTCATGAACGCGCCCAACTCTCTCACGCGTCCGCTCTTGCGATCCTCCACCAGTTGCTCCGGGAACACCGCCACATCGCTCACCGCCACCAACTGATCCCTAGCGCCGATCGCATACAGCGTCTACGCCAAGGGCGCCGACAAGCTCACAACGCGCTTTGCCGGAGGAGCAGAAAATAGCGACGCCGCCAGCAGAGCAACGAGTGCGATTCGTGCTACGCAGCCACCCTCGACCGCCCTTTTCGCCGCATCGGTACGACCACGCGTCTCCACCACAACAGGCAGCCCGACACACTTAGCACCGGCAGACTCAGCCCCAGCAGGAACCACAGCAATCGCACCGGCCAGCCTCCGAAAATCCCGAAGTGCAGCGCGCTGAACCACGACAGAATCGCATCCCCTGCCGGACGCCCGCTCAACGGATTCACCGCCAGCACGTCGCCTGTCACCGGATGCAGAAACACCGTGCTGACCCGATGGAACTCCGCCGGAGTCCCTTCACGCATCGTCACCCGCACGGCCTGCGTGGGAGAATCCACCACCGCCAGCCGCTGAATCTCGCGACCCGGCAGCACCGCGTACGCCCGTTCCGCCAGTTCGGCGACCGACATCAGGTCGCCCTCCACCGCCCGAGCCTTGGGCTCGCTCGTCCGCTCGAACACCGAACTCACCGCCTTCACGTAATCGCTCGACCAGATAAAGTAGGTCCCCGTGATCGACAAGATCACGATGAACGGTAGCGCGACGATCCCGGTCGCATGGTGCAGCGGCCAGGCCCGCAGCCGAGGCCGGACAATCTTCCGAGGCCACCACAGGATCGTCCCGCTGACCGACATCACCACCAGCAGCCACGCCCCGTACCCGTTCAGCTTCCGACCCGAACTCCCTAGCAGCAGGTTCGTATGGAACCGCGCCAGCCACCCGTTGAACCCTCCCGACGGGTCCCGGTCGCCGATGATCTTTCCGGACGCCGGATCGCTGAACACCTCCCGAGCTCCCTTCTTCAGCAGCACGTAGCTCATCCAGTACGGGGAGTGCTGATTGGGCCAAGTGACGGTCAGCGGGCGGCCGTCGGGCCACGCCTCGCGGACCACGGCCAGCACCTGATCCGGGGTTGTGGAAATCGGGATCGAAGCCGACCGGTGCAAGTCGGGATACTCCCAAGCCTGGATCTGCTCGCGGAATACCAGCGCCGAACCGGTCAGCCCAATGGCCACCGCGTAGGCGGCGAGCACTAGCCCAACCACCATGTGAACCCGCAAAATCCAGACTCGCATCTTCTCGGAGAGCGTACCACGATTCCCGCCCAGATCTGCGCAAGTTGCTGATATATCTAGGTCACTTGTCGGTCACATACACCACCGTGACCCCGGAATCCGTCGATTTCCGGCCGCTAGATGCTAAGCTGACCTTCGACCCTCCATGTTTCTCCGATTCCTGATTCTTCTCACTGCGCTGCTCCCCGTGTGCGCCCAAACCACCAGCCTCTCCGGTCTGGTCCAAGATCCTAAAGGAGCCACCGTCGTCAACGCGAACGTGACCGTTACCGCCGGGTCTTCGCCTGTGAAAACGGCTATCACTAGTTCCGACGGCCGCTACCGGATCGACGGCCTGGCCAACGGCCCCGCGACGCTCGCGGTGGAGGCCGAAGGCTTCCGGCGCTTCACGAAGGCCATCCAGATCTCGGGTAGCACCCAACAGGACGTGAACCTCGAACTCGGGGTGCTGTCGGAATCCGTCCTGGTCACCGCTTCGGGCGGCACCGCGATCGCCTTGGAAGAAGCCGGTATCTCGGCGACGGTCTTTACCGAGAAAGACTTCCAACTCCGCCAGCCGAACCGGGTCTCCGAAATGCTCCAGCAAGTCCCTGGCCTGAACGTGGTTCAGGCCGGAAGCAACGGCGGGATCACCAGCATCTTCATGCGCGGCGGTGACTCTAACGCGGCGATGGTCCTGCTGGACGGCGTCCCGGTCACCGACCCGGGCGGCGCGATCAACTTGGCCAGCGTGTCGAGCGCGGCGATGGAACGCATGGAGATCGTGCGCGGTCCTCAAAGCTCGCTCTACGGAGCCGAAGCGGCCAGCGGCGTGATCCAGATGTTCACCAAGCGGGGTGATCCGGAGCGCGCGCGTCCGCATGCAGAAGTGATGTACGAGCGTGGCTCGTTTTCCACCGATCATTGGAACGCGAATCTGAACGGCGGGTTTCTGTCGAAGGGCGACTACTCTCTGAGCACGGATCAGTTCCGGTCAACGGGGCAGTTTGCGAATAACGTGTTCCGCAACACGACCGGCACCGGCAGCCTGGGTTATCGGTTGTCGAACAACACCAGCGTGCGCGGGCTCTTCCGAGAGTACGATTCGTACACTGGGGCGCCCGGGGCCAGCGCGTTTGGCGCCTACAACCTCGATGCGCAGCAGCGGGATCGCGACTCGGTGGTCGGCGTGAAGCTGGATGATACTCGCAATGACTGGTTCAGCCAGCGTGTGAACTTCGGCTACCACCGCCAGCGGTTCAACTTCCAGGATTTCTCGCCCGAGTCCTATAAATTGACGGCGCTGGTCCAGGATGGCGCGAACGGAGCGGTGTACTTCGCGGGAATCGTGCCTGCGGGCTCGACCGCAGCACCCGGCACTCGCGTGGTCAATGAAACGATTTCGACGTTCCCGGGCGGCAATGTCAACGTCACCGACCGCACAAGTGGCGGCTACCAAGCCACGATGTCGCACAAAGGCGGCATGTTCGTCGCAGGCTACGATTTCGAACGTCAGTCGGGCTTGGTCACGGGACAGACGGTCGATCGCCGCAACAACGGCCTCAGTCTGTTCGAGCAGTACGCGTGGCGTCAGAGGATTTTCCTCTCGGCCGGTGCGCGCATCGAACACAGCAACGTCTTCGGCTACCGTTTCGCTCCGCGCGGCGCAGTTACGTTCAAATTGCCGACGAACACGTTCCTGCGCTTCAGCCTCGCGCGCGGTATCAAGCAGCCGTCGCTGCTGGAGAACTTCGCCAACACCTCCTTCTATGTGGGCAACCCGAGCCTGCGCCCGGCTAAGACCGACAGCTTCGAAGCCGGCCTGCAGCGGCAATGGTGGAATAATCGCGTACAGACCGAAGTGACGTACTTCCGCAACCTGTATTCGGACTTGATTCAATACGTTTCCGGCCCGCCGCCGTTTTACATCGGAAGCTTCCAGAATGTTGCCAAGAGCCGGAGTCGCGGGGTGGAACTCACGGGCTCGGTGAAGCTCACGTCGATGGTGAAGGTGAGCGCAGGCTACACGCGATTGAACTCGCTCATCCTCGATTCGCCCACGACCAGCGACGTCGGACAGACGCTGCTGCGGCGTCCACGCAACTCCGGCACGACGTCGCTCGAATTCACCAAGAGCAAGCTGTCTGCGATCATCGGTGCGCGCTTTGTGGGGGTCAGCCGGAACAGCTTCGCGAACTTCGGCGTGAATCGCATCAGTGCATACAACGTCGCCTACCTTACGGTGAATTATCAGGCAACGCGGCATCTGCAGGTGTTCGTGCGCGTGAACAACCTGAACAATGAGTCGTATCAGGAAGTGAACGGCTACGGAGCATGGTCACGCAACGCATCGGGTGGCCTGCGCCTCAGCTACTAGGCGGGCGTGGGCTGTTGTAGACTGATTCCTCAGAGGGGGGAGCCATGAAGCAACTGCTCACGGCCGTATTGGGATTGGGGATCGCGCTGGTCCCTGCCTTTGCGCATCATTCGTTTGCGACCGAGTATGACGACACGAAGCCGGTGAAGGTGACCGGCACCATCAGCAAGGTGGAGTGGAAGAATCCGCACATCTGGTTCTACGTGGACGTCAAAGATGACCAGGGCAAAGTGGCCACCTGGGGCTTCTCCGGCGGGCCTCCGGGCATGTTGCTGCGGCGCGGGATCACCAAGGATGTGATGAAGCTGGGCGACGTGATCACGGTCTCTGGCTTCCGCGCGCGCGACGGATCGAACAACGGCAGTGGCGGCAAAGTGGTGTTCGCCAAGGACGGCAAAGAAGTGTTCACGGCCGCGGCGGAAGACGTCGTACCCACCAACTAAAGGACGCGAGCCATGCACAAGATTCTGATGACGGCAGTGGTGTGCGCGTTGACGGCCGCGGCGCAACAGGTTCCCGGCATCCCGCGCGATGCGGCGGGCAAGCCGGATTTCACGGGCGTGTGGGCGGGGCCGGGCTTCACTCATAAGGTGGGTCCGAACGATACGGACTCGCCGACGGTGACGCGGTTCGACCGCAAGAAGATGTCTCCATTCAAGCCGGGCGGCTTGGAGTTCATGGCTCGACCGATCACCGGGCAGCGGCTGACAGATGATCCGACCAGCCTGTGTTTGCCGAATGGGCTCTCGCGGCAGATTCTGTCTCCGTACCCGCAACAGTTCATCGCGGCGCCGGGGAAGCTGATCATCCTGTATGAGTACATGCACTTCTTCCGCGTGATCCCGACCGATGGGCGCGCGCATGACAAGAACGTGGAACTGACCTGGATGGGCGATTCGGTGGGCAAGTGGGACGGCGACACGCTGGTGATCGACACGGTGGGCCTGAAGGAGTGGATGTTCGACGCGACGCACAGCCAGGATGGCGAGGGCTCGCGGTGGCACAGCGATGACCTGCACATGGTGGAGCGGCTGCGGTTCACCGATCCGACGACGGTTACCTACCAGATGACGGTGGATGATCCGAAGATCTTCACGGCTCCGTGGACGCAGGATTTCGGGATGAAGCTGCATCCGACGTGGAAGCTGCTGGAGTTCGTGTGCGAGGAAAACAATCGCTGCGACGGCGGGATCTGCACCGAAGCGGACGTGCAAAAGGGCAAGTAAAACGGGCAACCGGCGCGAGCTATTGGATCGGGGAGTAAGCGACGGCCATCAAACGCGAGGCATTCTTTTCGTCTTCTTCGGCAGCCTGGGTGTTGCGCAGTTTGCGCAGGGCGACGGAGCGGTTGTGGAAGGCGTTGGCGTAGGCAGGGTTGAGGCGGATGGCTTCGGTGAAGTCGGCGATGGCGGCGCTGTAGTTGGTCATCAACAGGTGGGCGTAGCCGCGGGCGTTGAAGGCCTTCGCGAACTTGGGCGACTGGGTGATGGCCTGCGTGAGCAGCGCGATGGCGTCTTCGTAGCGGCCCTGATCGGTGAGGGCTCGGGCCTGACGATCGATCTCAGAAGGCTTGAGCTTGGGAGCGGCGGGCTTCGCGGGTACAGGCGTAGCGACGGCGGCAACCACCACGGGCTTCGCGGGTGTCGGTGCGGGAGTGACGGGCGCGGGGGCCACGGGAACAGTGGGCGGCACGACGGCCGGAGCCGCAGGAACTACCGGCACAGGAGCGGCAGCAACCACTGGAGCAGGAGCAGGCTGCACGGGAACCGGCTGTACAGGTGCTGCCGCTTGCGCGAGGATGGCGGGCAACTGCGGGAGCACGGGCAGCGGTTGACCACTCATCTGCGCGGCGAGCATGGCACTGCTGAGCGAGGCCACGGCACGATCCACGGAATTCTGACGCAGATGAATCTCGGCCAGGCACAGGTGCGCGAGCGCGGCGTTCGGGTTCAACGTGCGGGCGGATTCACAGTCATTCGAAGCCAGGGCGAACTGGCCGGCGCGCAGGTACGACGTCGCCCGGCCAAGCAGGGCTGTATCGGTGCGGGTGAGATCGAGGGCCGCCGTGTAGCTGGCGATGGCACCGTTGAAATCCCCGCTCACTTCGAAGAGCCGCGCACGGACCAGGTAGACCTGCGGATTCTTGGGATCGCGGGTGACCGCTTCGTGAATATCGGAGAAAGCTTCGACGACCTTGCCAAGCGAGTTGCGCACAGTGGCGCGGCCCAGATAGGCGCGCGAGTTGTGCGGCTGGAGCTTGAGGGAGTCTGTGAAGTCGGCTTCGGCGTTGGCCAAGTCGCCCAACTGCTGGTAGGCTTCCCCGCGCAGAAGGAACGCGGAGTCATTGCCGGGATCGATCAGGAGTGCGTCACTGAAGGCGTCGATGGCGGCGCGGTGCAGACGGCGCGCGGCGAGGTCGCGGCCACGCTGGAAGGCCGAAACGGCGGAGGATCCGTCGCGGCTGGGGGCACGCGTCAGCATCTGACGCAAGGCAGTTACCTGGAGTTCGAGGCTATCGATGGTCTGGCGCAGGCGTTCCATGGACGCAGGTTCAGGCTGCGGCTGAAGCTTGGACGCGGGTTGGATGCTCCCCGAAGGGGGCGCAACGAATTGGCTGGCGTCGATGCTGATCGGGGGGCCACCGGGTGCGCCGGGCATGGGAACTTGTCCAGCAGCGGGTTGGCCAAAGGCAGGCGGTGCGCCGGCAGTTTGTCCGCCCGGACCTTGCACCTGTGGAGTCTGATAGGGAGGGATGGCCAAGCCACCAATCCCGCTTGGCAGAGGGCCCGTCAGCACGAACGGTGGAGGCATGCGGACGCCTTCGTCCACGGCTTGCGCAAACAGCGCTCCGTGGAGCAGGAAGGCTGCGGTAAAGACCCGAAATTGCGTTCTTAACAACACACGAATTCTGACCGGGGGAGCTTCTAGTCTACCTCGTACTAGGGCGCAATGGAATGGCCCATTCGATTGACAAGGGGGAGGGTTTGGTTGAGAATGACGGCCATGAAAGCGCTCTTGTTGATGGCATTGGCGGTTGCGAGTTTGGGGTGGGGACAGCAGGCGGGTTCGGAACCGTGGCGGAGGGATTTGACGGGGACGTGGCTGGGTCCGTACACGCCGGATTTGACGCGGGGTACTACGGCGAAAATGACGGCGTGGGGCGAAGAAAAGTTCGCCAAATTCGACGGCAAACTGGACCCGTGTCTACCGGTGGGTGTGACTCGGCAGGCGAATGCTCCGGATCCGATTCAGATCGTGCAGACCAAGGATCGTGTCGTCATCATGTACGAATCGTGGCACGAGTTTCGTTCGATCCCGATCAACGGGCCGGCACCGACCGATCTGTATCCGTCGTGGCTGGGGAAGGCGACGGCGAAGTGGGATGGCGATGCTCTGGTGATCAAGACGGTGGCGATGAATGACATCACGTCGCTGGACACGCAGGGGCATCCGCACAGTGAGGAATTGACGCTGACGGAGCGGCTGGAACGCACGGGTCCGGCGACGATGGCGTATGAGGTCACAGTGGACGATCCGAAGGCGTACACGGGTCCGTGGAAGCAGAGCCGTGTGTTCAAGCTGATGCCGGGCGTGGAGTTGATGGAGTACGTGTGCCTGGAGAACGAGAAGGATCGCGAGCATCTGGTGGGGACGAAGAAGTAAGTGAGGCTCGATAAGTGGCTGTGGGCGGCGCGGTTCTTTAAGACGCGGTCGCTGGCGATTCATGCGTGTGAGTTGGGGCGCGTGGAATCGAACGGGATCACGGCGAAACCGGCGCGCGAGGTGCGAGTCGGCGATGTTCTGAAGATCCGCATGGAGGGCGGCGCGGAGTTCGTGCTGGCGGTGCTCGCGTTGAGTGAGATGCGCGGGCCCGCGGCGGTGGCGCAGGGGTTGTACCTGGAGACCGAGGCAAGCCGTGCGGCTCGTGCGAAGGCGGCCGAGGAGCGCAAGGCTCTGGTCGAGATGGGCGCGCTACCCGAGGGTCGGCCGTCGAAGAAGGATCGGCGGTTGATCAACCGGTTTCGCGGGCGCTAGAGCGCGGGCTTACAGCAGCCACTGCATAAAGCTGCTGCCGACGTTGGTGAATTCGAAGGCGTGGAGGCCGAAGTGGCCGGCGAGTTCTTTGCACGCCAGGATGCCGCGGACGCTGTTGCCTTGGGCGTCCAACTTGGGCGAGTAGACGCTGATGCCGAGTTGGCGGTTCACGACGCCGAAGATCCCGCCGCCGACGCCGCTCTTGGCGGGCAGGCCGACTTCATAGGCCCAGCCTCCGGCGTAATCATAGAGGCCGCAGGTAAACATCACCGTGAGCACGTACTTGATGAATTGGAAGTCAAAGACGCGTTCCCCGGTAAGGGGGTTCATGCCCATGTTGGCCATCGTCGCTGCCATCAGCGCGACATCCTGACAGGTGACCAGCACCGAACATTGGGCGAAGTATTGATGCAGGCTCTCATTGACTTGTTCATCGATGATGCCGAAATTGCGCATGAGGTAGGCGATGGCTCGGTTGCGGTTACCGGTGAGGGTTTCGGAGTTGAGGACGTCCTGATCGATCTTGAGCTCGCGGCCGGCGGCCTTGCTCATGGTGGTGAGGAAGTGTTGGACTCCGGCTTCGACGGGCTCCTGCTTAATAAGCGAGGATACGGCGATGGCTCCGGCGTTGATCATGGGGTTGAACGGCCGGGTATTCTTCGCGTCGAGCTCGATGGAATTGAACGCGTCGCCGCTGGGTTCAACACCGACGTGCTTGAGGACCTTTTCCCTGCCCCAGCGTTCGAGCGCCATTTGAAAGGCGAAGGGCTTGCACATCGACTGGATGGTGAACTCTTTGTCCCAATCGCCGGCTTTAATGATGTGGCCTTCGACGGTAGCGAGGCAGATTCCGAAATGACTGGGATCGGCTTTGCCGAGTTCAGGGATGTAGGTGGCGACTTCGCCGTCGTCTACGTTCTTATACTTCTCGTAGACCGAATCCACGATCTGTTGAATCTCGGCGGTGTTCGGAGTGTTTTCACTCGCGGGGGAATGCTGCATGTCCTGTTGCTCCGTTACGTTGTGACCTATGAGCTGGCGGACGGGGACGCTCCGCTAGAGATCTTCAGTCTAGGAGACGAGGCGGGCGGGGTCCAATCGAAAATTTCAATCGGGTTGCAAACAACGTTGAATGAGGAAAGGAATGGGGACAGAGAACCTGTCCCCGATTCTGAAACTAGGCCTTCTTTTCGGTTTCGGCCTTGCGCGCGTCAATTTCGGCGCGGAGGACACGAAGACCCGCGCGTTTACGGATGCGGGCTTTACGGATGCGGTTGTGGCGAGCCATGTCGCCGGAGTATTTAGACATGTTTGGGTTCTCCCATGGGCTGAATTTTGAGGATCACCTAGCCGGAGATCCCCAGGAGGGAGATCAAAGGGTGGGCAACAACTGAGCCTCAAGCATAGCAGCAATGGTCCGGCAGTGTAGGAGAATAGGCGAATGGGTTCAGCTCCTGTGGTGCGCATACGGCGAAGTGGCGAGCGTGGTTTTGAAGATTTCGGGTGGACGGATAACTGGATGACGTTCTCCTTCGGCGGGTATCAGAGCCGGGAGTGGAACAATTTCGGCCCGCTACGGGTGATGGTGGAAAACCACATCCAGCCGAAAGCGGGATTCCCGGCGCATTCGCATCGGGATGCCGAGATCGTGACGTATGTGGCCGCGGGATGCCTGACGCACAAGGATAGCTTCGGACATTCCGCGGGCGTGACGAAGGGCGAGATGCAGCTGATCAGCGCGGGCTCGCACGGCATGGTGCATTCGGAGATGAATGTCCATGACGAGTTAGAGCACAATTTGCAGATCTGGCTGATTCCGTCGAAGCAACCGACTGAGTTCGCCTACAACCAACTGAAGTACACACCCGAGGAACGCCAAGGGCGGTTCCGTTTGTATGTTTCGCCGGATGGACGTGATGGCAGTATGCGGATCAACACGGGCGCGTCGATCTGGGCGGGGCTGTTCGGCGATGGCGATACGGCTCGGCACACGCTGGTCAATGGCGACGGGGCCTGGGTGCAGG
>CANIIC010000123.1 GCA_947467395.1 Bryobacterales bacterium
CCCGAACATCCCATCGCGCAGCAGTTGATGGATGACGAAGGCAAGGCCCGCGCCAAGGCCATGGTCGACGTCCGCAAGCAGCAGGACCCGGGCGACGTGAAGAAGGAAGGCTACTTCACCGGTGGCTACGCCATCAATCCTTACAACGGTGACAAGGTCCCCGTCTGGATCAGCAACTTCGTCCTCATGGACTACGGCACCGGAGCTATCATGGCCGTGCCCGCCCACGACGAACGCGACTTCGAATTTGCCACGCAGTACAACATCCCGATCCGCCCCGTGGTTCGTCCTGTCGACGGCACGCTAGCCGTGAACCCGGAAAAACCGTTCACCGAATACGGCATCGCGGAAATCGCGGGCCAGTTCTCCGGACTCCCCAGCGCCGAGGCTCGCAAGGCCATGGGCGCCTTCGCCAAACAGAACGGCTTCGGCGAAATGGCGATCACCTACCGCATCAAGGATTGGGGCATCTCACGCCAGCGCTATTGGGGCACGCCGATCCCCGTTGTCCATTGTGACACCTGCGGCGTCGTGCCTGTGCCGCTCGATCAGCTGCCCGTGCTTCTCCCGACCGACGTGAAGTTCACGGGGCAGGGCAAGAGCCCGCTTGCCGAATCCGCCACCTTCGTTGCGACCACGTGTCCCACCTGCGGCAAAGCAGCCCGCCGCGAGACGGACACCATGGACACCTTCGTCGATTCGTCTTGGTACTTCTACCGCTACTGCGATCCGACCAACGACAAGGCTCCCTTCGACTCCGAAAAAATCGCCTACTGGTTCCCCATCGACCAATACATCGGTGGCGTCGAACACGCGATCCTCCACCTCATCTACTCGCGCTTCTTCACCAAAGTGATGCGCGACCTCGGCCTCATCAAGAATGACGAGCCCGCCGCCCGTCTCTTCACCCAAGGCATGGTCATCCGCGACGGCGCCAAGATGTCCAAGTCCAAGGGCAACGTCGTCAGTGCCGACGACATGATCACCAAGTTCGGCGCCGACACCGGCCGCGTGTTCGGCCTCTTCGCCGCGCCACCCGAGAAAGACATGGACTGGACCGACGCCGGAGCCGAAGGAGCCTACCGCTTCATCAGCCGCGTCTTCCGTTACGTGTCACGTAACGCCGATCGCCTCAACGCGCCCGTGGTCGACGAAGCTTCCGATCGCAAGGCGCTCCGCAAGCTCCATCAGTCCATCCACCGCATGACCGACGACTTCGAATCGCGGTGGCACTTCAATACCTCGATCGCCGGCCTGATGGAACTCCTCAACGTCCTCTATGACGAAGAGCAGAAGCTCTCCGGAGCCGCCCTCAGCCAGATCCTGCCGAACCTCGTTCTCTTACTCGGGCCCTTCGCCCCATTCGCGGCCGAAGAAATGTGGGAGATGCTCGGCCGTACCGGCCCCGTCTTCAAACAGCCCTGGCCGAAGTACGACCCCGCGCTCGAAAAGGAAGACGCCGCCGAAGTGATCCTCCAGGTGAACGGCAAGCTCCGCGGCAAGATCATCGTCCCCTTTGGAGCCGACCAAGCCGAACTCCAGAAAACCGCCCTCGCCGACCCCAAGGTTTTGCCCTTCCTCGAAGGCAAGCAGGTCGTGAAAGTGATTGTCGTACCCGATAAGTTGGTGAATATCGTCGTTAAGTAGTAGCCAAGTAAGACCTGATGCCCCTAGCCATCCAAGCAACCGACCTCACCAAAACTTACCGATCCGGTGAGGCCGAACTGGTCATCTTCGAGGGGCTCACCTTAGACGTGGAATCAGGTGAAAAACTGGCGCTCGTAGGGGAGTCCGGAGCAGGGAAAAGCACGCTTTTACATCTACTTGGAGGTCTGGACAGACCGACGAGGGGTGCGGTACACTTCGGACAGATTGACATTGTTCAACTCTCTGGCGACGACCTCGCGGATTTCCGCAACCGGGAGTTGGGCTATGTGTGGCAGATTCACTCTCTGCTGGCCGAATTTACGGCCGTTGAGAACGTGATGATGCCGTTGCTGATTCGGGGCGGATCGCGGGAGGATGCCGAGCCGGTGGCGTTAGCAAGGCTGGACGAAGTCGGATTGCGGAACCGGGCGCAGCACCGGGCCGGCGAACTGTCGGGTGGCGAGCAGCAGCGCGTCGTGCTGGCACGAGCCTTGGTCGGCAATCCTAAAGTCCTGCTGGCTGACGAACCTACGGGCAGTCTCGATTACCGCACCGGAGAGTGGATCATGGACCTCCTCGACGACGTCCACCGTTCCCGATCCCTAACATCCATCCACGTCACACACAATCTAGAGTTTGCGCGCCGTGCAGATCGCGTATTGAAGCTGGATCGCGGGCATCTGGCAGAGTCGTTTCGGGCTACCGGGGCATCTAAAACGTTAGACGTATCCGCTGGTCACGAAGAAGGCAGGAATCATGTTTGAACGCTACACGGAAAAGGCTCGCCGGGTCATCTTTTTCGCCCGCTACGAAGCTAGCCAGTTCGGCAGTCCTTGCATCGAAACGGAGCACCTCTTATTGGGGCTGCTGCGCGAAGACAAGGCGCTGACCAACCGGTTTTTGCGCTCCAGCGCGTCGGTCGAATCGATCCGCAAGCAGATCGAAGCGCACACCACCCAGCGCGAGAAGGTGTCCACCTCCGTGGATCTCCCGCTCAGCCATGAGTGCAAGCGCGTCCTGGCCTATGGCGCGGAAGAAGCCGAACGCCTGAACCACAAGCACATCGGTACCGAGCACTTGCTGCTCGGCCTGCTGCGCGAAGAAAAGAGTCTGGCTGCCGACATCCTGAATGAGCGCGGTCTCCGCCTCTCCCAGGTGCGCGAAGAAATCGCCCGCACCAGTTCGGAGAAGAAGGATACCAACCGCCCCAAGGAATCTTCTTTGCTGAGCGAGTTCTCCCGCGACCTCACGCAGGCTGCCATCGACGGCTCGCTCGATCCGCTGGTCGGGCGCGATTCCGAAGTCGAACGCGTCGTGCAGATCCTGTGCCGCCGCACCAAGAACAACCCTGTCCTCATCGGCGAACCCGGTGTCGGCAAAACGGCCATCGTCGAAGGCCTCGCTCAGCGCATCGCCGACGGCGAAGTGCCCAGCTTCCTGGCCGACAAGCGCATCCTGGCGCTCGATCTTTCCCTGATCGTCGCCGGCACTAAGTATCGCGGCCAGTTTGAAGAGCGTCTCAAAACGATCATGAAGGAGTTGATGGAGAATCAGAACGCCATCATCTTCATCGACGAATTGCACACCTTGGTCGGAGCTGGTTCCGCCGAAGGCTCACTCGACGCGGCCAACATTCTGAAGCCTGCTCTGTCGCGCGGCGAAATTCAGTGCATCGGCGCCACCACGCCTGCTGAGTTCCGCAAGTCCATCGAGAAGGACCGCTCGCTCGAACGCCGCTTCCAGGCTGTCAAGGTTCCGCCGCCCAACGAAGAAGATGCCGTGCGCATCCTGTTCGGCGTGAAGGAACGCTACGAGAAGTTCCACGCCGTCGCCTATACGGACGAAGCCATCGAAACCTCGGTGCATGCGTCGTCGCGCTTCATCCCCGATCGCTTCCTGCCCGACAAGGCCATCGATCTGATCGATGAAGCCGGTGCGCGCGTGAAGCTGCGCCAGACGACGCTGCCGGCCGAAGTCGCCGACATTCAGAAGCGCATCAAGTTCATCGTGAACCGCATGGAGAACGCGATCGCCAATCAGGAGTTCGAAAAGGCGCGTTTCTACTCCGACGAAGAACGCAAGGAACGCGAGAACCTGCGTCAGCTGCGCTTCAAGTACAACCTGGACGATACCTCCACCGGCGTCGTCACCAAGGACGACATCGAAGACGTGGTCGCCCGCTGGACCGGCGTCCCGATGACCGCCATCCGCGAAGAAGAAGTCGCCAAGCTGCTGCGCGTGGAGCAGGAACTGCACTCTCGCGTCATCAGCCAGGACAAGGCGATCTCGGCGTTGGCCCGGGCTATCCGTAGATCTCGTGCGGGTTTGAAGTCGCCCAAACGCCCCGCTGGTTCGTTCCTATTCCTGGGCCCCACCGGCGTCGGCAAAACCGAAGTTGCCCGCGCCCTCGCCGAGTTCCTGTTCGGCAGCGAGAAATCGCTCATCCGCTTCGATATGTCGGAGTTCATGGAGAAGCACTCGGTGTCGAAGCTGATCGGCTCGCCTCCGGGCTACGTCGGCTATGAGGAAGGCGGCCAGCTCACCGAACGCGTGAAGCGCGCGCCCTATTCTATCGTCCTACTCGACGAAATCGAAAAGGCGCATCCGGATGTCTACAACATCCTGTTGCAGGTCTTTGAAGACGGCCAGCTGACCGACGGTCTCGGCAACACGGTCGACTTCAAGAACACCATCATCATCATGACTTCGAACTTGGGAGCCCGGTTCCTCGACAAGAAGAGCCCCATCGGCTTCTCCTCCGGTCTCAACATGCCGGCCAAGGTCGAAGACCAGGTGATGGGCGAAGTGAAGAAGGCGTTCAACCCCGAATTCCTGAACCGCCTGGATGAAGTCATCCTCTTTACCAGCCTCGAAGAAGAAGACCTCCTGAAGATCACCTATCTTCTCACCGACCAGATCAACAAAAATCTGGCCGTCAAGGAGATCAAGATCAAGCTGCGCGAAGACGCCGCGAAATACATTGTGCAGAAGGCTTGCGTCGACAAGAGCTACGGAGCCCGTCCGTTGCGTCGCGCACTGCAGAAGTACATCGAGGATCCGCTCAGCGAAGCCCTTATCCAGGGATCGCTGGCCCGGCCCGCCGAGTTTGAAGTCTACCTCGGCGACAACGGCATCTACTGCCGCCAGCTGGTCGAAGAGCCGGTCGCCGTGGGCGAAGGCGGAACCGCCGAAGCCACAGCGCCGCCCCCGGCGATCACGCTGTACACCTTCGAATAAAGGTTGGTCACTCTAATAAAAGAAGCCCCGAGGTTTACACCTCGGGGCTTTTGAGTTTTGAGAGGAGAGAGAAAACGAACACTACGCACGCGAACGGCGAATCAGGCTCAGGCTGATCAGACACAGCCCCACCACGCCCTCGGCCGCAGGTACAGGGAGCTCCAAGCTGCCCACACTCGCCGCCGAAACCAGAGTCGCCGAAACCAGAAACGTTGCCACCAGCAGGAATTTCATGACAGCCCCAGTGTGCCCCCCGTCGCTGCACTTGCCCTGAAGCCCCAGATACAACTTGCGCCGGAACCAAGGTCGCCCTCTCTGAGAACCCCCGTCCTGGTACCCGCAGCCTACTACCTTCACCGCCGCCCCTTTACCGCAGCCCCGATCCGCGATAGACTCACCGCTTGCCCCAAAGGAACGCGATGACCCAAATCCTCAAATCCCTCATGCCCTTGGTTGCCTTCGCCCTGTTGCTGACCGTGCCCGCTTCCGCTCAATGGAGCTCCTATCCCTCCAAGCGCGTCCCCCGCACTAAGGACGGCAAGGTGAACATGGCCGCCAAGCCGCCGCGCACCTATTACGGCAAGACCGATCTCTCCGGCTTCTGGCTCCCGACCAATCCCGTGAAGTACCTGCTCAACTTCGCCGCAGACATGAAGGACTCCGATATTCCTCTCACCCCTGCCGGGAAGGCCACGCTCAACGCCCGCATCGCCAACAACGGCAAGGATCACCCCGGAGTCTCCTGCCTACCCTCCGGCATCCCCGAAAAACTCAGCATCCCCGATGGCCTCAAAATCGTACAGACCGAAGACGTCACCCTGATGCTGCACGAATCGCGAACCATCTATCGCCAGATCTTCACCGATGGCCGCAAGCTCCCCACCAACGCGCAACCCATGTGGATGGGCTACTCGATTGGTCACTGGGAAGGCACGACGTTTGTCGTTGAAACCATCGGCCAGAACGGCCTCACGTGGCTCGATATGCGCGGCCTGCCCGGCAGCGAATCTCTGAAAGTCACCGAGCGCTACACTCGCCCTACCGTCGGCCATATGCTGATCGATGTCACCATCGAGGACCCGGTCAATTACACCAAGCCCTTCAAGAGCACGCTCGATTGGACGCTGCTGCCCGACGAAGAACCCATCGAGAGCATCTGCGAAGAGAACAATAAGGACCCGCAGCACATGGTCGGCAAGTAGCTTGTTCCGCTCTTACGCCGCCCGATCCTGAAAGCTCGCCAACCCGCGCCCGTACCGCATCAGATCCACCGGCGGCACGGGTCCCAACTCCTCCAATCGAGCCAACAACCGCAGCAGGAAGAAGATCAGAGCCTCTTCCTGAAAACTCACCACAATCTCCTCGCCGTTCTCGAACCCGCAGCAACTCAGCGCGCATCCCAAATCCACCCGAAACACCGGCGACATCTGCGGCATCGCGCGCCGCAGCATCTTCTCAAACAGCGCCACCCGAGCCGACCCCGCCGTCGCGCACACCACCCCTAAAATCGGCCGAGCACTCATCTCCCGCAAGCACCGCACCGAAGCGATCTTCTCCCCCGCATCCATCAACTCCGTCGCCGTCAGCTTCGTCTTCACTTCCACCACCGCGTAAACACTCTCCACCGGCACATACACGCCCGACTTGTGTGGATACAACGGCGACGAACCCAGCGCATCGAAAATGGCGATATCGATCTGCTTCGACGACCGGCCTTCCGCGTTCAACACGAACGCCGGCTGCGCTTGATACCGCTTGGGAAGATACGCGCGCAACAACCCCAACCAATCCTGCTCCGACGCCGCGCCCTTCGTGGACTTATGTTCAAACGCCCGGCTCGACGACAAATGCGCCACCATCTCCGCCTGCACCCGCCGGAAAATATCCGGCAAGTCGACGACCCCTGTCTCTCTCCCAATCGCCATGCCAGGACGCTACTGCATCGCAGGGCAACCCCTGTCACAGGAAACCCCTAAACCCTTCACAACCGAAGCCAAAAGTCGGCCACAAAAGCAGTCACCGCCTCACTACCGGGGCCGAGTCCGAACTCCTCCATGCGACTCAGCGTCGTCTGCGCATCCACCAACGCCCAAACCGCAATCACTAGGGGCACCACGGCAAGTATAAAAGGTAAGTTCTTCATCGCCCCGGAGTGTGGAACGGAACATCCTGCTCCGATGAGGTTTGACTGCCTACGCCGACCCCATCCCGAGTATCTGCAATCCTTGCGGCGTCAGAATGCTCACGTGCGCCGTCCATTCGACCTGCACCTGGACGAAGATCCGCACCAGCGGCTCCAGGTTCTCTAGTGTTGCAGGATGTACCCGAAACAAGACAACCCCGCAGTTCCGCAGCGCTGGCCGCCGCTGAACGGCGAGTTGCCAGAAGTCCTTGTCGAGCGTCAGGATGACTCGCCCATCGTTCTCGGCAAACTCAAGTAGAAAGCGATCGTTGTAACCGGGGAACTCAGTGCGTGCCCACACCACATCATGACCTTCCGCACGAAGAGACTCTACCAGCAGCTTGGGAAAGTTCTCGTCGGCCAGCAGGCGCATTTAGGCAGGAATCGGGTACGCCTTATACTCGTGAGCCAGGTAGCTGGCATAGGCGAGACATGCGAGAATGTCTTCCCTCGTGAGCCCAGGGTAGCTGTCCAGAATTTGCGACTCAGACTGTCCAGCAGCCAACAGTTCGAGGATCAGTTCGACCGCCAGACGCGTGCCCCGGATCACGGGCTTCCCACCCAGGATCTCCGGATCGGCAACGATGCGGTCAGACAGCGGCATACCCACAGTCTATCGCTTCTCTCAACCGGCTACTGCTACCCCCAGCGCCGTCTTCAACCTCTCATACGTCACGCTCAACTCCTCCGGCAGCACCCGAGTCTCCGCGATCGTGCTCATGAAACTCGCATCGCCCGCCCACCGCGGCAGCATGTGCATGTGGATGTGGCCGGCCACTCCGGCGCCCGCGGCTTCGCCTAGGTTCATGCCCAGATTGATGCCGTGCGGCTTGTACAGATCCCGCAGTGCTTGCTCGCAGCGCACGGTCAGCCGCATCAGCTCGGCCACCGTCTCCGGGTGCGCCTTGGTCAGTGAATCCACGTGCTCATACGGAGCAATCATCAGATGCCCGTTGGTGTACGGATAGAGGTTTAAGAGAACGAAATTGCGCTCGGCGCGCAGGACGATGTAGTTGCCCGCGTCATCGTTCGCCGCGGGTTTGGTGCAGAAGATACAGGCGTTGGCGGGAGAGGCCGTGGAGACATATCGATATCTCCACGGGCTCCAGAGGTGGTCCATCGGGGCGGGGAACTATTCGGTGACGGCGGCCGCGCTGCCGTTCACCAAGTCTTTGAGTTCCTTGGACGGCTTGAAGTACGGAATGCGCTTCGCCGGGACTTCCACGCGAGCGCCGGTCTTCGGGTTGCGGCCCACGCGCGGTTGACGCGCACGCGTACGGAAACTTCCGAAGCCGCGGATTTCGATTTTGTCGCCCGAGCGCAGCGACTTCACCACGCTATCGAGAATGGCTTCGACGATCACTTCCGAATCCTTACGCGTCATCTCAACAACGCGCGAGACTTCTTCGATCAGTTCTGCCTTGGTCATGCTTGTATTGCAGCCGGGTTAGCGGCTTTCCCCTTTTCGTTTATTCATGGCTTCTTCCATGGTCAAAGTCGCGGCAGCCGCCTGGCGTTGATAATCTTCCAGGCGCGTCCGTTCTTCGTCTTCGGCCACGGCGCGGAGGCTTAACCCAATCTTCTTCTCCGCTTCGTTCATCTTGACGACCTTAAAATCGTACTCCTCGCCAATTGGCAGCGGCGAGTCCTCGGTGGCATCCGGCATGGCCGGAATCTCCGAGCGGTGACACAGGGCTTCGACGCCCGGCGCCAGTTCTACAAACACTCCGAAGGCTGCGGCGCGAATCACCTTGCCTCGGACCAGATCCCCAACTTCATGCGAGCGGAAGAAATTCTCCCACGCATCCGGCTGCAGTTGCTTGATGCCGAGCGACAAACGCCGGTTCGGAGCATCGATGCTCAGGATCACAGCCTGCAGCGTCTGCCCCTTCTTCAGCAACTCCGAAGGATGCTTGATGCGCTTGGTCCAGGAGATGTCAGAGACATGCACCAGGCCGTCCACGCCTTCTTCGATTTCCAGAAACGCGCCGAAGTCCGTCAGCTTGCGCACGCGGCCTTCGACCACACTGCCGATCGAGTAACGTTGCCCGACCGTCGTCCACGGGTCGTCTTCCAACTGCTTGATCCCCAGCGAAACGCGGCGCTCTTTTTGTTTCACTTCGAGTACCACGGCTTCCACCTGATCGCCCGCTTTCACCACCTTGTTCGGGTGCTTCATGCGGCGGCTCCACGTCATCTCAGATACGTGGATCAGGCCTTCTACGCCGGGTTCGATTTCGATGAAGGCGCCGTAATCGGTCACGCTCATCACGCGACCCACAATGCGGCTGCCCTTCGGCAGGCGCTCGCCCATGGTCTCCCACGGGTCCGGCGTCAGCTGGCGGATGCCGAGCGAGATGCGTTCCTTCTCGCGGTCAAACTTGAGCACCTTCGCGGTGATTTCCTGGCCCACCTGGATCACCTGCGAAGGGTGATTCACGCGTCCATGCGACATGTCGCTGACGTGCAGCAGACCGTCGATACCGCCCAGGTCGATGAAGGCGCCGTAATCGGTGAGGTTCTTCACCACGCCGGTGACGACTGATCCTTCTTCGACATGTTCGAGGGCGCTGGCCTTGCGGGCCTTGCGGTCTTCTTCTACCGCCATGCGGCGCGAAACCACCACGTTGCCGCGGCGGCGATTCACCTTCACGATGCGGACGGGAATGTCCTGTCCGATGAACTGATCCAGGTTGTGAACCGGTCGCGTGTCGATCTGCGAACCAGGCATGAACGCCGGCACGCCGACGTCCAGCATCAGCCCGCCCTTGGTGCGTTCCAGAACCCGCGCGCTGACCAGCAGTTGATCGCGCATCGCTTCTTCGAGCGTGTCCCAGATCCGCAACTTCGCGGCCTTCGAATAAGAAAGGAGTACGTAGCCCTCCGGCTGCGGTGCGGAGCGATCGACCATAACGTCAATCGTGTCTCCACGTTGCACCGAAGCAATCCCATCGGCGTTCTTAAATTGTTCGATCGGAACGAGGCCTTCGAGCTTGTAGCCGAAGTCTACGATGACGTCCTTCGGAGTCACTGCAACAACATGACCCTTGAGGACTTCCCCTTCCGCCGGAGGCGCAAGGTGGCTGTTCGCATCTAAAAGACGCGCAAACTCATCATCCCCGGGAAACTCACCGGATTCGAGGTCGTTTTCGTTGAAGGTTTCGTCGTGGGCCATGGGGCAGTGGATTCCGACAACTGATTGAAAGGCAACTACTTGACGAAGCATAGCGGGAAAGTTGGGACGGTGTCAACCGGGCATATTGACAATAGATGCGAACATGCTAATATATGGACATGACAACGGGTCAGCCGGTGGTGTATGCCCTTCCGTAGCACAGCGAGCAAGAAGCTGGCGGAACTTTTCGGGCTTCTTTCAAACCCGAACCGGGTTCGGCTCGTCGAAGAGTTGAGCCGGCGCGGGGAGATGGACGTGAGCAGCCTCGAAACCGAACTGGGGATCAGCCATTCGGCAGTGTCCCAGCACTTGAGCTTGCTGCGGGCGCACCGGATCGTATCGGAGCGCCGCGACGGGCGTCATGTTTATTACCGCCTCACTCAATTTAAGTTGGCCGAGTGGGTGTTGAGCGGCATCGAGTTCTTACAAAAAGAGTTTGACCAGGAAGTGCCCGTGATGGATGAGCTGGAACAGGCTCGCCAATACTGGGCAGCGAAAAAAGCGGGCGCCCGAGCCCGCTAACAGGTCGAAAGCAAAACGGTTCACAAGTAGCACAGGAGAGGTGTGTCCAAATGGCGACTCAGGCGGCGGTTCATGTTGGTGTAGCGGAGGTCCGGCCGGCGACCAGGCTGCGGGCCTTGCTCCAGAGGGAGCGCGGCACGCTGTGGACGGCGGTCATTTATTCGATCGCGATCGCGCTGCTGTCGTTGGCGTTGCCTGTGGCGACGCAGGCGGTGGTGAACACGATCGCGTTCGGCAACCTGATGCAGCCGCTGTTGGTGCTGACGCTGGTGGTTGCGGCGGTGCTGGTGGTGTCCGGGATCCTGCAGATGATCCGCTTCCATGTGGTGGAACTGATCCAGCGGCGAGTGTTCGTGCAGATCGCTTCCGATTCGGTGAGCCGGTTGCTGCGGGCGCGGATCGATACGTTGCAGTCCTTGAATGGACCGGAACTGGTGAATCGCTTTTTGGAAGTGGTGGGTTTGCAGAAAGCCGCGGCCACGCTGCTGGTGGATGGCTTGAGCATCGGGATGCAGACGCTGGCGGGCATGGTCCTGTTGGGTCTGTATCATCCGTGGCTGCTGGCCTTCGACGCCTTGCTGCTGTTCACTCTGTTGATCGTCATCTTCCCGCTGAGCATGGGTGCGGTGGATACTGCGGTCAAGGAATCGAAAGCGAAGTATGCGTTGGTGGCGTGGCTGGAAGAAGTCGCGCGGCATGCCCGGGTGTTTCGTGGCCGCAGCGAAGCCGAATGGGCGTTCGCGCGGACGAATGAACTTGTCGAGCACTACCTGGAGTATCGGGCGGTTCACTTCCGGATCCTGATGCGGCAGTACGGCGGGACGCTGGCAATTCAGGCGCTGGCGAGCGCGGCGTTGCTGGGTGTCGGCGGGTTGCTGGTGATCGACAGGCAGTTGACGCTGGGTCAGTTGGTGGCTGCGGAACTCGTCGTGGCCGCAGTAGTGGCAGGAATTTCGAAGATCGCCAAGCACCTGGAGAGCTACTACGATCTGCTGGCTTCGGTGGACAAGTTGGCGATGTTGACGGAACTGCCGGTGGAGTCGGATGGGTCCGAGCTGCCGTTAGCGCAGTCCACGCCGGCGCGCGTGGAGATTCGTACACCGAAGTTCGAGGTTGAGTTCCTGCCTGGCGATCGAGTTGGCATCGACGGCATCAGCGGGTCGGGCAAGACGTTGCTGGTGGACGCCATGTGCGGGTTCCGGCAGATGGGCGGTTGGACGGTGGAGATGGACGGTCTGGATCTGCGGCACCTGCGGCTGGCGGAGGTCCGGTCGCGGACGCAGTTAGTGCGGGGCGTGGATATTTTCCAGGGAACGATTTTGGAAAACGTCCGGGTGGGCCGCGAAGACATATCTCTGCAGGAGATTCAGATCGCCCTGGAGACGCTGGGCGTCTGGGATGCCGTGCAGAGTCTGCCGGAAGGACTGGAAACGATCCTGGCGACGGGCGGCACGCCGCTATCGGAAGGCCAGGCGCAGATTCTCATGATCGCGCGGGCGATCGTTGGAAAGCCGCGCTTGCTGATCCTGGATGAAACCTTGGACTACGTAATGGATGCTCGTGAGCGGGAACGCATTATGGACGTGGTGTTCGGCGCTGAACAGCCGTGGACGCTGGTGGTGGTGACGTCGCGGCCGGATCTATTGAAGAGATGTAA
>CANIIC010000124.1 GCA_947467395.1 Bryobacterales bacterium
CTTCCTGAATGGCAGCCTTAAGGCGCGTCCCAGCCGGGTTGTTTTCCGGATCGTAGTGGCCCCACAGGTTGCCGTGTTCCAGGTTGATGGATTCTGAAAGGTCGGCCGCGATGGTCAGGAAACGATTTTCCGTGACGTAGTTCATCCACTTCAGAATCTCAGAGATGCCGCGACGCGTACCGGCCACTTCGCCGGGCTTGCGGAACAGCGTGATGTTCACGTCCTTGGTCTCGCCGGTGACAGGATTCTTGACCGTGACCTTTTGCGGCTCCACGGGCAGGTTCTTCACACGCAGGCGGTCGTCCTGGAAGGGATCGACCGTGTTCTGCTTGGTGAGCGCGAAGTTGTCTGTGATCGTGTCGCCAATGGAAACCAGGCGATCCGCCAGCCAGTCGCCGAGGCCGTTCTTTTCGAGGACGGACATCGCGACGTCCATGTTCTTCTTGAACTGGATCAAGCGTTCGCGGTTGTCCTTGGGAGTACCCAGGCGAATGTCCACGAACTCGACGCCGAAGCGTTTCTCGAAGGTTTCGGCCAGCGCCAGGAAGTGTTCGGAGTTGGGCTTGAAGCCGTACGGATGGCTGGGGTAGCCGATGACCGGTTTCGGCAACGGAGCAGGCCACCAGCCCTTGATCGTCTTGCCGATCATCACCATCGGGCGGCGATCGGTGGGATCCCAGTCTTCCATGGCCTTCATCGCGGCGACCACTTGCGTATAGTCGTTGCCGTCTTCGACGACGAACACGTTCCAGCCGTAGGAGGTCCACTGCTGGACCAGATCGTAGCCAGTGTACTTCGCATCGATGACGCCACCGATGAGCGAGTCATCGATACCCGCGTTGTTGTCGGAGATCATCACGCGCAGGCGCTTGCCGTTCTTGAGCGCGAGAGCCTGGGTCTTCAGTTCCTGAGCGTGGCCTTCGGTCAGCGCGAATTCGCCCTCAAACGCAATGACCTTGGGGCCGGTGATCGGCGCACCCATCACATCCCAGAACGCCGCCTTGCCTGCCGCCATCGCAAGACCAACGCCCGACGGGCCGCCGTTCACGTCGTTGGTGACGTCGATGGATTCTGCGTGACCGGAGAGCGAGCGAATGCCGCGGACCTTGGCCTGCGCAAACAGCGGATCGTCGGCGAGTCCAGCATCCTGCAACAGCGTGTGCAGCGCGCCTTCGCCGCGCCGGAAACCGAGCGCGTCGATGCTCAACATCGCCACGTCCGGATCGGCATAGTAGCGCTTGTCGCCGGTCGCTTTGTACTTGCGATCCAGCGCTTCGCCCATGGCGATCCACAGCGCGTAGCACGTGGGGATACAGTGACCGCCCGCCAGCATGAACTTGTCGCCAGCCGGATGCTTCGGGCGACGATAGTCGTAGCGCAGGCCGCCGAACTCAGGACCAGCCAGGTGCACGGAGACGTTGTACGGCGTGTAGGCGAGAGGGCCGCCGTAGTGACCGGTCTGCGCGTAATTCCCGAGCAGCACCATGGTCATCGCGGTCAGGAAGCCCATGTCCTCCAGGCGTTCTTTATCGAAATTCGTCGTGAGGGGTTGGATAGGAGACACCCCGGGCGAGTTGAGAGACAAGTAGCTACCTCCGCGTTACGAACTGAAATGTAAGAGCCGTATCGCGATCAAGCGTATCCCAAATTCGGGAAAGCCGGACGGGGGTCGGGGCCGTTAGCCGATCGTGAACTTCCCATTGTACTCCACGGGCAGCGGTTTTATGATCGAGAAACGCTCGCCAATGATGAGGCCTCTCCCCACAAGTCGCGAAGAAGCAGTGCCCATGTGGCTGACGGCGTTGTACGGCCACGATGGCGAACATCCCCAACCGCAGTTGGCCGCGCAAATCCTGAAGGAGCACCCGGAGCTGATCCGGGGCGATTTGTTCGTCGCTTGCGCGAGCGGTGACGTGGAGGCCGTGCGCCGGGCGATCCAAGTAGTACCGGAACTTGTACACCAGCCGATGACGGGATGGAACTGTCCTGGCTGCGGCGAGCCGCTGGATAAGACTCCGCTGATGGCAGTGGCGCTGTCCACACTCGTCCAGTTGCCGGAGTATCGAGAGGGCCTCTACGCATGTGCTCGGTTGCTCCTGGAGGCGGGAGCGGATGTGAATCAGCCCTACGTCGAGGGTGGCCACGCGCTGCGGCCGCTTTACGGAGCCGCCGGGAAGAATCAGGATCCGGGGATGACGCGGATTTTACTGGCCGCAGGCGCGGATCCGAATGACGGGGAGTCCTTATATCACGGCCTGGAAGAACGTGGCACCGAATGTACGCGCTTGCTGCTGGAGGCGGGCGCTCGCGTGGAGGGCATGAACGTCCTGCATCATGTGCTGGATTTTGACGACATCGAAAAGTTCCGCCTGATCCTGGCGCACACGCAAGACGTGAATGACTCCAATGGCAAGCTCGGCAGCCCGCTGCTGTGGGCGATCCGGCGTGGGCGCTCGAAAGAGCACATCGAACTCCTGCTGGCGGCTGGAGTGGATACGACCGGCGCTTACAAGCACGCCGTCCTCAGCGGCCTGACCGAAATCGCGAGTCTATTGCCGCCGGAGCCGCTCACGATCGAGGAACAATTCATCGCCGCATGCGCACGCGCCGATGAATTCCGGGCACGGCGTTTACTGGACGTGCATCCGGAGATGTTCGAGGTGCTTGCTGAAGACCATCTGAAACAGCTACCGAATCTGGTGGAATCGGGCAATCACCATGCTGTACGGGTGATGGTGAATCTCGGCTGGCCGATCGCGGTGCGCGGCGGGGACTGGAGTGCCAGTGCGCTCAACCTCGCGGTGTTTCAAGGAAATGCTACGCTCACGCGATTCTTACTGGAGCGCGGTGCAAGTTGGCAGGAAGAACACGGCTGGGGCGATAACGTCCATGGAACCCTGTGCTGGGCGTCGCGCAATATGAGCCGGCACAACGATTACGTGGGATGCGCGCGAGCGCTCGTAGAACACGGGATGCCAATTTGGGAGCTCGACGGCGATTACTCAGAAGAGGTGGCCGAGTATCTCGCCGCCGAGCGGGCAAAGCGTCGGAGCTAGTTCTCCGGAGCAGGCTTCGGCTTCGCCGCCGCCGGAGCGCGACCCGGAGGCGGGATCGACAGCGCCACGAACTCGTGACCCTGCGGATTGCCGACCGCGACGATGATGTACTGGCGGCCGCCGACCGTGTAGGTCATCGGGCCACCGGTCACCTGACCGCCGAGATCGATTTCGCGAATCGTGCGGCCGGTCTTCTTGTCGAGGACGCGAAGCATGTTGCCGCCGCCGAAGAGCAGCGTCTTCGTGACCAGCAACGGCGAGCGATCGCCGCCGCCCACCTTCGTCGTGTCGACGCCGAGGGCCTTCAGCGCGTTCACCGCGTTCGCGGGAGGCGTTCCATACGGCACCATCCAGGCATGATCGCCGGTATTCAGGTCGATCGCCGTGATGCGGCCATACGGCGGCTTCAGCAGCGGCACACCGCCGGGGGTCGGGAGACCGCCGAGTGAACCACCGCCGATGTAAGGCATCTCCGAACGCGTGCCGCCGGGAACCAGCGAAGAGATGTACGGAGCCGTGACGGACGGGATGTACAGGTAGCCGGTTTCGAGATCGGCCGCCGCGCCCATCCAGTTCGCGCCGCCGCCGGCGCCGGGCAACTGGAACGTGCCTTCCTTGCCGCCCGCGTCTTTGAGGATCGGGGGCGTGAAGATCGGGCCCAGGTTGTACCGCTGCGTCACTGTCTTGACTGCTTCAGCGCGAAGAGCCGGGGTGAAGTCGACCAGGATGTCTTCGGAGTAGCCTTGGTAGTCGAACGCCTTCGGCTTGGTCGGGAACGGCTGCGTGGCGGACGATTTTTCGCCCGGAGCATTCGATTGAGGCACCGGACGTTCTTCGATGGGCCACAGCGGCTCACCCGTCTCGCGATTGAAGACGTAGGTGAACGCCTGCTTGGTGACCTGCGCGATCGCCTTCACCTTCTTCCCGTCATGCATCACATCCAGCAGAACAGGGCCAGTCGGGATGTCCCAATCCCACATATCGTGGTGGATCAACTGGTAGTGCCACACGCGCTTGCCGGTCTTCGCGTCGACAGCGACCAAGCTGTCCGCGAACAGATTGTTACCCGGACGTTGACCACCGTAGAGATCGCCCGAAGGCATCTCGGTCGGGATGTAGACTAGGCCGAGTTCGTTGTCAGCCGCAAGTGTTCCCCATGCGCCCGTGTTTCCCGTGAATTTCCACGAGTCCTTTTCCCATGTTTCGACGCCGAATTCACCGGCTTGCGGGACGGTGTGGAACGTCCAGATCAGTTTGCCGGTGCGAACGTCATAGCCGCGGATGTAACCGGGTGTGTTGTCGAGCGTCGGCAACGAAACGCCGACGCCGGCGGCCATGCCGATCACGACGACGTCGCCGACAACCAAAGGAGCCGAAGTAAGACCGATCGTGCCGGGCTTCACCTTGCCGTCGCGATCCAGTCCCAACCAAAGGTCGGTGACCCCGTTGGTACCAAAGCTCGGCACGCGCAGGCCCGTCTTCGCGTCGATCGACAACAGTTGGTAACCGGGCGACACCGCCAGGACTCGTTCGTTGCCCTGGTTGTCGCTCCAATAGGCGACACCACGATTGTTCTGACGCACCGCGCCGCGATTCTGTTCATCGAAACGGCTGGTCCAGATCGTCTCACCCGAAGCGGCGTCCACGGCAACGACCGTGCGTCGCGTTCCGGCTGTGAAATAGAGCACGCCGTTGATCATCAGCGGCGTCGTCTCAGAAGTCGCCTGCGGTGTGGCACCGAAGTTGGTGCTCTTCCAGCGCCAGGCAACGGAAACCTGCCCGACGTTCTGTTCGTTGATCTGATCAAGCGGGGAATAACGCGAGTTGTAGTTATCGCCGCCGTAGTACCGCCATTGCCCGTTTTGTGTGCCGGTCTGAGCCGCCAAAGGCAGCGCGGCCGCAACTAGGGAAAGAATGATTCCGCTTCGCAGAAGATTCGACATGGTCCGTCCTTCTGCGTGATTATATGCGACTTCAGCGTGCCCGCGGGAGTGCGAACGCGACTAATTCCGCACCATCGCGATGGCCGACAGCCGCAACGATGAACTGGCGGCCTCCCGACATGTACGTCATCGGGACACCTGTAACGCCCGTCACGCCGCCAGGAATCGCGATCTTGGCGATCTCTTTGCCTGTCGCCTTATCCAGCACGCGCAGCGCCGCTCCGTCGGTGGCAAACAGCAGTGTCTTGGTGACCAGCAGACCCGCGCGCTCCTGACCTCCCAGCGTCTTCGGATCGATGCCTTGCAGCGCAGGATGCTTCTTGATGGCATCCGACGGCTCACCGTGCGGAACCATCCAAGCATGTTCGCCGGTGTTGAGATCGATAGCGGTGATGCGGGCCCAGGGCCCTTTGAACAACGGAAGGCCGTCCACGCGCTCCAGGTTTACGTTGCGCGCGATGTAGTTCATGTCGCTGTTTTCGGTATCGCGAATCATCGCCGCGACGTACGGATTGGTCAGACTGCCTACGTACATCAGGCCTGTTTCAGGATCCGCGGCAGCACCCTGCCAGTTCGCACCACCCGTCGCGTGCGGCAGTGAGAGAGTGCCCTTGGTGCCGTTCTCTTCGGCGAGCGACGGCGGGTTGAAGATCGGACCCATGCGATACTGCGACGCGATTTTGATCGCGGCCTCGCGCAATGCTGGAGTGAAATCGATTAAGTCATTGATGCTGGTGCCCTGGCGATCGAACGCTGCGGGCTTGGTCGGGATCGGCTGCGTCGGAGAACTCTTTTCGCCCGGAACATCGGACTGCGCCACTGGTGTTTCGATGATCGGCCATACCGGCTGTCCTGTCACGCGATCGAACACATAGGTGAAGGCCTGCTTCGTCACCTGCGCGACCGCCTTGATCTTGCGGCCATCGACCGTCACATCCAGCAGTACAGGCGCGGCAGGGATGTCCCAGTCCCACAGATCGTGGTGGATCAGCTGGTAGTGCCACACTCGCTCACCGGTTTCCGCATTCACGCACACCAGCGAGTCGGCGAACAGATTGTCGCCCGGGCGATGGCCGCCGTAGTGATCGCCGGTCGGCATCTCTATCGGCAGGTAAACGTAGCCAAGATCCAGATCCGCGCTCATCGGAGCCCAGGCACCGGTGTTTCCCGTGAACTCCCAGGAGCCGTCCTTCCACGTATCGTTGCCAAACTCGCCTGGTCGCGGGATCGTGCGGAAGGTCCACTTCAACTTGCCGGTGTGAACGTCGTAGCCGCGGACGAAGCCAGGAACGTTGGTCTTCGACTTAGGCCGCGTCCCCAGCAGCAGCGCCGCACCGACCACCGCCGTATCCTTCACGATCATCACCGGAGAGGTCGCGCCAATGGTGCCGGGTTCCACTTTTTCGCGATCGAGGCCAACAAACAGATCCACCGCGCCGTTCGTCCCGAAATTGCGAATGCCCCGCCCTGTCTTCGCATCCACGGCGATCAGCTGGTAGCCGGGCGTGATGACGATGAGGCGCTCGTCCTTGCCGTCCGTCCAATACCCGAGCCCACGGTTGTTCTGCCGCACCACGCCGCGCGCTGGGTCTTCATCGAATCGATACGTCCACAGCGTCTCGCCGGTCGCGGCATCGGCGGCGACCACGGCACGACGCACCCCTGCAGTAAAGTACAGCGTGTCATGCACCATCAGCGGTGTCACCTGCCACGCTGTATCGGGACGCGGGCCGAAGTTCGCGCTCTTGAACCGCCAAGCGACCTGCAACTGCGACACATTCGTCGCGTCGATCTGAGCGATCGGCGAATACTTCGTCCCGCGGTCATCGCCGCCATAGAAGCGCCACTCGCCCATCTGCGTGCCGGTTTGCGCCAGCAGCGCTCCAGAGAAGATCAGGAACAGGATCGCCCGCATCGTCATCACCCGAGTCTTAGTCTTGCGGATTCGTCGCGAACACGGTCACTTCGGTAGTGAACCCGCGATCGTTCATTTCCAGCACGCCGATCACGGCATGCGCGATGTCTTCCGAACGGAGCTTGCTGGGGTTGTCCTTTTGCTGGAAACCCGCAGCCACTCCAAAGTTCGTGATCACTTCGCTGGGGTTCACCAGCATCACCCGAATGTTGTATTTGCGGAGTTCCGCACGCCAACATTCCGTCATGCCGCGTAGCGCGAACTTGCTGGCGTAGTAGGCCGTGCCGTTCGGAGCCCCGCGGTGCGACGCCGTCGAACCAATATTGACGATGTTGCCCTTGTTTTTCGCTGCAAAATACTTGGCCGCCTCCCGCCCCATCAGCATGGCGCCGGTAACGTTCGTAGCAAAGGTCTTCTCGAAACCCGCCAGATCCATCTCGAGCAGCGGCTTGAAGGTACCCAGACCGGCGTTGTTCACCAGAATGTCTAGATCGCCGAACTTCGCGACTGTCTCGGCAACCGCGCGCTGCGCGTCCGCTTCATTCGACGAATCGGCCTGGATCGCGTGCGCACCCATCGCCTGGGCGGCAGCGTCCAGCTTGGCCTTGTCGCGACCCGTGATCGCGACCTTGGCCCCGGCGGCGATCAACGCTTGCGCGATCCCCTGTCCGATTCCCGAACTTCCACCAGTGACGAGTGCAACAGCGTTCTTAAGATCCATAACTTCACTAATGTACCAGCACGCTACAGGCGCGGATTGTGGTATTTTGGTCCGCGACCGGGAGGTTGGGACGAATGAATTTGAGACTATGGACGGCCGTGCTTGCCGTCAGTTCGGGACTGGGTTGGTTCGGCGTGCCGACAGTACCCACGCTATCGGCGCAAACCGCGTTTAAGGCTCGCCTATCGAAAGTGCCCGTCGACGCCAAGATGCTGCCGATCATCATCGGCATCGGTAACGCCACCGCGGCGTTGAACGGCTCCGTGGTGACCATCAACGGCACCTACGAAGGCCTCGGTTCGCCCGCCACCATCGCGAACCTGCATGAAGCGAAATATCGCGGCGTCCACGGCCCCGTCATCGGAGCCCTCAAAGTCACCAACGCGCCCACCGGCGCCGTCACCGGCCAAGTGAACCTCACGCCGACTCAGGTCGAATCACTCAAAGCCGGCAAACTCTATATCCAGATCCACACCCAGGCCGGCCCCGAAGGCCACCTGTGGGGCTTCCTTCTGCCGTAAAGGAGATTGACCATGAAGATGAATAAGACAGTTTCCATGACCCTGGCCGCGCTCGGTAGCGCCGCCGCCATCCTCTTTACGGGCGACCTCACGGCCCAGCAGCCCGCACGACCCGCAGGGCCGTTCACCGCCGCCCAAGTCGCGCAAGGCAAGCAAGCCTATGAAGCGAACTGCGCCTCGTGTCACTTGCCGACGCTTGCCGGCAGCGGCGACGCCTCGGCCCTCGCCGGGACCCCCTTCATGTCGAACTGGGGCGCGCGTCCCGTCGGCCAGTTGCATACCTTCATCCAGACCGCGATGCCGCCGACCGCAGCCAACAGCCTCGGCGAAGCGACGTATCTCGCCATCACCGCCTACATCCTCGATCGCAACGGAGCCTCCGCCGGCCAGACCGCACTCGCCTCGAATAACAACACCGCCATCGGGACGCTCGGCAACGGCCAACCTGCGCAGAACGCTGCAGCCAAGGGCGGCAAGGCTCCCGCAGCCGCCGACGCCAAAGGACGGGGCCAGGCTCCCGCAGTCGCTAAGGGCCTGACGAAGACCGGTGAAGTGAAGAACTACGTCCCGGTCACCGACGCCATGCTGAAAAACCCGCCCGCCAGCGACTGGCTGATGATTCGCGGCAACCAGCAGGCACACAACTACAGCGCCCTCGATCAGATCAATACCGGCAACGTCAAAGGCCTCCAGCTCGTCTGGAGCTCGTCGATGGTCAACACCGGCACCAACCAACCAGCGCCCATCGTGCACAACGGCGTGATGTACCTGAACAACACAGGCAACGTGCTGCAGGCCCTCGATGCCCGCACCGGTGACCTGATCTGGGAAAACAACTACGGCGCCAACGCCAACGCTGCGTCGATGCGCGGCATCTCTATTTACCAGGACAAGATCATCGTCGCGTCCTCCGACGCGCACCTCTTTGCCTTCGATGCCCGCAACGGCAAGCAGCTCTGGGAAGTCACCATGGGTGATCGCTCACAGGGCAACTACAGCGCCTCCAGCGGACCCATCGTTTACAACGGCAAGGTCATCACTGGACTCGCCGGCTGCCAGGCCTATCGCGAAGACGAAAAGTGCCACATCGGCGCCTATGACGCGAACAACGGGAAGCTGATCTGGAAGTTCGAAACCATTGCTCGCGAAGGCCAGCCCAACGGCGACACCTGGGGCGGACTGCCCACCATCTTCCGCGCCGGCGGCGAAACCTGGATCACCGGCAGCATCGACGCCGAGGCCAACACCACCATCTGGGGTGTGGCACAGGCCAAGCCGTGGTTCCGCGTCAGCCGCGGTTCCGGCAACGGAGCCACACTCTACGCCAACTCCACCGTCGCCCTCGACCTCGATACAGGCAAGTTGAAGTGGTTCTACTCTCACGCCCCCGGCGAATCTCTCGACTTCGACGAAGTCTTCGAACGCATCCTCGTCGACGACCTCGGCCAGAAGTACGTCTTTAGCGCCGGCAAGGTCGGTGTCTTGTGGAAGCTCGACCGCACCACGGGCAAGCACGTGGCCCACAAGGAAATGGTGTTCCAGAACGTCTACGATTCCTACGACCCCAACACCGGCGAACCGCACTATCGCAATGACATCGTCGAGCAGCAGGTGGGCCAATGGGTTCCCGCGTGCCCCTCGAGCGACGGCGGCCACAACTGGCAGGCCATGTCCTACCACCGCGGCACCAACTCGATCATCGCTCCGCTCACCCAGGCCTGCCAGGAATGGCAGATCCAGGAAGTCGCGAAGGTGGCGGGTGGCGGCAACGGCGGCGGCGCGCTCCGCAAGTTCATGGAGATGCCCGGTTCCGACGGCAAACTCGGCAAGCTCGCCGCCTATGACGTCCGCACGCTCACCGAAAAATGGAAGATCGAACAGCGCGCCACGTTCATGACCAGCGCGCTGACCACGCAAGGCAACCTGATCTTCATCGGCGACCTCGGCCGCGAATTCAAAGCGATCGACGTCCGCAACGGCAACATCCTCTGGAAGACGCGCCTCATCGCCTCCGTCCAGGGCTTCCCCTTGAGCTTCAGCGTCAACGGCAGACAGTACATCGCCGTGACCACCGGCCAAGGCGGCGGCAGCCCGCGTCAGGTCCCCAGCTGGGTTTCCCCGGAAGTGGAACCCGGCCAGCAAGGCCACGCGGTGTACGTGTTCGCACTGCCGGAGTAGTTCCCTCCGTCGTGAGGCGCCCGGATCTCCTGGGCGCCTCGCGATACAATGTGCGGAGTATGCGCACCGCACTCATCCTCGCTCTTCTCGCTTCCTCGACCCTCTTCGCCCAAGGCCCCGCCCGCGAGCAAACCCTCGCCCAGGTCTTCGACGGTCAGATCAGCATGATCGAACGTGAAGTGCTCGGCCTCGCGCAGAAGATGCCCGCCGAAAAATACAACTTCGCGCCCGCGACTGGCACGCCCCCCGCAGGAACGTTCGACGGCGTCCGTACCTTCGCCCTCCAGGTCCGCCACATCGCGAGCGTGATGTATGACTTCTCTTCGCAAATTCTGGGCGAGAAGAACCCCATCGACATGGGTCAGAACGAGAATGGCTCCGACAAGCTCCAGACCAAGGACCAGATCATCGCCTACTTCAAGGACGCCATCGCCTACTCGCATAAAGCCGCCCAGAGCGTCACGCCGCAGAACGCAGCAACGAAGGCCGGCACCGCAGCCTTCATCGGTCTCCACAGCTACGATCACTACGGCCAGATGGTCGTCTACGCGCGACTGAACGGCGTCGTCCCGGGCAATGCCCCCGCACCCGGCCAAGGCAAGGCCGCGCCGAAGGGTAAGGCGAAGTAAGCGCTACTCGTAAAACTTCGGCGATTTGTTCAGCTTGTCGTGGGTCGTCTTGTCGTGCTCGATCCACATCTGCGCGCCGGTTTGCTTCACGAACTCGTCGACCTTCTTGCGTGTCACGCGCGTCATCGCGGCATCGCCGTCGAAGGTCGGCACGCGATCGAGAGTGCGTTCTTCCGGGTAGTGATACAAGTCGCCTGCTAACAATACTGGTCCAAATTTCGCCAGCTTCAGGAACAGCATCTGATGCCCCGGCGTATGCCCCGGAGCTGTCTTGATCACCACCGTCCCGTCGCCGAATACATCCTTGTCTTCGTTCTTCAGCGTGATCCGTTTGGCGTCCTTGAGCTTCTCATACGACGAGCGCGTCTGAATTCCGCGCTGCTCCCCGCCAAACATCGCCGCATATTCCGATTCCTGCACGATCCACATCGAGCCCGCGAACAAGTTCGCATTCCCCGTGTGATCCGAATGATAGTGCGACAAGCCGAGGTATGTGATCTGCTCCGGCTTGTATCCGATCTCCGCCAACTGGGTCGTCAGCTTCTTCGTCGCCCCGAACACGCCGTTCTTCGCCGGGCTGCCATCGGCCGGAAACGCCGAATCCGGGATGTAACCCGCATCCCACAGCAGCGTCCCGCGCGCATGCACGATCAAATAGCAGACATTCACCAGCTCCAGCGGACCTTTGACCTCTTCCTTGGTCAGGTTGTAGAGCTTCATGTCCATCTCGCCGATGGTGCCGCAATCCATGATGTAGAGCTTGGGCCCCTGCGCCATCGCCGGCACGATCCACGCAATTGTCGTCAGCGCCAGCAATTTCCAGGTGGAGGTTCGCATGGGGTCCAGGATACAGCCCGGCGCAGTGAGTCCACAAGACCCGCAGACTGCGGCATCGCGACCCGCCAAGCCTCGCCATCACGATTCATTTCGAAGCATCAGGCAATGGCACTCGACGTGCAAGAATGGACCAAGCATGCGTCTATCCGCGTTTCTTGTACCAGCACTCCTCCTGCCGCTCACGCTTCTTTCTCAAGTAGTTCCACCCACTACTGACGTTTCGAAGTCGATCACCGCACTGACCACCGGGATGACCGTTCAGTCGATTGCGGTAGACTCGACCGGCAACGTTTACCTGGCAGGAACCAGCAGCGCGGGGTTCCCGGGTGCCACCCAGACCTTCGGACCTCGCGGCGACTCGGACGTGTTTGTCGTGAA
>CANIIC010000125.1 GCA_947467395.1 Bryobacterales bacterium
GCGCTTCCGCCTCGATTCGCTCAAGGGTAAGGTGGTCGTCATGGATTTCTGGGCCACCTGGTGTGTCCCGTGCCGCGTGCAGCACCCGCTCTATCAGACGCTGAAGGAGCGTTTCCCGAAGACCTCCGGCGTAGTGTTCCTGGAAATCAACGCTGACGAAGAGCGTGGCGTGGTCGAGCCTTTTCTCGACGAACAGAAGTGGGATAAAGAGGTCTACTTCGAAGATGGCCTCGCGCGCATGCTGAACGTCCAGAACATCCCGGCGACGATCCTGTTCGACAAGTCCGGACAACTCGCCAGCCGCATGGACGGCTTCAATCCGGAGGGTTTTCTCGACTCGATGACTGCCCGCATTCAGGCCCTGCTGGCCGCCAAGTAATGAGCTTCCGTCGAATCATCTGGATCGTTCTCGACAGTGTCGGTATCGGCGAAATGCCGGATGCCGCCGCATACGGGGACGCGGGCAGTGACACTCTGGGCAATATCGCCCGCCAGCGCGCTCTGGTGCTTCCGAACCTGTGCCGGTGGGGAGTTGCGAACATCCGCCCTTTCGACGGCTTACAGCCCGCCGAATCGCCTCTGGCGGCCTATGGACGCTGTGCCCTCGCCTCGCCGGGCAAGGACACCACCACCGGGCACTGGGAAATGGCCGGGATCCACTTCGATAAACCCCTCCCCATCTTCCCGAACGGCTTTCCGCGCGAACTGATGGATCGCTTCGAGGACGAAATCGCCCGCAGCACCCTGGGCAACAAGCCGGCGTCCGGCACCGAAATCATCGACGAGCTCGGCGAGCAACACATGGAGACCGGTTCGCCGATCATCTACACGTCCGCCGACAGCGTCTTCCAAATCGCCGCCCACGAAGACGTGATCCCGTTGTTTGAGCTCTACAAGATCTGCGAACAGGCCCGAGCCATGCTCACCGGCCCCTACGCCGTGGGCCGCGTCATCGCCCGGCCGTTTGTGGGCGAGCCCGGCAGCTTCACCCGCACGCCCAACCGCCGCGACTACGCCACGCCGCCTCCTAAGGGCATGCTGCTGGATCAGTTGGCGGCGGCCAAGGTCCCGGTCTCGAGCGTCGGCAAGATTTTCGATGTCTTCCTGGGACGCGGCATCGGCGACCACGTGAAGACCAAGTCCAACGTCGACGGCATGGCCAAGACGCTAGAGCTGCTGGCCGGCATGGATCGCGGCCTGCTGTGGACCAACTTGGTGGATTTCGATCAGAACTTCGGCCATCGCAACGACGTGGAGGGTTACGCCCGCGCTCTGGAAGAAGCCGATGCGTGGCTGCCACAGCTGGAAGCTGCCTTGGGACCTGATGATCTCGCCATCCTCACCGCCGATCACGGCTGCGACCCTACGACGCCTTCGACCGACCACAGCCGTGAGTACGTGCCGCTATTGGTCTACGGCAAGTCAGCCAAGGGCGGGGTGAGTCTGGGTACGCGCGCGACGCTCTCCGATATCGGTCAAACAGTGGCCGAAAATTTCGGCACGCGCATCGGGCAGGGAACTACTTTCCTTTCGCAGCTGCAGCCGTAGTGGTCGGCGTGGCCGCCTTCGCGGGAGCCGCTGCGGGTTTGGCCGGTTCTGCCGCCTTCGGGACATCCGGCAAGCACTTGCCGGTACACACCGTCTCCGAAATCTTCCGCGCGTCTCCCAACCGGTCCGGATCCGAGCCCACACGCCGCACGCTCAGCGATTCACTGACGCTGCCGTCTGCGCCGAGCTTCCTCTCCAATACCTGCCGCTCCACGATCCTTGGCCCGCCGCTCGCGCCGCTCCGAATCTGCGCCGCCACTTGATTGGAGTAGATGTTCGTCTCGACCACTTCGCCACCCGCGCGCTTGGTCGTCGTCTCCACCTTCTGCTGCTTCAAGGCCATGCGACCCATCGCATCCGGTTCATAGGTCGATGCATTGGAGACCGTTTTATCGCCGGTCACCTGTACCGTCGCATCGGTGCGTGCGGCTTCGCGGAAGCGGCCGTTCAGGTCAGGCAATTGCAGCGTCTCGTGAATCTGCTGCGACTGTTGGGCACCGCTGGTCACCGTCGAGCGGCGCTCCGCCGGCAGGAATTTCCCATTCGGGTTCGTACGATCTACGCTCAAATCGACCGTCGTCGTCGTACCTGAGGTCTTGATCTCCGTCGTGCGACGTTCCGTCTCCACGAACCGGCCGCTCACGTCGCTCACCGAAACACTTTCGCGCACCGTCTTCGCGCCGGCCCGCACCGGACTCTCTTCGGCGATCACGCGTTCGGTCTGCACCAAGCGACCGCCATCGTCGTAGCGTTTCGTGGTGCGTTCCACGACTTTGCCGTTGGCGTCCTCTCGGATCACCTTCTCGGTGGTTTGCTCGCTTGGCACCAGACGGCCGTTCACGGACTTTCGCCGTTCCGTCGTATCGCCCGCGCCTTTTCCCTGGGACCCGATCGCCACCGTCCGCCCGTTGATGTTGTCCACACGGTAGTGCGTCGTTGCCGATTGCGCCAGCAGCAGCGCAGGGGTCATCAGTGCAAAGAGTACTCGCATCATCTCAACTCTAAGCGGAACACCACCCTCCGGCAATCCGGCGAAACCCTTAGTCACCGTCCCCTACAATAGAGGAAGTGAAGACGTTCTACATCGAAACCTTCGGTTGCCAGATGAACGCGCACGACTCCGAAAAAGTCGTCGGCACACTCATCGGCCAAGGTTACCAACAGGTCGAAACTCCGGATGACGCGGAGCTCGTTTTCTACAACACCTGTAGCATTCGCGACAAGGCCGAACAAAAAGTGTTCAATCGCCTGGATCGATTCAAGCGCGAACAGCAGGGCAAGACGTTTGCCGTCCTGGGCTGCGTTGCCCAGCAGGAAGGCGAGAAGATCTTCGAGAAGGCTCCGCACGTCAGCTTGGTATGTGGTTCGGCCAGCTACAACCAGCTGCCGAATCTTCTGGTGCAGCTCGAAACCGGCAATAAGCGCGTCACCGGACTGAGCCTCGATACGGAAGATACTTTCGAAACGCCGTACACGCGCCGCGACAATCCGCACCGCGCCTACATCACGATCATCGAAGGCTGTGATAAGAAGTGTGCGTATTGCGTGGTTCCTTTCACGCGTGGTCCCGAACGCAGCAGTACCAGCGCTTCGATTCTGGCGGAAGCGGCGCAGTTAGCCAAGGACGGCTATAGCGAAATCCAGTTGCTGGGCCAAAACGTCAACAGCTACCGCGATCCCTCGCCCACCGGCTGGGACTTCGCGCAGTTGCTCGACGCCGTCGGCAAGGTTCCTGGCATCCGCCGCGTGCGTTTCACCACCTCGCACCCGCGGGATTTCACGAAGAGCATCATGGACGCCATCGGCTCCAATCCGCATCTCTGCAATCACGTCCACTTGCCCGTGCAGTCCGGCTCCAGCGACGTTCTGCGTGCGATGCAGCGTTCGTATTCGATCGACGAATACCGCCAGCGCATCCAGTGGATGAAGGATTGCGCGCGTCCCATCGCCATCACCACCGACATCATCGTGGGCTTCCCGGGCGAAACTGAGGCCGACTTCGAACAAACGCTCGCGTTGCTCGAGGAAGTGCAGTACGACAACATGTTCAGCTTCAAGTACTCGCGCCGCCCGAACACGCCGGCGTTGGCCCTGGATGACCAGATCACCGAAGAAGAAAAGTCGCGCCGACTCGCCGTTCTTCAGGAATTCCAGCGCAACATCCAGATCCGCAATAACGTCGCCTATGTCGGCCGTGTCGAAGAATGCATGGTCGAAGGCTTCAACAAAGCCACCGGTCAATGGATGGGCCGGACCTCGCAACACAAAATGGTGAACTTCCTCCGACCTGCCTCGGATGCGGATATCACCGGTCAGTACCTGGAAGTGCGCGTCACTCGTTCCGGTCCGAATTCATTGGTCGGCGAGGCCGTTCAGTAGCAGTACAAGAGGGAATCGTATGGAAGTCGAAATGAAGATCCGGGGTTTGATGATCGACCCCACCAACAACATCCCGATCGTGGTCCTGAAGGACGTCGAGGGCAATGCCGTGCTGCCGATCTGGGTCGGCATGCCGGAGGCTAACGCCATCGCGCTGGAGATCGCCAAGGAATCCACCGCGCGCCCCATGACGCATGACCTGATCCGCAACCTGCTGTTCGGACTGGATGCGGGCGTGAAGAAGGTAGTGGTCTGTGATCTGCGCGAAGAAACCTACTACGCGACGATCTGGGTGGAAAAGGCCGGCAAGCTGATTGCTGTCGATGCGCGGCCCAGTGACGCTCTGGCCATCGCCCTACGCCTCGATTGCCCCATTTACGTCGAAGATTCCGTGCTCAAGACTTCCAAGGCTGCGTCGATGAGTGAACCTGGCAGCAATGAAGAATTGCGCCGGTGGCTGGAAGGTCTCAAGGACGACGACCTCGGCCACTACAAGATGTAGCTCCCTCTCACTTGCAGCAAGACATCGGGACACCGCAAGGTGTCCCTTTTTTCATGTCCGCACCAAATAAAAAAGGGGACGCCCGAAGGCATCCCCTTGCTTGTTCCAAATCGGGCGGTACTTACTTGGCCTTGCCCTTGGCGGCGCCCTTTGCGGCACCCTTCGTGGCAGCCTTGCCCTTGGCGGCGCCCTTCGCGGCAACGCCCGTCCAGCCGACCAGTTCCTTCTCTTCCATGTCGACCTTGAAGGTCACCATGAACGGTTCCTTCTGGAACGCGGTCACTTCGCCCTTGAACTCGATCGTCTCGCCCACCGGCATCATGCCCGGCAGAGCAGGATCGAAGGTCAGCTTGGCGTCGGCCACGTTCGGATCGAACACGGCGACCGTCAGTTCCTTGGGGTTGGTTTCGGGCGTCATGGAGATGATCTTCGCCTTGAACATCTGGAACGCTTGGCCAGCCGGAGGCAGACCCGCGCCCTTATAGTTGTTGGCAAACGCGTTGTCGGCATCGGCACCCGTCAGCGGCGTCTTCACCGTGTCACGCCAGAACGATTCCATCGGGTGCGCCTTGTCCCATTCTTCCTGGTTGGCGAACTTTTCCTGTTCGATCTCGGTGATGGAGCGGATCTTGAAATCGGCCGGCGGCATCGCGTTGGCCTTCGCCAGAGCGATCACACCCTGCCAGCCTTCGTCGCTGCCGTGATACTGCTTGTAGATCGTTTCAGCCGACTTCAAGTACGCGGTGCGGCTTGCCTGGGCCAGCGCGCCCGTGCCGTCGTAGGACGCCGCGCGAGCAATGTGGAAGATTGCGCCCGGCAGCTTGGTGAGGTCCTTCGACTTCTGATACTGGCTGAACTTCGCCTGACCCAACATGTAGGAGAATGAGGGCTGCGCCGGATCGGCGGAAACCACCTTGGTCAATTCTTGCTCGGCCCGGGCATCATCCTTACGCTGGACGAACAGCCACGCGTACGTGCGCTGCGCCAGCGACTTCACGCCCGGCTGGACTTGGGTCCACTGTGCGTCGGTCAAGTTGGCCGGCTTGTTGGCGGCGGCAAAAATCTTGTCCGCGTTGTCGATCACATACTTCGACGTTTCTTCCGCCGTTGCCATGTCGCCCGAGGCGGGAGGCAGCGGAGTGAACTGATAGATGCCCGTCAGGATAGCGCTGATCGCGTAGAAATTATTCGGATTGGTGGCGCGCATCGCCTTCGCTTGATCGAAGGTGCGGCGGTTGTCCTTGAGGTCCGCCTGGTAGACGCCCAAGATGGCTTCTTCGCGATCGCTCTTGAATTCGCTATCCGGATACGCGGTCTTCCATTTATCCAAAGCTTCGAGCTTCGCTTTGCCGTCCTTGCCCTTGGTGAAGGCGTCGTAAAGATCGTATTCTGCGCGATCTTTCCAGTTCTTCGCGGGCGCTTGGTAGGCCGGCAGCAGCCACCCCATGCTTAGGCCAATCGCCACGGCGCTGACCATCATCAGAATTCGTTTGTTAAGTTGCACCACAACCTCCAGCTAAGTCGCTCTAAACAAAGCTTACAAAACCACAGTGTTCCCCGTCACTACGGTCTACACCACCGGGTCGGTGTCCGGCAGAGACACTCTCGGGAGTATAGCGGAACATAAGTCACGGTGGCAAGGACCCGCTATATCCCCGATGGGAGATCCATTCTCTAGGCTCTTTGACGCCCTTTTGACCGGCTGGGTTCCATCGCTTGTTCCATATCGTATCCTGTTACGTATGCCCACGCGCTGGCTTGATTTAGCAGTCATCGCTCTCTACTTGTTAGGGATCACCTGGTTTGGCGCTCGCTTCCGCTCCAGCCAAAAATCCTTAAAGGATTATTTTCTCGGCGGCAAGCAAGCGCCTTGGTGGGCGATCGCGCTTTCCATTGTGTCGGCCGAAACCAGCACGCTCACCGTCATCGGAACTCCGGCGTTATCCTTCACAGGAAACTTCGGATTTCTCCAGGTGGTCTTCGGATATTTGTTGGCCCGTATCGTCATTTCCACCATCTTCCTGCCGGCGTATTTCCGTGGCGAGATGTACACGGCCTATGAGCTGATGAGCGTCCGTTTCGGTCCCCGCATCCGAAAACTCACAGCCGGTACCTTCTTGATCCTGCGAGCTCTGGCGGAAGGCGTCCGGGTTTTCGCCATCTCCATCGTGATCTCCATTGTTCTGGGCACCGGGGAGATGACCTCCATCGTGGTGATCATGATTCTCACCTTGATCTACACCTATGAGGGCGGCATGACCGCGGTCATTTGGACGGATGTGGTGCAGATGATTCTCTATGTGTTGGGCGCCGGGGCCAGCCTCTACGCTCTACTGCAACTGATCCCCGGCGGTTGGGAGCATGTCGTCGCCACCGCAGGCCCGCTGAATAAGTTCCAGATCTTCGATTTCCGTCTCGGCCCGCCAGCGGAATTCTTCTCCCGAACATACAGCTTCTGGGGCGGTGTCATCGGCGGCACTTTCCTGACCACCGCCAGCCACGGCACCGAGCAGCTGATCGTCCAGCGCCTGTTGGCTGCGCCCACCGAACGCCAGAGCCGCGCCGCGCTGTTCGCCAGCTGGGGCGTCATCTGCGTCCAATTCACGCTTTTTCTGATTGTCGGGGTCTGCCTGTTCACGCTTTATCAGGACCACGGCTGGCAGCGCCCCTCAGTCACCGACAGCATCTACCCCCGCTTCATCTGGGAGCAACTCCCGGTTGGCGTCGCAGGCTTGGTAACCGCCGCGATCCTGGCGGCGGCAATGTCGAACCTCAGCGCGGCCCTTAATTCATTGGCATCCACCACGGTTATGGACATCTGGCGTCCCTTCCTGGGGGGCAAAGCGCCCGTTTCCGAGGACACTTGGCTCGTTCGCGCGCGCGCGGCCACCATCGCCTGGGGGGTAATCCTGCTCGGCGTGGCCCTATTAGCGCGGAATTGGGGTGGAGTTCTGGAGGCTGGCCTCGGCATTGCGTCCATTATTTACGGATCGCTGCTGGGCGTCTTCCTGTTGGGACTGCTCACCCGGCGCGCCAACGAAACCGGTGCCATGATCGGCATGAGCGCCGGCTTGGCCGTTACACTTTACGTCCGCTTTTTCACTCATATTGCCTGGACTTGGTACTTGTTGCTCGGAACTGCCGTAACGTTCCTGGTTGGCTGGGTATCCTCCCGGCGTGACCACAGTTTGCCGGAAAAGCGATAAGTTACTCGGGAAATACAGATGATTAACCGTCAAGCCTCAGGCGGAGCGGGATGGATGCGCTTGTAAAGACTCGTCTTGTTCCGTTTTCGGAACAGGAATATTGAAAAAGCCAAAGAAGGCGTGTAAACTCGAAAAGTCAAAGTTTGAATCAGATTGCGATTCTGTTCGCATTCTAGAACAGGGAACCGGGAGGCATAAAATGGACGTTCTAAAAATGCTCGCGGATTTACGGCGCGAGCGGGAGCAGATCGAAGAAGCAATCCTGACGCTGGAACGCTTGGCGAACGGACGTGGCCGTCGTCGTGGTCGTCCTCCAGCGTGGATGTCGGAATTGAAGCGCCGTGGCCGCCCGCCCGGCAGCAAGAATAAGCCCAAAGAATCGGCCGCCGCTTAACAGCGCGGCCTTTTTTCTTTAAGTTGAAGAGTTAGAGACGCCGCTTACCGGCGAATACGGGATTCCCGCGCCGTTCCCGTGTTGTCCTGACGAACAACTGCCGGAACCGACGGTTTGAATACGAACAGGTACACATTCGTGCTGCTACTGGTCGGCGGTGCCGCCTGACCTGGATCGAAAATGTTGCCCAGTGTCTGTCCCGTAACATAGACGTTGCCCGCCTTGTCTACTTCCAATTGCTGCACCACCTGGAACCCCGGTCCGGTCACGTAGCTGGCATACACCAGCGCACGCGAGGCCACTTCCGTCGGATCGATGATCACGACCAGACCGTCCGTGCTGCCCAAGGCCGAAGCCGGACGCAGCGCATCCACCGTCTTCAGGTCGCGCGACAGCGTGTAGCCGCCCAGGTAGAAGAAGCCCGACGGCCCCACGCGCATGTCGTAGAACACATCGCCGTCGCTGCCGCCGTAAAACGTTGAATACACAAGAGGCTTGGACGCATTCAGGTCCAGCAGCGTGAAGAAGCCGTCTCCCTCACCTTGATTCACCGGCTGTAGAGCTCCGACGGTAACCGGATAGTCGTTCGAAAGCGAGAAGCCCGCGATGCCCACGCGACCCTGCGCATCCAGCACCAGTTTGTAGGCGCGATCAATCGTCGAGCCGCCCAGGAAGGTGCTGTATTCGATGACTTTGTTCGCCAGATCCAGCTTGGTGAGAAACGCGTCGCTGCCGCCGCCGTAGATCTTCTGATAGGCGTTTGCCGTGGTCGGGTAATCGTAGGAGAAAGTGTAGCCAGTGATGTACGTCTTGCCGGCCGCGTCCACGGCGATCGAGTTCGGAATGTCGTTGAACGACGCGCCCAGGTACGTGCTGGCCACCAGCGAATCGGCGCCAGTCTTGGTCAGATCGAATTGGGCGAGGAACCCGTCGATGCTGGCCGCGCGGTTGGTCTGTATCGGGTTCTTGGTCGGATAGTCGTCGCCGCTGGTAAAGCCAGTGATGAACACCTGCCCTGCGTTGGGCCCTAGCGCGATGGCCGTGGGCTCTTCCGTGCCCTTGCCGCCGAAGAAGGTGGAATACGTCAGGCTGTCCTTGTACGGAATCTTGGTGTCCAGCCGCGACAGGAACATTTTTCGCGTTTCGTCGTTGGTGGTCTTGAACGCGTTCGTCGTAGTCGGGAAGAAGAAGTCATCCGTGATCCCGGTCATATAGAGCACGCCTTCGGCATCCACCACCGCAGCCCGCACCGTATCGCCGAACTGACCGCCGAAGAAGCCGGAATACGGGATCACGTCGTCCTGGTTGGTCGCCAGCGGATTCAGCTTAGTCGTGAAAATATGCGGATTCGGAGTTTCGAGGAACCCCGTGTACGCCGTCCCCACCAACGGAAAGTCGCGCGACGCCGTGTAGCCCACCAGGTAGATCGTGCCGTTCTTGTCTTTGGTCATGCTCACAGGGCCTTCGGCACCCGTGCCGGCCAGATACGCGGTGAACAGCAACTGCGGGTCAACGGTCAATGGTCGGCTGGAATCATAGGAACCCAGTTGTAGAGAGTAGCTGCCATCGTTTTCCGGGAAATAACGCGACGCGATCGTCACCACTTCGCCCGAGGCCTTGCGCTGGTAGGTGACCGGAGCTTTCTGGACCACATCGCCGCTCTTCATGCGAAGCACCAGCGAACCGTCCTGGTTCAGGCTGACGTTGCTCGCGCCTGAAAAGCGCATGCGGATTTGCGACGGATCGGCGCCCGGCGCCAGATCGAAGTCGTATTCCAAGCTCTGGCCTTCGCCGTAATAAACCACGTCGATGCCAGCGTAAATGTTGTTGCGGCGCAGGCGCAGAAAGGTGTCGTTCGAATGAGCGTCGCGGCCGAAATACAGGTTCGGGGTCTTCGACTTCTGCTCGCCCGCAAAGGCCGCATTGACGTTCGCGCCCACGAACTGGAGTTCAAGCAGCTCCTGACCCAGGCCGAACACCGCGCCATTGCGATTCACGCCCACGCCGAAGCCTAGGCTCCGCGCCGTCCAAGCCTGCTTCGAGCTGGCCTCAAAGCGCAACGGCATCCGGTTGAGAACACTCTGCGTAGCGGCATCGGTAGCACCGAAGGCGCTCAACGCCATAAGAACAAAGCCGACAAAAAGACGCATGTTTGTTTAGAGAAGACCCTATGCCCGCTGCACGCAACGGTCCATCTCTTAGGGTAGCATGGGGTCTTGACCCGTTCATCCGTCAAAATCTTCCTCGCCGCCCTCCTGTGCTCCTTCGTGTTTTTCTACGAATACCTGCCGCCGGTCCGTAGCGTTCACATCCCTTACGATCTCGATGGCTACCATTTCTCCTTGGCGGCCTATGGCTTCCAGGCCTTGCACCAAGGCCGCCTGCCGCAGTGGGATCCCTCCATCTATGGCGGCATGAGCTTTATCGCCAACGTCCAGTCGGCTTTCTTCTACCCGGGGACCTGGCTGATGTACTTAGCGACGTGGGGCCGCGAGCGGCTCTCCTACCAGGCGCTGGTCGATCTGGATCTCGCGCATGTGGCCCTTGCGTTCACACTGTGTGTCGTCTGGCTACGGAACAAGAAGTTGTCGGACCCGGCGGCGCTGCTCGGAGCGGCGGTCTACGCCTTTAGCGGCTACCTCTGCACCCAGTTGCAGCACTTCGGACTGGTGGTGACGTACGCCTGGATGCCCCTGGCGCTGCTCGGCATCGATCAATCGGCGGAGCGTGAATCCGTCAAGCCCATGTGGAAGGTCGTCGTGGCGGCGTCACTGGCGTTTCTCGGCGGGTATCCACCGACCTGGGTCGTATTCGCAATGGTCGCGGGAACCTACGCCTGGGTCAGTCCGGGCCGCTTGCGCACGGTGCCGGCGACGGTGCTCGCCTTCGTCTTTGCCCTCTGTGTGTGCGGCGTGCAGGTGCTGCCGACCTGGGACGCCACCCATTTCCGCGAGCCGGAGCCGCGTTACGGCCTCGGGATTAAGGACATTGGGTTCTATTTGTCGTACCTGATCCCGAATTACTGGGATTTCGGGTTAAACGTCCCCGTACTCACCAACTTGGGCAAGGATTACCTGTATTTAGGCGCTCCCGGCATCGTTGGGCTGGCGCTCGCATGGCGTCGCGGAGTTGCTGTGCTGCCTGCGCTCGCCGTGCTGTTGGTATCGCTGCTGTTCGCGATCAACCCGTTCAATGTGGTGTGGAACGCGATCGAGCATCAGCCGCTGCTCATGGACATTCTGCGTTCGTACTACTTCCTGGCGGGCGCGGCGATCGCCTTCGCAGAACTGGCGGCGCACGGGCTCGACTGGTTCCTGGAGCAGCCGGCGAAGCCGTCGACTAGTTCGATGAAGAGCCTCGCTTTGTCGATCCTGGGCGCCTGGGCTGTGCTCGAGATCGTGCGTTGGAAGACCGGCGGTCTCCTGGCTGGTGGCGCGTCTTTGATCGATATGACCGTGTCGCTGGGCGTGTTCAGCTTCGGGCTGTTCGTGTTGCGTGGGCTGGATGGAAAGGCGCGCATGTGGATGCTGGTCGCGCTGCTGGTGAGCGTCGGCGTTGACTACAAGGTGTTCGGCACCAGCAAACGCTTTAATGCGTCGGCGGGAGATGGTCCGCGTTTCTCCGCGACCGAATTGGGAGCGATGAACAAAGAGGCGGTAAAGGCCCTGCAACCGCCGTCCGATTTTCGCGTGCTGTTACAGGAACTCGCGCCGTTACCGAATGTCGTGCGCCATCAAGGCTGGATCTCGCCGCAGGGCTTCGATCCGTTCCTGAGCTCGCAATACCGTGAGCTAGGCGCGAAATACGGCAAGTGGGATGACGACCGCGCGTTGTCGCTGGATCCGCTGAATCCCGATGTGATGCGCATTTTCGGGATTCGCTACGTGATCACTGGCGAGCAGGGCTCGAAGTACACGGGTATGTTCGAGAGCCCTAGTTTCCGCATGGTGGGTGCGAACGACAATTACTACAAAGTATTCGAGTATCTGGACGCGAAGCCGATCTACCAGTTCCCCGGCAA
>CANIIC010000126.1 GCA_947467395.1 Bryobacterales bacterium
AGCCGCATTCAGGAGATCCACGCAGAAGAACGCCCGGAAGTGGTGGTGATTTCCGGCCATGGCACGATCGAAACTGCAGTGCGGGCAACGAAGCTGGGCGCGTTCGATTTCCTGGAAAAGCCGCTGACGATTGAGAAAGTCACCGTTGTTGTGCAGAACGCCGTCGAACAGCGGCGCTTGGAGCGTGAGCTCAATCGACTGAAAGAATCAGGCTCCGCGAAGAACAAAATCATCGGCGAAAGCGTGCCGATGAAAGCCCTCCGTCAGCAGTTGGCTCTGATGGCGGCGACCAACGGGCGCGTGCTTATTTTCGGAGAGAGTGGCACGGGCAAGGAACTGATCGCGCATGCGATTCATGCGGCCAGTGCTCGCGCGTCGGAAGCGTTCGTCGAAGTGAACTGCGCCGCCATTCCGGAAGAGATGATCGAAAGCGAATTGTTCGGCCATCGCCGCGGAAGTTTTCCAGGTGCGGTGGAAGACAAGATCGGCAAGCTACAAAAGGCCGATGGCGGGACACTATTCCTGGATGAAGTGGGCGACATGTCGCTCAAGACGCAGGCCAAGGTGCTTCGTGCGCTCGAAGAGCAGCGGCTGGAGCCGGTTGGCGCGGCCGAATCCGTGCAGGTGGACGTTCGTGTGGTGGCGTCGACTAACAAGAATTTGGAAGAAGAGATCGAACGTGGCAACTTTCGCGAGGATTTGTTCTATCGACTGAATGTAGTTCCGTTCCATGTGCCGCCGTTGCGGGAGCGCATGGAAGATGTGCCCTTGCTGGCCGACTATTTCTTGCGGGAGTTCACCACTGCCTACGGCCGCAAGCCGAAGGAGTTGACCGAAGACGCGCTGCGCGTGCTTGCGGACTATCCGTGGCCGGGCAACGTGCGAGAGCTCCGCAATCTGATGGAGCGCATCGTGATCATGAACCCGCAGACGCGCATCGATGCCAGGCACATCCCGCTCGATCGCTCCCGCCGGGCCGTATTTTACAAGCCGTCGGAAAAATTTGGCAGCCTGCAAGATGTTCGGGAAGCTGCGGAGCGCGACTACATCGCTCGCAAGCTGGACGAAACGAAAGGCAACGTCACGCGCGCGGCAGAGGCACTGGGCCTGGAGCGCAGCCACTTGTATCGCAAGATGAAGGCCTTAGGGCTCGCGACCAAAGAATAGCGGTGGCTGATGGCGTGCGGACTGGTGGTTCTCAGCCACGTCCGGGGCACGCCAATCAAGCAGAATCAATCGTTTCCATCTGGCACGCTACGTGCATCTATACGTGGCGGAGGTTGTGAGATGAAAACGAAAATCCTGGCGATGATGCTGTTGGCGGCGAGCGCGGCGTTCGCGCGTACGCACATCAATATCGGCATCGGAGTGAATGTGGGACCGGCCTACCCGGTGGGTGGTTACTACTCTGCTCCTCCCCCACCTCCTCCGCCGGTTGCGTACGTGCCGGTCGCTCCTGGCCCGGGCTATGTGTGGGTGCAGGGTTACTGGGGCTACGTGGGCAATCGTTACGTGTGGCATAACGGCTACTGGAACCAGCCCGCGTATGGCTACGGGAACCGGGGCGGCCAGCGTTATCGCGGAGGCCGTGGTCACGGTCGCGATTGGGACGATCGCCACTAATTCCGCAAACGAGTGTCACAATCTTAAGGCCACCGGCGTATATAGATTGTGAACGCAAGCGACACTGTGGGGGCGGCGGGCGTGGAGCTCGCCACCTCCGACTTCGAGACCATATTTGAGGCCCACTACGGGCCTGTCGCCCGCGCCATTGCCCGCGTCATTCGTGACCACGGCCGCGCGGAGGAACTCGCTGTCGAAACCTTCCTGAAGCTCCGCCGGCATCCCCATGCGCAAGGCGAACGGGTGCGTGCCTGGTTGCATCGAACCGCGGTCCGGCTCGCATTGGACGAGTTACGCCGCCGATCCCGTCGAGCACGCTACGAAGCGCTGCTGCCGTGGGGCCGAAGCTCGTGCGGGCCGGATGAATTGTTCTCCGCCTCCCAAGAGCAAGGCCGGGTACCCTCGATCCTCGCGGCCATGCCGATGCGCCAGACCGAGCTGCTCCTGTTGCGCCACGACGGCGCTAGCTATGAAGAACTCGCGAGTACATTGGAACTGAACCCAGCCTCCGTCGGCACTCTCCTCAGCCGAGCACAACAAGCGTTCCGGAAAGAGTACCTCAAACGTTATGGCGAACGATAACGATTTCTTGAAAGACCGGTTGGACACCCTGGACGACTAGCGTTTTCAACCGAACGCCTCGCACGCGCGGGTGAGGATGCGCACGCGCGAGGCTCGTCAACCGAAGCGATGGGTTTTGAGTGTCGCGGCGACTGCGGCAGTGGTGGCCATCATGCTACTTGCGTTGCCTTCGGCGCGCGCGGTGGCCTTGGAGGGCGGTCGGAGCCTGACCTCCGTGCATGAGGCGCTGCTGGAGTTTCATAACTACATCTACGCCGAGTTTCGATTATTGACGGGCCAGCCTCCATTGCGGCAAGAGGCTCCGGAGTTGGTGTTGACGGACTCCACCGGCAAAGTTGTCCGCCTGACCGACTATCGCGGGAAGGTGGTGCTGCTAAACACCTGGGCGACGTGGTGCGCTCCGTGCAAAGCGGAAGTGCCCTGGTTTGTGGATCTGCAGGAGTACTACGCGGGTGATCTTGTGGTCCTGGGAGTCTCGTTCGATGAAGACGGTTGGCGTTCTGTGCGCCCGTTCCTGGATGCGCGTCAGGTGAACTACCCGGTGATGCTGGCGGCTCCGGAGATGCCGGATCTGTACCAGGTGAAGCAACTACCGACTACCTTCCTAATTGACCGCAAGGGCCGGATTGCGGGCACGCACGAGACGCTTGCGTCAAAGAAACTCTATGAAGATTGGATCCGGTCGGTGCTCTAAACGTCTGCCAGTGTAAGGGGCCTCGGCTGCTTTCCGTCGAGGTCCTGCACCCCATATTCGATGGCGAGTGCTGCTGCGATGAGTGCTTGACCGCTTCGTTCCATTCGTTTTGGGTCTGCGGTCAGCGCGGCAATGACGCGACCGATAAACTCCGGGCTTTCGCTGTTTGATAGATCCAGCCACTGTGCAGCGGCCATGACGGCTTCCGTTCGCACCAAACCTGGATAGAGCGATACGGCCGCTACATCATGCGGGCGAAGCTCGTGAGCGGTGTCCGCAGTCAATTTGTCCGTGGCTGCCTTTGCGATCCCGTAGATCGTGTTGCCCACGTACTTCTGTGCAGGCCAGAAACTGATGTTCACGATGAGGCCTTCTTTAGCAGGCACCATCTTGCGTGCCGCGTGTTGCGACGCAACGAACGCCGCTCGCACACCTGCATCCATCATGGATCCCCAGCGATGCTCAGGCTGCTCCCAGAACGGCAGGCTCCACGTGAACTTGCCATCCTCGATCATGCGTTCGTAGCCGCCCCACGAAGAGTTCACGAGGACATCGAGCACCGGCACTTGTGCAAACGCTGCGGCGACTTGCGCATCGTCGGCGTGATCGCAGACGACGCGATGCACCGCAGGTGGGAGATCGGCCATGGCCACAGAGCGACCGGTGGCGAAGACGTCGTAGCCGGCGTCGGCGAGCGCGATGGCGATTCCGCGACCAACTCCGCGGCTTGCTCCAGTAACCAGTGCAGTGGGCATCGCCGCATTGTAGCGGGAGGGGATCAGTAAAAGAAACGGTCGAATAGCGCGCGCGTTTCTTCGCGAATCCGATCCAGGTCGGTTAACGGAATCGACGTCCAGCGTGGAAGGAGCGCGTTCAGGTAGTCGAGCTGCGTTCCGGCGCGCGGCAAGCGTGCTTCCGCGTGGCCAGTGAGAATCCGCATGGCGTGATCCAGTGCCCGGTAGAAGGTGGCTGCTTCGCGCAGCAACCCAGCCTCCGAGTGGCTCAATTTGTCGCTGGTCTCGAGTACTTCGATGCGAGCCGGCGTATTCAAGTACGAATAGTAGATGCCCGCGTTCTTGAGACGCAGGTACAAGAGCAGGAAGTCGATGTCATAGTAGCCGCCGCGGCCTGCCTTTAGCGGTTTTTGCGTCCCTTGTTCACGCTCCAGCCGCGAGCGCATCTCTCGCAGATCCAGCCGGGAGTTGCCGCTTTGTCCATAGCGTTGACCGTAGGCCTGTTGCAGATCGTGCAAAAACGCTTCGGCTCGTTTCGTGTTCCCCGCCACCGTGCGAGCCTTGAGGTACGTGATGCTTTCCCAGGCTTCGGCATTGTGGATGAAATAGTCGAGCACCGTGCCTTCCGGCTGCACCAACAGTCCAGCGGACCCATTCGGGCGAAGTCGCGTATCGACAGTGAAGAGGATACCTTCGCCCGTGTAGGAGCCGATCAGTTGCACGATGCGTTCGGCGACTCGCGTCCAGAAGAGGAGTTCGTGTGCATCTGAATCAGCCAGTACGAAGGTCAAGTCTGCGTCCGAGGCGAGATCGAATTCGCGCATGCCTAGGCGTCCCAGAGCGATGACGAACATCTGATCCACCGGGCTGTAGTTTGGTGTCTCTGGTGGTTGCGTCGAACGCACTTCTTCCACCGCAATCTGATACGCGCGCGCGATTACGGCATCGACCAGTTCCGAAGTGACGGCCAGCGTATCGAACACAGGCTGCGAGTGACACACGCTGGCGGCTTCGATCCGCAGGATGCCGCGCCGATACCAGCGTCGAAGCTCCGCGGGAACGGGGGGCGGGGGCTCCCCGTGGATCAAGGCTTCTGGTGAACTGTTCAACTCTAACGCGGCCTCAGGTCGGCGGATCAACTCCTCGCCGAAGAATGGGCTGTGCTCAAATAGATCGATTGTGGCTTGCAGCAAAGCCGAATCCGCGTCGAGCTTCGCCAGTGTGGATGGATCCGTGGAGAGTCTGCTGAGGAAATGCTCAAACGCGTTCGCGCCGCGCTCCATGTGAGCGTTCGAGTAGGCTCCTGCGATGTTCGGGGCGCGCTGATCCACGATGGGGACGGCCTTCACTGGAATCGAGCCCGACGTCGGCGTAGGCTCCTGTGCGGGCGTGTGCACCACGCGATCATAAAGACCGCTCACATTGTCGAAGTGCGTGTGCAGTTCCTTTAAGAGCGATTGCGCAGTGCCGCCGCCCGGCATTCGTCGGGCGATCTGCTCCAGCGCCTCCGGAGAAGACGGCAGCGAGTGGGTCTGGCGATCCTCGTCGAGTTGTAAGCGATGCTCCAGGTGACGTAGGAACTGATAGGCCCCGGCAAGCTTGCCGTAGTCGGCCTCTTTGAGGACGCCCTTGTCATGCAGTCGCGCCAGAGCGAGCAAAGTGGCGCGATGTTGAACCCACGGCTCCGTGCCGCCGTGCAGGCGCTGTAGACACTGCGCGAGGAACTCGATGTCGCGGATGCCGCCGCGTTCCAGTTTTACATCGATTCCACCGGGCTTTCGCTTGGTGGCGTGTCGCGAGTTCAGCTTCTCTGTCAGTCGCTCGCGTGTTGCCGACAGATGCTCGATGGTGCTGAAGTCGATCGATGTCGCATAAATACGTGGCTCGACGAACTCCAACAACGCGCGCCCCGTAGGACCATGGCCCGCTGCTACTCGAGCCTTGATCAGCATCTGCAGTTCCCAGTCGCGAGCGCGCTCGCTGTAGTAGTGCCGAGCGCCCTCCAGCGAAATGCAAACTTCGCCGAGGCTTCCGTCGGGACGCAGCCGTAAGTCGACCCGATAACACATGCCCTCAGGTGTGTACGCCGACAGCAAACCGGTGAGCTGATTCGCCGCGCGTTTGAAGAATTCGCGATTCGTGACGCGGTTTGGACCCGCAGTCTCGCCATTGGCCGAATACAGGAACATCAGATCGATGTCGGAGCTGTAATTCAACTCTTCAGCCCCCATCTTGCCCAACGCGATGACGGTAAAGTGAGCCGGCTTGCCCCGCTCATCCAGAGGCTCTCCATAACGCTCCGCGAGGTCGTCATGGATGCGCTCATAGGCGACGTCCAGCATCACGTCGGCCAGCGTCGACAGCTCGCCGGTGACTTCCGGCAGCGTGGCGAGACCCAGCACATCTCGGAGCATGATCCGTAGGATCTGACGGCGGCGGAAACGTGCAAGCTCGACTGGCGGAGGCACGCCGTGGGATAACGATGTCGCCAGCCGTGCGCGCAACTGATCTGCGGAAACCGGGGATTCCAGGTAGCCGGGGCGCAGCAGTTCCTCTGCCCAGTCCGGATGCGCCAGAATCGCCTCCGATAGAAAGCGGCTGTGGCGAAACACTGCGGTGAGATACCGTGAACCCGTCGGCGCCGCAGTGAGCCGTTCGTATGTTCCGCGGTGGCGTTCACCCAGCAGGGACAGAAAGTGCGCGACTTGTGGATCGCGCGGTCCTGAACCGAGGCTGCTCAGACAGACTCCTCCAGCAGTATGATGCTGTCGCCTGGGCGGATCGTGCCGGTTTGAACGACGGACGTGTAGAAGCCTGCGAGTCCCCACACCGGCGACGTGGGATCGCCGGCCTTCACGTGGGCGTCGAACACCGCCTTCCCGATGCCGACTCCGTAGGGCGTTAACGCGTCGCAAGGCTGGCGCATCTTAGAGAGCTCGACAATGACTTCGCCGATGCGATAACGCTGCCCCAGACGCATCATGCGACGATCCAGGCCGACGCTGGTGATGTTCTCACCCATCGCGCCAGGGTAAACAGGGAAACCGGCTTGCTTCAGTTCGTCGAGGCCTTCACTGGTGATGATCAGCAGGGCCTTCTGCGGCCCGCCGTGAATTTGTGGATGGTTGTGATGATCGCCAACCAGTCCCACGGGAGTCACCTCACCGAAGAGGACCGGGCGCTTGGGAACGCCGCCGTTGGAGACGTGGATGTGAAGTACGGACGGGGTCACTTCTCTAGTGTACGGACAAAGAAAAAGCGGGAGAGGTTGCCCTCTCCCGCCCATTCTGACTCCTGACGTCTGAGTCCTGTCTTCTGTTCTAGAACTGGTTCCAGAGGAACTGGTTGTAGACTTCGTGGTGGAACTGAACTTCGGCCGGCTTCACGATCGTGCCCAGGGCACGCGCGCAACGGTCGGCGGAGGCGCGCTTCAGGTCGCTGTAGCGGCCCTTCACGTCCTTGCCCAACATGGTGGTGGTCCAGTCGGACTTGTCGAAGTTTTCCAGAGCGTCGTAGATGTTGTCCGGCAGGTAACGCTTCGCGGTGCGCAGGTTCGCGACCTTCGCCGTCGGGCCTTCCAGGCCGGTCTTGAAGACCGAGTAGAGGACCATGTACGGGTTCGCGTCCGGACCGACCGAGCGGACTTCGACGCGCGAGCTCTTCTCGTTACCGATCGGGATGCGGACCATGGAACCACGGTCAACAGCCGACGCGATGATCTGGTTCGGAGCTTCGAAGTGCGGATCCAAGCGGCGGTACGCGTTCACGCTGGCGTTCAGCATGACGCAGAGATCGTTGCCGCTCGAAAGAATGCGGTCGACGAATTCCCAGGCGTACTTGCTGATCTTCTCTTCACCCTTCGGATCCCAGAAGATGTTCTTGCCATTCTTCATGACGCTGACGTTGGTGTGCATGCCGCTGCCATTGACGCCGACAACCGGCTTCGGAAGGAAGCTGGCAGTCAGGCCCATGCTGTTGGCTACCTGGCGGCAGATCAGCTTGTACAGCTGGATCTGGTCAGCCGCGGAAACCACTTCGCCGTAGCCATAATTGATTTCGAACTGCGACGGCGCCACTTCCGGGTGATCCTTTTCGTTCTGGAAGCCCATGGCGCGCTGCACTTCGGCCACGCGATCGATGAAGGTGCGCAGCGGATCGCCCGGCAGGCAGTGGTAGTAACCACCGGTGTTCACGTATTCGAACTTGCCCGTGGTCGAGTAGTTACGTTCCGCATCGGCGCCCTGGAACAGGAAGCCTTCGATTTCGTTGGCCGCGTTCAGCGTCAGGCCGTGCTTCTTGTTCTGTTCGCCGGAGAACTGCTTCAACACGGCACGCATGTCGCCCATGTACGGGGAGCCGTCTTTGTCGATGACTTCGCCGAACACCAGCGCTTTGCCCGAACCGAAATAGTCGGCCGGCGCGTAGTAGAAAGCGCCCCAATCGACGCCCAGGCGGAGATCGCTCTCACGCTGCGCCGTAAAGCCGCGGATCGACGAGCCGTCGAACGTCAAGTTGTCCCAGCTCTTCAGCAGGAACTTCTTGTCGTAATCCAGCATGTGCAGACGGCCTTCGAGATCGCTGAACATCAGCGTTACGGCCTTGATGCCCTTTTCGTCGGTCAGCGCCTTCAGGCGATCTTCACGGATCTTATCCGGGGAAACGCGCTTGGTGCGCTGTTCCTTGATCTTCAGGTTTCTTTCTTCCAGTTCCGCGTACGGAAGGGACAAAAAGTTGTGCAGAGGGTTGCTCATGCTTCTCCTTGGCTGTAAATCAGTGGGACTTGGGAACTTTTGTCGTGTTTCGACTAATTCTGATTGTCGATGATGGGGGGCCGTTTGGCAACGCCAAAACCGATAGAAAGTCTTTATCGGAGCCATAGCCGGGGCCAAGAAAAACCCCCGGAAGGCAGCTGCCGTCCGGGGGCGGTGAAAAGGGGAAAATCCCCCTTGGTGTTGAGGTTTACTTGCCGCCGAAGAAGGCGACGAAGCCGACCGTGATCGTGTCCTGATGCTTCGCGGGACCCGGGGTAAACGTTCCGATGCCGGGGTTCAGCGGCTGGCCCAGGCGGCCCTTTTCGAAGAAGCCGTGATCGGACCAGTCATGACGCCATTCCCACAGCATTTTCAGGCCCTGCGTCCACTTGTAGGTGTACGTAGCCGTTACTTCCTGCAGGTTGATCTGCGAGCCGTAACCGGTGGCCCAGCCGTCATGATCGCCATAATACTCGTAGCGGAAGGCCAGGGCGTTGTGGTCATTCATGCTGAAGTTGTTCGAAACACCGAAGGCATCCCAGTTCGCTGCGTGCAGGACACCCTTGGCGTCAGCGATCGAGAGATTTTCCCAGCCGTGGTAGTAGTCGAAGTAACCGGTCCACTTGCTGGTCGGCGAGAAATTCAGCACGGTGTCGTAGATGTTCTTCCACCCCTTGTTGGTGCCAGTCTTTTCCGGACCAACGTAGGTGTTCGTCAACCACGACCACTTCTTGTTCTTCGCGGTGTAGGCGGTGGTGTAACCCATCGTCTTGCCCGTATTGTTGTCTTCCACATTGTTCCAGCCGTTCACCAACTGGAAGCCGACGGTCCACTGATCATTCAGCGTCTTCGTCATGCGCATGCCCATGTGATAGTAGGGCCCGTTGGTGTACAGGTAGCCGCGGCCGTAGTGCCACGTGTAGTTGTTTTCGGTGAGTTCCGCGCCCACAGACGTATAGAACTTACCGAAGTCGAACTGGAAGGAACCCTTCTTGGCCGAGATGTAGGCCTGCGGGATGAAGCGCTGAATGTCGCGTCCCCCCGGGTCGGTGGCATGGAAAATATCCCACGCGCGGCCGAAGCCCAAGTCCACGCGGAAGCCGATCGGCGCCGCGTCCTGATACAGCGAAAACTCCGCCATATTCAGCGAGAACTGTTTCGCTTTCGATTCAAAGTTGCGCAGCGTGTTGTAGCCGCTGGCGGGGTTGTTGAAGTTGTAGCTGTAGTAACTATCGACTAAGCCACTCATCTTGATGTTGCCGTTTCCAATGGACCAGGCCGGTGCGGCCGGTGCGTCGGTAGTTGCGGGTGCATCCTGCGCAAAGACGGGGAGCGCGAGGCTAGAAAATAGCGCGACAGAGAGACATGCAGAGCGAAAACTCAAAGTATTCCTCCTCAGGAAAGATTGCGCCTTGGCAGCGGCGCAGTTGCTCTAGGCCTCAAGCGTACGGGGGGACCCGGTGCCGCGTCCAATCGATTATTTTTATCCGGTGAATCCAAACGTTTCGTTTGTCGCGGAGCCCTGGACAGTGCATGATAAGTTGTCGCGTGAATCACCCGCGTTCGTGGGTTTGATCCGCGTTTCGCTTCCGCGCCCCTGCTGCCGCGGTGCCCAAAACCCCGAAAGGAAGGGACCCCATGAAAAAAATTGAAGCGATTATTCAGCCGCACAAACTGGACGAGGTCAAGGACGCGCTCATTAAAGCGGGCGTGGACGGAATGACGGTTTCCGAAGTGCGCGGCCACGGCCGGCAGAAGGGGCACACCGAAACGTATCGTGGGCAGGAGTACAAGGTCGATCTGCTTCCGAAGGTGAAGATTGAGATGGTGGTGGCCGAGAGTCGCGCCGTGGAAGTTGCGAATGTTCTGGCCACTGCTGCACGAAGCGGCAAGGTGGGCGATGGCAAGATCTTCTTGACCAACGTTGTCGACGCGATCCGCATCCGCAACGACGATCGCGGCGAATCCGCGCTCTAGTTATTCTTCGTCGCGCCCGTTCGGGGAGAAGATCCGCTCGATGGGTTGCGCGAACAGTTCTGCGATTTTGAACGCGAGCTCGAGACTGGGATCGTAACCCTCTGTCTCGAGCGCGTTGATTGTTTGACGTAACACTACGAGCTGTTCTGCGTGGTCCGCTTGTGACCACTCACTGCGTGCGCGCAGCACGCGCAGTTCGTTTTATTTCAGAACTTCTTAACTTTACTTCCCTAGTTCGATCACGGCCGACCCTGTCGTCCGCATCGTTACCCGAGCCGTGAAAATCTGACTGGAGCTAGCGCCCAGGGCCTCTAGTGCCGCAGGCAGGTTGGTTCGCGATTTCTCCGAAACCGGTCCATCCCCATTCTCCGTGACCACTCGCAAGGAGTACTTGTCGAGTGAAATACAGGCGATGTGGATGGACCTCATTCGGGAAGCTTACGCGCGTTCCAGGTAGGCGCCGTCGGCCGTCGAAACGCGGATCCTCTCGCCTTCGACGATGAACGGGGGCACCTGCACCACCAGACCGGTATCCGTCTTGGCGGGCTTGGTGACGTTGGAAACGGTAGCGCCCTTGATGCCGGGTTCGGTTTCGAGCACGGTCAACTCAACAGCCGGCGGCAGGTCGACGCTGATCGGTTTGTCGTCATAAAACAGGACACTGACCTTCAGATTGGGGATCAGGAAATGCGTCGCATCGCCCAGCAGTTCTTTGGTCAGGTGCATCTGCTCGTAGGTGGCGATGTTCATGAAGTAGTACGATTCACCGTCGTCGTACAGATACTCCATCTGCTGTTCATCCAACGAGGCCTTCTCGATCTTGTCTTCCGACGAGAAGCGATGTTCGATCATGGAGCCGTTGCGGAAGTTGCGCATCTTCGCTTGCACGAAGCCGCGCAGGTTGCCCGGGGTGCGGTGTTCCATCTTGAACACCGTGTGCAGCTCCTTGTTGAACAGCACCACCATGCCTGGGCGAAGTTGAGTCGACGTAATCTGCGGCATATTGAGAAATTCCAGTTTATCAGAGGCTCGAAGATTCCCCTTGACAGTGTACTAGTGTACTCATACACTAGACATCGAGATGACCAAGACGGACGCCTTCGGCTTCACCCTGGACCCGCATAGCGGCGTCCCCGTCTATCGCCAGATCATCGATCAGGTGCAAGCCGGCCTAGCCTCCGGCACGCTCGCACGCGGCGATCAGTTACCCACCGTGCGCCAAGTGGCCGTGGATCTGGAGATCAACCCCAATACCGTGTTGCGCGCGTACCGGGAGCTGGAAATCCGCGGCGTGCTCGATACGCAGCAAGGTACCGGCACCTTTGTTTCGGATCGCCCTGTGGCAGAAGACGAACCCGAGCGGGCCCGAAAATTGGAGCAGTTCGTGGGCGACGTCACTGCGCGCGCGGGAGCCGCCGGATTCACCCTATCGGAAGTAGTCGAAGCCCTGCAAAAGCGGAGGACAAAGTAATGGCAAGACGAGCGCCTGAGTTGAACATTGAAGTGAGCGGCCCCG
>CANIIC010000127.1 GCA_947467395.1 Bryobacterales bacterium
GTCTGGATCTGGCAGATTGATGCGGCACGCGCCAAGGAATTGAAGTTACCCGAGGTGGCCGGCGTCGAAGTGACGCTGGTCCGACCCGGTAGCCCAGCGGAGATCGCTGGTGTGAAACCCGGCGATGTTGTGGCGGAGTACAACGGTCAGAAGGTTGAAGGGATCGAGCAGTTCTCGCAGCTGGTGCGTGACACCCCGTCGGGACGGCCAGTAAAACTCCGGATCATCCGCAACGGTGCCTCACAGTTGCTCACGGCCAAGATCGCCGCCATCTCCGCGACCGATCGTCCGGGAGCCCTCCTGGGCCCGCGACCCGAGAATTTTCCGCAGACGGACCGTCTGGATGTCCCGCGCAGCCTGATGACGTGGCGCAGCCCCATGCTTGGGGTTGACGCGGAGCCGCTGTTTGGCCAGCTGGCGAGCTACTTTGGGGTCAGCGAAGGTGTGCTGGTGCGCTCGGTGATCTCCGGATCCCCGGCTGAACGAGCTGGAGTGAAAGCTGGAGATGTGATCATCCGTATCGAGAAACGTCCGGTCACGACGCCCGCAGAGATCACGGCTCAATTGCGATCGATCACGACCCCCTCCGTGAAAGTCGCCGTAATTCGCGAGCACCGCGAGATGACCTTGACGGTTGCGGTGGAATAGCGTCACTCGGCACCTGCGGCAGCCTTCACCTGACTTCCTGAGACAAAGTTCTGGACTCGGACCAGAAGCTCGACTTCCCTTCGCGGGACACCCAAGGCAGCAGCGACGTGCGAGACGTCTTCTCCCCTTCGCAGCAGCCGCATCGCATGTACCCGGCGACTCACGTTGATTCCTGCGGGACCACTCACCGGAACAAAAATAGGCTCGGCTCTACGGCCCTCCGCTTCTTCCAATCGGGCAAGTGTCTCATCGAGATGCCGCCGCTCCCGGCGAGCGGTCCTGTGCATTTCTGCCTTGAGGCTCAGAAAGAGCGTGAGGGTAACCACCAACCCCAAGGCGACAGCGGCGTATGGGGCAAGGGCAAGTAGCGGAATCAGATTAGCGTTCATTGAAGTGTCCTCAGACGTTCTGTACGACTCACCACATGCTGTATGCGCACCCCGAAGTTGCCTTCGACAACGACAACTTCTCCCTTGGCGATCACACAGTTGTTTACGACGATATCCACGGGCTCGACGATGGCACGGCTCAGTTCCACGATCGATCCGGTCGTCAGCTTCAGCACATCCTTGAGCGGAACATACGCGTGGCCGAAAGAGACGCTCACGGGAAGTTCGACATCGAGCAGCAGATCGAACGTCTGTGACTCGTCAACCGGACCTCGACTCGCTGGCGTTGGTAGAGCGACAGACGAACCGGCGTCTGCGCCGGCGCATGCGGCCTGGGCCTTCTGGATTGGAGCGAACGCCTCCAAGAGCGCCGCCGGGAATCCCGCAGCAAGCGCGATCTGGGTATTGCTGAAAGAAACCCGAACAGAACCCCATTGAGCTTCTGTCGACAGTTCGGAGTGCTCGCGTCCAGCGGACGGGGTGATCTCTCGCTGTAAGCGAGCCGTGAAGCTCCGGGCAAGCATGGAAAAGGCCTGGCCGAGGGTTTCGATAAAGGTCGACTTTAGATCTTCCGGCGAACAATCGTCGACCCCTGCGGCCGACATGACTTGTTGGCCGGCGGCGAGAACATCCTCACGCTTGATGGCGATGTAGGCCGGAGCGGAAAGCGAGTTGAACGATTGCTGCCAGCGAAACTCATAGGTCTCAGTCGTCGGCAGAGCTGGAAGCACTTCGAACGAAATCTCCGGTCGGGATCCGGTCATTCCTTCGAAGGCCGCCACGAGACCATCGGCGAACTCTTGAAGAACCCACTGCATCGTGCTGGTGAGAGCCGTTTCAGCCATGCGCTAAATTCCCCGATGAGAGGGCCACTGTTTCTCCATAGAGGCCCGCAACCGCAGAATCGCCTGCGACTTCAGCTGAGAGATGCGCGATTCGTGAAGGCGAACGATCCTGGCGATTTCCCGCAGCGTCATCTCCTCGTAGTAGTACAGACTCAGGACCGTTTTCTCGATGTCCGGCATGCGTGCAATAGAGTCCGCGAGCAAGCGTGTCAGTTCGCTTCGTTCGAGCTGGCGCGAGGGCCACTCTTCTTCATCTCCTGACACAAACCGCAGCAAATCGCGGCTGTTGTCTTCATCCGGCGGAGCACTCTCCAGACTGCCGACATTGAGTCCGCGAATTTCGACAAGCCACTCGTGATACTCGGCTACGGAGAGGCCCAGTTCCCGGGCGATTTCTTCTTCAGTAGGAGAGCGGTGCAAACGTTGTTCGGCCGAAGAGATCGCTGCTTCAATCATCTTGGCTCGCTTGCGCTGCTGCCTGGGGGCCCAGTCGAGGCCGCGGAGGCTGTCCAGAATCGCCCCCCGAATCTTGTACTCAGCGTAGGTCTTCAGTTTGACGTTGTGGGAGGCATCGAATCGATCGATCGCACCGATGAGTCCAACGATGCCGGTCGAGATGAGATCATCGAGGCTCACGCTCTCCGGAAGGCGGTCATGAATTCGCCGGGCGATCAACTTCACCTGGGGCAAGTGCTCAAGGATCAGGCGCTCGCGGTCCTCCGCCGTGAGGCCCGGGGACTGTTCCTGATAGCTTCCGTAAGCGCGTGTTGCTGCAGTATCGGGCGTGGCTTGGCGAGTCGCGGACTTCATGCGGCAGCCCCCATGCGGCGTACGGCGTTAGCGACTAGCGCGTGATCGCCTAGGATCAGTTCTTCAATACGACGGCTCGTCGCCTCTTCGAGATCATCTGGGATCTGTTGTCCGGAGCATAGGAACGAGACCGGCAGGTTCGTCTCCGCAGACAGGTTGACGAGCGCTCCGTAGTGCGAAGTTTCATCCATACGCGTGAAGAGGAGCTTTCTTGGCCGGAAGGGTCTATAGGCAGTACACGCACGAGACAGGTCCGCGAACTTCATCGACGCGGGCAATACCAAGTGCGTATCCACGTCTCGGCTGGAGGCGAGCACCTGCGCCAGTTCCGCAGCCTCGTCCATCTCTCGAAACGCGAAACCAGGAGTATCGATGAGCATCAGTCCCTTTAAGGGTTGCGTGGCGTCGAGGAACTGAGACAACGCCAGCGGAGTGTCGGCAACATCACAAGGAATTCCCAGAATCGCGGCGAGCGCCCTCAGTTGATCGATAGCCGCAATCCGAAATACATCGGTCGACAGGATCCGGACTGGCCGACGAACCGCAAGGCCATAGCTCACGGCAAGTTTCACAAGTGTCGCGGTCTTGCCAGCTCCAGGAGGGCCAACGAGCGCTACGGTCGGGCTCAGTGTTGGATCGGTTGTGAACAACTGGGCCAGGCTGCGTCCTGCACAAACAGCGGAGGCAAGTTCCGGCGTGACTTCTTCCGCAAGCAGGGCGGCCTCCGCCACGGTGGACACCACGGAACCAGCCGGGGTCGAGGGCGGCAAGCGCGGTTCCGGTGTGGACGGGAACGAGAGCATTAATCTCTCGATTTGGCGGCGCATATCGGCCAAGTCTTCGCGCAGATGAGGATCGGAAGATGGAAGCTGAGCGAAGGGAGCAGGCTCCGTGACAGGAGCGACGCCGAAGACCACTTCATAGGCCCCGAGATAACGAGTGGCAGGCTCGGTGGGGCGAGCGTTGATCAGGAGGGCCTCGTCGCCTAGTTCCTTCCGGGCCAAGTCCATCGCCGCCTCGACTGTCGCAGAAAAATAACTCTTTAGCTTCATTACGTTCGCTTCACTCTCGTTGCGCATTTACGAAATCACTCCCAAGGACACAACTCGTACACCCGCAGGAATCTCGTTGTGTGAGAGAACCGAGAGATTCGGCGTCGTTCCTTCGAGCAACTGGCGCAGGTAATACCGCGCCGTCGAACTGGTTACTGCTGCCACGGGCGTATCTGCACTACCCACGGCGCGCGCGACGCGCTCCATGATTTCGCGCACCTTTTGCGGCGGAAGATTCACATGGCTCGAATGCTCGTTGTACTCGACCGAGGTTTCAATCGCGTGCTCGATCTGGGGATCGAGGAAAAACGCAGGCAATTCGCCAGATGCATTCAAGTACGGCTTCACGAGCATGCGACGCAGCGCCTGACGTACGTACTCCGTGAGCAAGACGGGGTTCTTCGTCATCGCCGCAGCCTCCCCGAGCGATTCCAGAATGGTCACAACGTCTCGAATCGAAACGCGCTCGCGGAGTAAGTTTTGGAAGACCTTCTGCACGGTGGACATAGGCAGCAACTTGGGCACCACGTCCTCGATCAGGCGGGCATTTTCTTCTGCAACCCGATCCAGAATTGTCTTAGTGTCCTGACGCGAGAGCAGTTCGTGCGCATGGCGACGGATCAGCTCTGCCAAATGAGTGCCAAGCACACCCGCCGCGTCGACAACCGTGTATCCCAGCGATCGCGCTTCTTCCGCTTTCTCTGGGGCCACCCAGAGCGCGGGAATCCCAAAGGCTGGATCTTTCCCAGGCAGTCCTTCGAGCGCTGCTGCTGCGCCCCCCGCACCACCGCCGGGATGGATCGCAAGCTCGCGATTCGGCAACATCTCGAAGCGGGCGATCTCCGCTCCCTTCAACAGCACGACGTACTCACCGACTTTGAGTTGAAGATTGTCGGTAACCCGCACTGGGGGCAACATGTATCCAAGGTCAGAGGCCATCTGCCGGCGGATACCTGCGATCCGGCGCAGCAGTGGGGAATTCTGACCGCCCTCAACCAGCTTGACCAAGCCCAAACCCACTTCCACAGACAGGGGTTCGACTTTGAGTAACGCATCGAGGCTGTCCTTAGCCTGAGACTGAGCACCTGCGGCTTTCGGGGCAGGAGCAGCCGCTTCGGCGTCGTCCATTTTTTGCCGCAACCTCCAACCGGCGTAGGCAACACCAGCACCCATGCTCAAGAACGGCAGCGTGGGTAGGCCAGGCAGGATCGACATCGTCATCAGCACGCCGCCCGAGAGCAGGAGCGGCTGAGGGTTGCTGAGCAACTGCGTCTGCACATCCGATCCCAGCTTTTGGTCCGAACTGGCGCGCGTCACGATCAAGCCGCCAGATACCGATACCATCAATGCCGGGATCACCGTGACCAAACCATCGCCGATCGTGAGTACGGTGTATGTCGAAAGCGCGCGGGACCACTCCATCCCGTTCTGCAACACGCCGATCAGGAAACCCGCCACGATGTTGATGGTCGTGATCAGGATGCTGGCGACGGCGTCTCTCTGCGTGAAGCGACTCGCGCCGTCCATCGCCCCGTAGAACTCGGCTTCGGCGGCAAGCTTCTTGCGCCGGTCGCGCGCCTCAGCTTCATCGATCAGCCCCGAGTTCAAATCGGAATCGATCGACATCTGTTTGCCAGGCAGTGCGTCCAAAGTGAAACGTGCGGTAACTTCCGAGATGCGAACAGCACCGTGGTTGATGACCACGTACTGAATCGAGATCAGTACGAGGAAGATCACCACACCGATGATGTAGTTCCCCCCGACGACGAAGTTCCCGAAGGCCTCGATCACCTCACCGGCAGCCTGCGTGCCGCTGTTGCCCTGGATCAGGATGAGGCGTGACGAAGAAATGTTCAGCGCGAGACGAAAAAGTGTCAGAAGCAGAAGCGCTGTGGGGAAGATGCTGAACTCCACGGGCCGCGTGATGTACATCGAGACCAACAAAACAATGACTGAGATCGTAATGTTCGCGCTGATCAGGACGTCGAGCAGGAAGCTCGGCATCGGCATAATCATGGCGAGCACGATTCCCAGAACTGTCAGCGGGACCGCCAGTTCGCTCAGATTTCCCAGAGCGGAAACCAGAGTGGTGCTGGATCCGGGCTTTCGAGCGGCCGGTTTCCCGGCCGCTATTGCAGGAGTAGAGAGAGGAGACGCCGTACCGATACCGGCTGGACTGATCGGACCGATTTGGGACGGCGCTGCCATTGTGGGTGAGAATGGTGCACGTCACCCGCCACGTTTTGCCGTTTCGAACCCCGATTAATCTGACCTAAGCTTGCTCGTTCCCGCGACCGTTTGATAGAGTGCGCGTATGACTTCGACCACTCGCAACCGGCTTCTCGCGATCGCCGCCACCATCGGCCTCGGCGCGCTGGCGTACACGCAGACGCAGGCTCCGGCGAAGTTGAGCACGGTCAAACTTGCGGACAACATGTATGTGATCCACAACGACTTCGTGCCGGGGAACACCACGATCCTCATTACGAACGAAGGCGTGATCATGGTCGACGACAAGTATCCGGTCGACGCCGACAATATTGTGGCGGAGGTCAAGAAGCTCACGAACCAGCCGATCAAGTACGTGATCAACACGCATCATCACGGCGATCACAGCGGCGGCAACCCGACGATGCAGAAGCTGGGGGCGATTGCGGTGAGTTCGGATCAGGCTCGCAAGAACATGATCGCGGGCAAGCAACCTGGACTCACGAACATCACGATTGAGCGCGAGGGCCACATCTACTTAGGTGGAGAGCAGGTCGATCTTTATTACTTCGGCCGCGCGCACACCAACGGCGACATTGTGGCGCTCTTCCCGAAACAGCGCATCCTCGCGACCGGCGACACGTACGCGAACGATCCCGGCACACCGGAGTTAGTAGATTTCGATGGCGGCGGGAGCGCGATCGAGTGGCCGAAGACGTTGACCAAGGAGTTAACTCTCAATTTCGACCGAGCCGTCCCCGGTCACGGCACCGTGGCGAGCAAAGCCGAGCTAGCCAAGTTCCGCGACAGCACCCAGCGCCTCAGCACCAAGGTTCACGACATGCTGAAAGCGAAGCGCACGAAAGCCGAAGTCGAGAAGGTAGTCCGCTCCGAGTTCGGCTTCCAGGACTTCCACGTCCAGGCGAGCCTGGACGGATTAATGAAAGAGCTGAAGTAACCTACTCCTCCGGCAACGCAAACACAAAGATCGTGCTCGACGTGCTCGGCAACAACTCCGGCGTTAGCCGATTCAGTCCGCTCGACACGAGCGAATTCCCCACGCTCACCGCGACATACTGCTTGCCGCGCACCGAGTACGTGATCGGATACCCGGTCACCGGCGACCCCAGATTGATGTCCCACAGGACCGCGCCCGTCTGATCATCGAACGCCCGGAAGTGACCTACTGTATCGCCGGTGAAGATCAGTCCCCCGCCCGTCGCGACCGTCGACATCATGCCGCCGCGCTGGTCGTAGCGCCACACCGTCTTGCCCGTCTCCGCCGAAACCGCGAACAGCGAGCCAACCTTGTCATTCGCATTTGGAGCAATGCTCGCGCGACCGTTCACGCCGTAGGCTGACGCATTATCCACGGACGTCAGATCGTTGCACGTATTCTGCAGCCCGTAATACATGATGTTCGTGCGAGGGCTGTAGGCTCCCGCCTGGAAGCCCTTGCCCCCGTTCGCCGTCGGACAAATGAAGCGAGTCTCGCCCGCCTTCGTGAAGATCGCCTCGGGATTCACCGTCACCTTGCCCGTCGCGCCGTCGATCTTCTGCACCACGTTCTGGAACGTCGTCGGCCGAGCCCACAGGAACTCACCGGTCTTCAGATCCAGCGTGTAGATGATGCCGGTCTTGCCCGGAATACCCGTAATCACCTTGCGACGCTCGCCCGGGCGAATACGCGGATTGATCCACGCCACCTGGCTCGCATCGGGAGTGATCGCGGTCTCCAGAATTAGCCGCTCGAACGGATGATCCAAATCCCAGTGATCGACGACGTGCTGGTAATACCAAACGATCTTGCCGGTATCCGCGTTCAGCGCCAGCGTGGAGTTGTGATACAGATACTCCTTGTCATTGCCCGCCAGCCGATACTTCGGCGCGGGCGATGTCACCGACGTGCCGAGGATCAGCAGGTTCGTCTCCGCATCGAAGCTCGGAACCATCCACGCGCCCACGTGCTTCTTCGCCGAATCCGGCAGATCGCCCCACGTCTCGCTGCCCGGCTCGCCCGGCTTGGGGGTCGTGCGCGTGCGCCACAATTCCTTGCCCGTCACCGCGTCGTGAGCTGTAATGATGCAAGCCTGCGGCGTGAACTTATACTCACAACCGCGAGTCGAAAAGATCTTGCCCGCAGCAATGATCGGACCCGAAGTCTCCTGCGCCGGATCCTCACGATAGTCCACAATGCGGTTCTGCCAAGCCAGCTTGCCCGTCGTAGTATCCAGCCCGAACACGAAATCATCCGCGCTAGTGTCGATGATCGTGTTGCCGTAGATCGCCAGGTTGCGATTGATGCTCGGCGCCGTAGGGATAAACTTGCTGAAGTCATCCGGCCAGCTGCGCTTGTACTCCCACTTCATCTCGCCGGTCGCCGCGTCCATCGCCTGAATCAGATCGCTCGGATTCGGCAGATACATCACGCCGTTGTGCACCAGCGGAGTCGCTTCCTGGATGCCCGGGCCCATACCGCGCGACCACACCATCTTGAGCTTCTTGACGTTGTCTTTGGTGATCTGATTCAGCGGGCTGTAGCCCCAGCTGTTCAGCGTCCGGCGCCACATCAGCCAGTCGGCAGGATCCGGGTTCGCCAACATCTGATCGGTCACAGGCTGCGCGATGGCAGCCATGCTCACGCACAGCAACAACAGGAAGCGCTTCATGCGGCTCTCCTTCAATTGAGTTTTATTGACGCCAGTAATCCGGCAAGTTCGGTTTCGTTTCGCGCACGATGTCGAGAGCGGCGCGTTTTTCTTCACCGGGTCCGCTCAGCACTTCGTACAAGCGGCGCAGCACGCGGTCCTTCGCCCGGGGATGCATGGTGTCGAAGATGTCGGTGTAGATCATGTACGACAACGGGTATTTAAAGATCCGCGTCTTCAGATCAAAATCTCGCAGACTGCGACCCTTGGAATCCTTCGGCCCACGCTTCGGGAAGGTTTGCGTGAAGGTGGAGACGCCTTTGATCGGGCTCGTCAGCTTCGCTTCGTCAGAGAATGTCAGGTAGGAGACCAGATTCTCGACCGCCGCGTCGAGCTTGGCGTCATTCGGACGCTTTCCAGGCGACAGCTCCATGTCTGTAGACGAACGGTACTGAGCGCTCAGGGCCGTCATGTAATAAACTGCGCGGGTCTGGTGCTCCAGCGTCATCAGCGCGATCAGGTCACTGGTGGGCGTCAGATACTTCGTAACGTCGAACTTGCTAGTCAAACTGGTGAGATTCTGCGTGTTCTTGGTTTCCAGCTCGATGGGACGATACGGGTTGCGCGCGACCGCGTTGCCGAGGTGCTTCATGTTGCCGTGCGTACCGGTCACGTACCAGCCGCCCCAACGCTCCTCAAAGGGGGTGCGATGGTCGGTCACTTTGAAGAGATCGCCGCCGAGGAACGCGGGCGAGCCGTCGACGCCCGGATACACCGTCGCCACAAACGCATGCGCTACGTTGTAGTTGCTATGGCAGGCCAGGCAGAGTTGCGGGTCACGATCGAGCTTCGGCTGAACGGTCTTGTTTACATCCAGCGTGTAAAAGACGGCGCCCTGTTCGGCATCGGCGACGACGATTTCAAACACCTTGCCGTTCTGAACAGAGCCGACCTGCACGGTGTCATTGAAGAAGATAGCGCGCGGTGTCTTGGGGCCGATCTTGTCCTGTTGCAGGCTGGTTCGCGAGAAAACCAGCACCTGCGAGTCGATGTTGATATCGAGCTCTTTTAGAAGGCTGGGCAGGTAGCCCCACGGCGCTTTGTACTCCAGGTTGACCTCGCCGCGATCCATTCGGTCCGCGAGTTGTTCAACCAAATTGTTCCGTTTGTGCGTGAACTGGGCGTTCAGCAGCACTGCTCCAAAGACCGCTACAGCGGCCGCAGCTACCAGACTGGGGATGGCTCGGCGCATAAATCTACCTTCATGGTAGCGCCGTGCTTACTTCTTTTGTAAGGTGCCGCGGCAGGTCTTGGTGCCACATTCGCACTTGTTGCTACCGGTGTTTTTGTCGAAGTTGTAGTCGATGGTCAGCTCTTCGCCCTTCTTGATCGGGCGCAAGCTCATGTAAATGATGTGACCCTTCAGAATGCGGCCCACCAGATTCGGCTCGCAACTGTGGTTCACGATTTCCGCACCACTGCCGCCTACCGCTCCGTCCAGAGTCCAGTAACTGTCCAGCGTGTAGAGATACGTGTAGTCGCCTTCTCCGCGTTTCTTGGTCTCCATGCGGTTGCAGCGCTCGCCGGTGTATTCCATCACCTTGCGGTTCGCCGGAATGTTCTCGAGAGCATAGACACCGAAGCGGTGGATCTTCGACTGGCGAATCTCCAGCTTGTAAGAAGCGTACCGCTCGTCAATCTTAGGGTTTCGAACAAGCTTCGTGCCAACGGCCATAGGGAGTTAGCAGGTATTGTAGCCTGTCAGGGCTCTACGCTTCCACGTTTTCTGGTGTTTTTGTGAAAGCCAGGCTCAGAAGGGGTGGCGCAACGATGGTAGTGGCGACCGCCATGAAGACCACGACGCCGTAGATGCTTTGTGAGATAACGCCCATAGTCAGGCCGATCTGCGCCACCACCATGCCGACTTCACCGCGGGGGATCATGCCCACGCCGATCTTGATCGCATCGCTTTTTCCCAAGGGCAGGGCACTTAGACCGCAGCCGATGAACTTCGAAACGCAGGCGGCCAGGAGCAGGATCACCGCCAAGGCGATCATGGACGGGTTGCTGAACGCGCTGAGGTCCACGTGGAGGCCGATGCCGGCCAGAAAGAAGGGAACTAACAGTTCGGAGGCTCCGTGGGACAAGTCATGAACCCGCTGCCCGACGGTTCCCGATAGTGCCATGCCCGCGAAGAAGGCCCCGACAATCGCCGCGACTCCCACGTAAACGGCCAGAACCGACAGCGCGAACAGGAGAATCATCGCGAGCGCAAATTCCGCCTCGGCGACCTGCATACTCTCCTGAAGTTTCGGGACCACTTTGCCCATGGTCTTGTTGCCCATGGTCGCGATTAACAGCACAAATCCGATCGCCAGGCCGACGGTGAGTGAGATTTCGAGAATGTTGACTGTGCCGCGCGCCATGCTGCTGACCGAAGCCAGCACCAGCAGGCCCAGCACATCGTCAATGACGGCGGCGGCCAGGATGATCTTACTGGCGCGCTCCTGCAGGACGCCTTTGGCGGACAAGACCTGCGCGGTGATGCCGACACTAGTGGCCACCATAGCGGCACCCACAAAAATGGATTCGATGCTCGGTTGGCCCCACCAAGCCATGATGCCCCAGCCCATGATGAACGGGACGATCACACCGCATGTGGCTACGAAGGTCGCGGTTCCGCCCAGTTTCAGGAGTTCCCGAGGATTCACCTCCAACCCAACGCGGAACAACAGGAACATAACGCCGATGTCGGCGAGAGAGGTGAGGAGCTCCGTCGGCTGGACCCAATTCAGAACGCTGGGACCAATGAGAACACCCGCCAGAATTTCTCCAACGATACCGGGCTGACCGATGCGCTCGCAGAGCTCCGCAAGTAACTTGGCAGTCGCGAAGACGGCCAACATCGCCAATGGAACCTTCAGCGCTTCCGGAGAACCGTCAAAAAAGAGAAGCGCTGGTAGAAGAGTCATAGTTGAGAACTAAAAAGAGCGGGACAGGCTTTGAGGCCCATCCCGCCTGCATTCAAGGGGGACTTGAAACTTTCGTGAGGTGGAGGACTACCCTTCCATGTGGTAGCCTTCTTCGCCGTGCATGCTGAGGTCGAGGCCTTCGGTCTCTTCAGCGTCGGTAGTGCGGAGGCCAAAGACCGAATCGACGATCTTCAGAATCACCAGCGTACCAACAATCGCAATGGCCCAAGCAA
>CANIIC010000128.1 GCA_947467395.1 Bryobacterales bacterium
GAGTGACCGTACATCAGTACATCGACATCGATCACGCGCGGCCCTTTGGCGACGCCCTTCACGCGCCCCATCTTGCGCTCGACCTGCTTAGCGCGATCCAGCAATTGGCGCGGAAACAAATCTGTGGTTACTTCAATGACTTGATTCAGGAAAAAGGGCTGGTCCAGAAAGTCACGCGGTGCGGTTTCATACGAAGAGCTAACGCGCTTCACGATCAACCGCTCCGATGCGAGCATCTCAATGGCTTGCGCAAGATTCGCCGCACGATCTCCGAGGTTCGTGCCCAGTCCCAAATACGCCGTCTTCATGTCAGAACGACTGTGGCGTCGATCCAGTGCTACGCCGCGGAACCTTGAAATAGTCAAAAGCCTGATCCGTCGCCACACGGCCGCGCGGAGTGCGGTCAATGAAGCCAAGCTGCATCAGGTACGGCTCGTACACTTCTTCAATCGTGTCGGGCTCTTCGTCAATCGATGCAGCGATGGTGTTCAGTCCCACCGGTCCGCCGCTATACTTCTGCAGCACCGTGAGCATGATTTTCTGGTCGATTTCGTCCAACCCATGCCGATCAACTTCCAGCAAGTTGAGCGCCTTCTGCGCCACCCCGGCATCCACGACACCCGCCGCCCGGACCTGGGCATAGTCGCGCACACGTCGCAGCAAGCGGTTCGCGATACGCGGTGTCCCGCGCGCCCGCCGAGCTACTTCCTCCGACCCCTCACGATCTATCTGCACGTCCAGCAACGCAGCTGATCGGGCCACGATCTTTGCAAGCTCCGGCACGTCATACGGACTTAGTCGCAGCACCAGACCGAAGCGTCCCCGCAACGGAGCGCTGATCAAGCCCTGCCGCGTTGTCGCGCCAATCGCGGTGAATCGCTTGATGTCCATCGACACGGTCCGCGCCCCAGGACCCGTGCCGATCAAAATGTCCATGCGGAAGTCTTCGAGCGCGGAGTAGATCATCTCCTCCACGTCCGGCTGCAACCGATGGATTTCGTCGATGAAGAAGACTTCGCGCTCTTCAACGTTGCTGAGCAGTCCCACCAGATCGAGCTTCTTTGCCAACACCGGCCCGGACGTCTGCTGAATTCCCACGCCGAGCTCACTCGCGATGATGGAGGCCAGAGTCGTCTTGCCCAAGCCCGGCGGCCCGTAGAGCAGCACGTGATCCATCGCCTCGCCGCGGCGCTTGGCTGCCTCGATAGCGATGGACAGATTCTCTTTGACCTTGGACTGACCTGCGAAATCCGCGAGCCGCTGGGGGCGCAGCGTCGCCTCAAATTGACGCTCGTCCTCACTTAGCGATGCCGATACGATGCCTTGTTCCCGCATGAAGTTCTAGTGTACTGTGCCCCAAAAGAAGAAGGCGCGCCGAGCAGTGCCCAGCGCGCCATTCTGACTCCAGACTTCTGTCTACTACTTCTTCACGCCCATGACCGCGTCCGCAATTTCACGGAACTCAGCATCCGTCAGGATGCCACGCTTGGCGATACCGAGGTCCTTCACTTTCTTCAGCATTTCGGCGTTCGCTTCGTCACTGGCCGCCGGATACCCGAGCTTCTCCAGGTTGTAGCTGATTGACAGCTTGCCGCTCTTCTTACCGAGCACCACTTCGCCTTCGCGACCCGTCAACTTCGGATGCGTGCCGAACATCGCCAGCGGCTCCTTGACGACGAGATCCACACCAATGCCCGATTCACGCGTGAAGTTGCGCGCGCCCAGGATCGGCTTGTTCACCGCCGTCGGGAATTTCGCGATGCGGCTGACCACTTCGCCCAGTTCCGGCAACTTGTCCAGCTTGTAGTGCGTCTCGTAGCCGTACAACACATGCAGCGCGACGATCAGTTCTTCGAGTGCCGCGTTGCCGGTACGTTCGCCCAAACCGTTCGAGCAGCTGTGCACCACTTCCGCACCGGCCTCGACCGCAGCCAGTTCCGTCGCCACCGCCAAGCCAAAATCATTGTGCGTGTGCGCTTCCACCGGCAGATTCGTCAGGCTCTTCACCAGGCGAACCATGTACTTCATGGCTTCCGGCAGGATGCAGCCCATCGTATCCACCACGCCCACGGCGTCCGGCGGCGCATCTAGCATGATGCGCGTCAGCAGGTTGCGCAGATCTTCCTCACGAGCACGCGTGGTGTCGTACGGGAAGTAGACCACATGCAGACCTTGCTTCTTGGCGTAGTTGATCACGTCCACGCTCTTGCGCAGCACGTCTTCCCAAGTCCACTTGAACTGATACTTCAGCTTCGGGTAACCGATCGGCACTTCCACGATCACACCGTGGCAGCCGCATTCGATCGCTTTATCGATGTCGGCGTTGATGGCGCGCGCGAACGTGTAGATCTTCGACTTCAAGCCCAGCTTCGAGATCTTCTTGATCGCTTCGAAGTCCTGTTCGGATACCGCGGGCATGCCGGCTTCGATGCGGTCCACACCGATTTCGTCAAGCTTCTGCGCGATCTCGATCTTGTCTTCGACGCTCATCACCACGCCCGGCGTTTGTTCGCCATCACGCAGGGTCGCGTCATGAATCTGCACCTTCGCCGGCAACTGATACGTGCCCAGCACTTCGGGCAGCACGTTGTAGGGGCTCACCCACCATTCGTTTTCGCGGAAATATTCGTGTTTCATGCCGTTTCCTTCCAGTGCGTTCGACGCAACCTCCAATTATAGTGGACTCAGTTTCGCCCCGGGATTCTACGCTAACCCGGCGCGCTGCAGCAGCGCATTCGGGTCCGGATCGCGGCCCATGAAGCTGCGATACAGCTCGGCCGGATCTTCACTGTCGCCCTTCGCCAGAATCTTGTCACGATAGTCGTGTCCCACGGCCTCGCTGAATACGCCTTCCTTTTGGAAACGGGTGAACGCATCCGCATCTAGCACTTCCGCCCACTTGTAGCTGTAGTAGCCTGCGCCATACGCCACGGGGCTCGCGAACAGATGCGTGAAGCTTGCGATCATCGCGTAGTCGTCGGTCAACTGCGCGGCCGAGAACTGCTGGATCATGCGGTTCGCGTAGGCGATCACATCTTCCTTGCCGTCCCACAGGCGATGCAGCCCCAGGTCGACAAACCCGAAGCCGAGCTGACGCATCTGCATGTTCGCCGCACGGAAGGTCTTCGCGCGCTTCATCTTCTGGAACAACTCTTCCGGGAGCGTCGCGCCCGTCTCGTAGTGCCGCGCGAACGTATCCAGAGCTTCGCGTTCCCAGCACCAGTTCTCCATAATCTGCGACGGCAGTTCCACGAAATCCCACGGCACGTTTGTGCCCGCGAGGCTCCGCACCTCGACTCGCGTCAGCAGGTGATGCAGCAGGTGACCGAACTCATGAAAGATGGTCTCCGCTTCCCGATGCGTCAGCAGTGCAGGTTTGCCGTCGACCGGCGGCGTCAGATTCCCGCAGATCAACCCGAGATTCGGCTTGCCTTCGTTCACGTTGCCGGTCAGCAGCGAATCCATCCACGCACCGCCGCGCTTGTTCTCGCGCGGATACCAGTCGGCGTAGAACGACCCCAGATGGGCCCCCGACTTCGCGTCGTGCACATCGTAGGTCTTGACGTCTTTGTCCCACACCTGCATCTGCGTTTCGGTGACCTTGATCCCCAGAATCTTGCCGAAGATCTGGTACATGCCGTTCACGACGCTCGCCAGCGGGAAGTATGGGCGGAGGGCTTCTTCATCGAAATCGTACAGCGCCGCGCGCTGCTTCTCCGACCACAGACCCACGTCCCAGGGCTCCAGCTTCTTGCCCGCGAACGCCTCCAGTTCCTGATTCTCTTCGCGATACCGGCGCTCGGTCTTCGCGCGCAGATCATCCAGGAACGCCTGCGCCTTGGCGCCCGTATGCGCCATGCGATCTTCCAGCACCAGGTCCGCAAAATCCTGGAAGCCAAGCAACTGCGCCTTCTCTTTGCGGAGCCCCAGTATCTTCACGATCAGTTCGCGATTGTTGTGTTCACCCGAAGCGGCGCGCGAATTGTAGGCGCGCCACATCTTCTCGCGAATCTCGGCGTCTTCCAGATACGTCATCACGGCCATGTAACTGGGAGCCTGCAACGTGAAGCGCCACCCCTCCGCCTTCTTTGACTCCGCCGACGCCTTGGCCATCGCGATCGCCTGCGGCGGCAGCCCCTTTAGTCGCGCTTCATCGGTGACCACCAGATCCCACGCATTCGTGGCATCGAGGACGTTCTCCGAGAATTTGGTCGTCACCTCCGCCAGTGCGACATCCAGTTCCTTCAACCGAGCCTTGCCCTTGTCATCCAGATCCGCACCGGCGCGTTTGAACGAGTCGACGGTCTTCTTCAGGAAGCGACCCTTTGTCCCCGTCAGAGCCTTGCCAGCGGGAGATGCTGCGTACTTCTTTATCGCCTGCCAAAGCGCATCGTTCAACGGGATGCTGGAATAGAACGCGCTGGTCTTGGGCTGGATCGCGTTGAAGGCCGCACGCAGTTCCGGATACGTCGCGACGCTCTCCAGATGACGCACCACGTTCAGCGCCCAATCGAGAGACTCCGTCATGTCATCCAATGCCATCAGCGGATCGGCGGCCTGCGTCGTCGCCTCCAGGCTCCGGGCCGCCCGGGCCAGCAACTCGTCCATCGCTGGCTCCACGTGTTCAGCGCGAATCTGATCGAACGGAATCTGAAACTTTACTTCGAGAAGGGGATTCATGAGGTTCGTGACTTTCCTGTACCTGGGCCCGCAAAATGACTCAACAACACCAGCACGACGCTCAGCGCCGCTAAACTCCACTTGATCCGGCTGGGCTGGCGAATCGCCTCCAGCATCGGACCAGTAGTTCCTGCAATCTTCACATCCAGAATATCGGCGATCGCGAGATTCTCCAGCACATCGAATACGCCCGCCGCCACAGCGGCAAGCGCAGCCACCACACCCGCGCTCCGTGCCCACCCGCCTCTGCGCGATTGCACGACGCCCAGTGACGCGAGCAACGCAACATACGCAGCGATGAACGCGTAGTCCACTCGTAGCTTGATGCGCATCGTTTCGCGATCCGGGCTCGGAGAATCACCCAGAGTCAGCCGCAGATCCTCGACGTCCTGCACCGTCTGCACTTCCAGCTGGGGATCGGAGAAGCGCTGCGGCACCGAAGCCGTGCTGAAGTTCGGCGGCCCCATCAACAGCAGCCAGCACGCTATCGTCAGCAGACCGGCGATGAACGCGAGCCGCTTCACCGCGTCACGCCAGCATCCGTAGACCCAGCGCGAGAGCCTAGCCCAGAAGTTTCGCAGCATCACGAGCAAAATACGTCAGGATAAAGTCGGCGCCAGCCCTGCGGATCGACGTCAGGGTCTCCATCATAATGCGGTCGTAATCCAGCCAGCCCTTTTCTACAGCAGCCATGATCATGCTGTATTCGCCCGAAACTTGATACGCGCTCAGCGGCACATCGAAGCGATCGCGAGCCTGCCGCAGCAGATCCAGATACGGCATCGCGGGCTTCACCATCAGCATGTCCGCGCCTTCTTCCAGATCCAGCTGCATCTCATGCATCGCCTCGCGACCATTGGCGGGGTCCATCTGATACGTGCGCCGGTCACCGAACGTCGGCGTCGATTCCGCGGCTTCGCGGAACGGCCCATAGAAGCCCGAGGCGAACTTCGCCGAATATGCGCAGATCGCGATCTTCTGAAAACCGTTGGCATCCAGAGCCGTGCGGATCGCTCCCACGCGCCCGTCCATCATGTCCGACGGCGCCACAATGTCAGCTCCCGCGCGAGCATGCGTCACCGCGCACTTCGCCAGCCAGTCGAGGGTCACGTCGTTATCCACATCGTTACCCACCACGTACCCGCAGTGGCCATGACTGGTGTACTCGCAGTTGCAGACGTCGGTCATCACCAACAAATTTGGATACGCGCGCTTCACCGCGCGAATCGCCCGCTGCACAATACCGTTGTCGTCATAATTCTCCGACGCCATCTCGTCCTTGTGATCCGGAATTCCGAACAGGATGATCCCACCGATCCCCAAAGCGTGCGCACCCTCGCATTCCTTCACCAACTCGTCGATCGAAAGTTGGAAATTGCCGGGCATCGAACTGATCGGCTTGCGAATGCCCTCACCGGGGCAGACAAACAACGGAAGGATGAAATCCGCGGGTTCCAGTTGCGTCTCGCGAACCAGGCGGCGCATGGATTCGGATACGCGTAAACGGCGCAAACGATGGGTGGGGAAGGACATGTCCTTTTATGATACGCTCAACTCCAATATGCGGAAACTCATTCAGTTCTCACTTTGTGCCGCCGCTCTGGTCGCCCTCACCGCAACTCACGGTTCGGCGCAACAACCTGCGGCCGCGCAAGCCAAAGGTAAGGCAGCAACGCCACCCATGTCGTTCTTTATCACCAGCGTGGGAATAGGCAAGGGTGCCAATCTCGGCGGACTCGCCGGAGCCGATCAGCACTGCCAGATGTTGGCGCAAGCCGCCGGCGCAGGCGATCGCACCTGGCACGCCTACCTGAGCACCCAGGCTCGCAACGGACAAGCCGCAGTCAACGCGCGCGACCGCATCGGCACCGGCCCCTGGTATAGCGCTACCGGCCAGATGATCGCCCAGGACCTCGCGTCGCTGCATGGCGATACGGCGGAACTGGCTCGCGTGGGCAACATGGTTGCCAAACGTTACGCAGTTTCCGAAAAGAACACGCCGATCAACGGCCTGGGCGACACGCCGAACACGCATGACATCATGACCGGCTCCACTACTGATGGCCGCGCTTACACCGACAACGCCGATCACACCTGCAGCAACTGGACCAGCGAAGCCGCCGACGGCGTCGCTCAGTTAGGTCACTTCGATCGCAACGGCGGCGGCATCTCCTGGAACTCGGCGCACCCCAGCCGCGGCTGCAGCCAGCCGAACCTGGTCGCCACCGGCGGCGCGGGCTTGTTCTACTGCTTCGCCATCAGTCCCCGTTAAGTTCGCTTCTACCCGAGGTTGGCAGAGAGTACAATAACTCCCATGCCACCCTCGATCACCCGCCGTGAAGCGCTCCGCAATTCCCTGGCTGCTGCCGGTGCGATTGCGATGATCTCCGAATGGGCCATGCCCGCTCTCGCCCAAGGGGAAGTCGACGTTCCATTCACCGACCTACCCGCGAATTTCAACCCCGGCAACTCCGCCACTACCCGCCAGTTCGACATACGCAAGATCAACGGACTAACAGTTCCCAAGGACCAGTTCTTCGCGTTGCAGCACTTCGACCGTCCGCAAGTCGACGGCGCCACGTACAAGCTCAAGCTCACCGGCCTGGTGAACAAGCCTCTGGAACTGTCCCTCGCCGACCTGAAGGCCATGAAGCCTGTGGATCTGGTCGCCGGCTACGAATGTTCCGGCAACAGCCCGCGCGCCATCCAGGCTCTGTCCGGCTGCGTGAAATACACCGGCGTGCGCTTGGTCGACGTGCTGAAGCGTGCGGGAGTGCAGGCCAAGGCCCGCGAAGTAGTCTTCCTCGGCACCGACCACGGCTCTTCGGACGTCGTCTTCCGCCAACAGACCTTTAAGCTGGATCAACAGTTCGGTCGCAGCATCGTACTCGAAGACGCCATGAATCCTGACCCGATCCTCGCGTGGAACCTCAATGGCGAACCGCTGTCGCGCGAACACGGCTTCCCGCTGCGCCTGGTGATGCCAGGCTGGTACGGCGTGTGTAACGTGAAGTGGCTGTCGGAAATCCGCGTCCAGAAGGAACGCTACGTCGGCAATTATCAGGCCCGCTGGTATCGCACCATCCGCGGCGTCGGTGGCTCGGGCAAGGACGACGGCCCCGATACGCAGTGGATCGAGAACGAAGTGACGCGCCTGCAACTGAAATCCGTGATCGCTCGCGTACGCAAATCCGGCAACGCGCACAACATCATGGGGTTCGTACTGAACGATGGCACGCCGCTCAAGTCGGTGGAAGTGTCCATCGACGGCGGTCCGTGGCAGAAGGCCACCATGGACCCGGTCAACACGAAGTATTCGTGGAAGCTGTTCAACTATAAATGGGAAGGTGCCACTCCCGGCGATCACACGATTGTGTCGCGCGTAACGGACATCGACGGTCAGGTGCAACCCACCGCCGATGAACTCGCCCGCAAGCGCACCTTCCTCGAAGACAACGGCCAGATGCCGCGAAAAGTGAAGATTTAGTTCGCGTTCGTCGGGCGCGGATTCAGCAACTGTTGCTGTTCCACCGCGTCCTTGAAGCCCTTCGAATACGCCTCGTAGTACAGTTCGTCGTACCAGGTGCCCGGCAGGAACTGCTTTAACTGCAGTTCCCGCTGGTCATCCGGAACCAACGGCGAACCCACATTGAAGATCCCCTTCACGCCCACATAGACACTGTTCGCTTCCGCGCCCAGCTTGTTGTAATTGTCGACCTGTGCCGCCACATCGCGATACAGCTCCTGAATCGACTTGCGATAGTCGGTGAACGCAGGCAGGAAGCGTTCCTTCTCAGCGTTCCATTGCGTCACCTGGCCCGGTTCCACGCTCTTGCGCCCCGCCCAACGACCCTTGATCTGATCCAGGGCGGAGCGAGAAGTCTTGCGAGCTTTCGTCAACGATTCCGCGCCCTTCGTGAATTGATTGACGGTCTTGTCCGCGGAACCAGTAACTTCGTTGGCGTGCGGCGTGTCGAAGTCGATCTCCTCCACGTCCAGCACCTTGATCACGCGATTCTGCCCACCGACTTCAATCGTGATGTTCCCGCCAGCGATGGTCCGCACGACGCCCTGCACCGAGCTCCCATTCTTCAACTTCAACGAATCTCCCAGCATCAGCAGCGGCAGCGCGCAGAGCACGCACACAAGTTTCTTCATAACTTTGAGGATACGCAATTCTGGGGCCGTCGTAAAAGACGGGAATTCGGGCAGGTACGGGGGAGGGTGCGCCATTTCGCGCAACTACAGCGGTTCAAAGGGCGTGATCTGATCCAACGCGATGTTTCCGCCACCCAAAATCAGCACCACGTGGCGGTCTTGGGTAAACTGCCGGCGCAGGCGGTCTGCAGCCGCCACGGTACACGCCGCAGCGGGTTCCACCAGGATCTTCATGCGCTCCAGCAGGAACCGCAGGGAATCCAACGCCTCGTCATCGGGCACCACCGTGACGCCCTCCAGCAGGGTCTGCGCGGCGCGGAACGTCAGCGGCGAGGGAGCCAGCGCGCCCAAGGCCCGGGCGATCGACTGCGTGCCGTTTAGCGTCACGATCTGACCGGCCGACAGCGACTGCGCCATGCAGTCCGCGCCTTCCGTTTCGACACCCCACACCCGAACGTCCGCCTTCATCGATTTCAGAGCGGTAGCCACGCCCGTCATCAACCCGCCACCGCCGATGCTGACAATCACGTCGGTGACATGCGGGGTATCTTCCAAGATCTCTAGACCAATGGTTCCCTGCCCAGCCATGCTGTCGGGATCGTCGAAGGGATGCAGGAAGCACCAGCCTGCGCGCGTCAGTTCATCCACCTGCGCGAACGCCTCGGCGGCAGTGTGAGCGTACTCCACCTCGGCACCGTAGCCCTCGGCCGCCTCTACATAATTGGAGGGCGTACCCTCCGGCATCAGAATCAGCGCCTTCAAATCCAAGGCCTGCGCAACGTAGGCCACCGCCAATCCATGATTGCCGCCGCTGACCGCAACCAAGCCTGCAGCGCGGACTTCCGGAGGCAAGCTCAGAACTTTATTGAACACGCCCCGCACTTTAAACGAGCCGGTTTTCTGGAATATTTCCAGCTTGCAGTAGATATTTGTGCGCAGCGCGTTACTCAGCGTCGTACTGACTACCTGCGGGGTGCGTCGCACGGCAGAGGCCACGCGCTGTCGCGCTCGTTGGATATCTGCCAGCGTGATCGCTTCGCTCACAATTCACCAGTGTACCGGGTACTTGGTAGGATTGCGGACATGACCCGAGATTTCGCATCCATTGAGTACGCAGGTAATGACTTCTTTGTCGCGACTTCCCCCAGCGGGCACGCGCAGGTGCTGGACGTGAATCACGAGCGCTCGGCGGCAACCGGCCCATTCGAGATGGTGCAGCTCGCGGTGGGCGGTTGCAGCGGCGCCGACGTGATCTCGATCTTGCAAAAAAAGCGCCAGCAGGTCACCAGCTATCGCATCGAAGTGCGCGCCACTCGGCGCGCCGAACACCCGCGCAGCTACGAACGCATCGAAGTAAAACACATCGTGCACGGCCATGCCATCCAGGAAGCAGCTGTCGCGCACGCCGTCCAATTATCCACGGACAAATACTGCGGGGTCATCTCATCCCTGCGTCCCACAGCGGAAATCGTGGCTACCTGGGAAATTCACGAAGACGAAATTCCGTCCGCGTAAATAAAAACGGCGGTCCGGGAGCACCGGACCGCCAAGACAACAACAGCAACAGAAGCTTTACTTCAGCCCAGCCAAATCGGCGAGCACTTCCTTGCTGTGCGGGGTCGGATTGACGTTGGTATAGACCTTCTTGATCACACCCTGCGGGTCGATCAGGAACGTGTTGCGAGCAGCGATGTGATCCTGCTTGAAGCGTTCCTTGGCCGCGCCTTCCAGCTTGTTGAGCGAACCATACTGGTCGATCGTTTTGCCGGTGGGGTCAGCCAGTGTCTTAAACGTCAAATTTTCTTTGGTGCAGAATTCCTTGTGCGAATCCACCGAATCCGCACTCACGCCAACGATGGCGGCATTCAGCGCGGTGTACTTCGGCTGGTCTTCCTGGAAATTGTGGGCTTCAATCGTGCAGCCCTGGGTAAAATCTTTCGGGTAGAAATACAACACCACCCACTTGCCCTTGAAGTCCTTCAGACTGACTTGCGCGCCTTCTTGCGAAGGCAGCGAGAAGTCCGGGGCCTTGCTGCCCGCCGCCGGCACCGCTGCCGCGAACAGGCTAGCGGCCGCGATAGCCAAGGTGGCCGTGGCCAGAAGAATGCGAGTTCCGATATACCGCTTCATGTTTCTGTGAGTCTCCTTGATGAGATTGCTCGCCCCGGGAAGCGGGCTTGGATCAAAGGTAGCACAAAACTCCGACCATTGGAGTCCGATTTAATCCCTCTGCATCTTCTCGCCTTCCGGCAGCATCTATGGTCTGTAGATGAGCCTGTACCCGCCCTAGAGCGAAAATTTGCACCCGCGCCCCAGCCAACGCCGAATCAAGCGCTTAACAGTCACGGGGCTTGCACTCCCTGCAGGATGAAGTTGATTCTCTAGCCCCATCCCGGTAGAATCAATGGTTTCGTACTCAGGTTTCCGTATCTCAGGAGGATACATGTCCGTTGATCAGAAGGTAAAGCAGATCATCGTTGAACAGCTTGGTGTGGATGAGGCGCAAGTCGATCCCACAGCGAGCTTTGTGGATGACCTCGGCGCCGACTCGCTTGATATCGTGGAACTCGTTATGGCGTTTGAAGAAGCCTTCGACCTCGATATTCCCGACGAAGACGCCGAGAAGATCTCGACCGTGAAGAACGCCATCGACTACATCCAGTCGAAGAAGAAGTAAATTTTCAGTTCATCCTCGGAGTCCCTTGGAACAACGTAGAGTGGTCGTGACCGGAGTCGGTTTGCTGTCTTCGGTCGGCATTGGTACCGAAGTTGTCTGGCAAGCCCTCAAAGAGGGTCAGAGCGGCATTGCCACGATTACGGCTTTCGATGCGACGGAGTTTAACTGCCGCATCGCAGGTGAAGTCAAAGGCTTCGATCCCGGCCAGTACATCGAGAAAAAAGAGATCAAGAAGATGGGCCGCTTCATCCAGTTCGCCATTGCGGCGGCGGAC
>CANIIC010000129.1 GCA_947467395.1 Bryobacterales bacterium
GAATCTCCTCGGCGAAGGTCATCACTTTGTTTAAATCGTCTGGATCAATGGAGCGCTGCGCCAGGTGCTGGTATGCCTGTTGCAGATTCTTCCCGAAGTTGATGGAGCCATACCCGTGAATCTTCGCATTCACTAGCTCGATCTCATTCAGTACATCGCGAATCTGCAACGGCGTGAGATGCGAGTGATCCAGGAAATCCACGAAGCGATCAAACGCACGCTCGAAGTAGATGTTGTTCTCCCATAGCGTATCGTCGGCGTCAAAAATGAGGGTACTCATGCCTTGTAGCCGTTGAAGTCCGGACCGTGCCCATGCAGCGGTGCCATGTCCTTCAGCGCCTGCTCCCGCTCCACGCGAAACGCGTATTCCTGCAAGTACACCGACAACTTCCGCACCCGCTCCGGCTCGCTGCGGCACTCCATCAGCGCCTGCCGGAACTTCAGATCGCGAATCGCACGCACTAGCCGGAAACTCACGCGAGGATCGGTGTAAGCGGCTTCCTCCAGCGGCTGATTCTTCCAGATTGCCTGTAGCAAATTGTACGCCGTAATGGCCGCGTTCAACTCCTTCGGGTCACTGGCCAGTTCCGTTTCGTCGTCGAAATATTCCACGGCTGCGCGCAGGAAGTTGCGTTCCTCATTCACCAACAGAATCTCGAACCGTCGCCGTCCCTGCGTGATGATGTCGAGGCGTCCGTCCGGATACTCCTGCAGAACGCCCTGCACGATCGCCGTGCAGCCGATCGGCTCTAACTCGCCGCGGTTCACCAGCACGATGCCGAATTCGGTCTGTTCGCGGATGGCTTCGCCAATCATCTCCTTGTAGCGTTCTTCAAAGATGTGGAGCGGCAGATGGCCGCCCGGCATCAGGACAACTTCGAGTGGAAACAGAGGCAGTAGGCCCGGCTGCATGTTACTATTATGGCGTTCCGACGCCATGATTCTGAAACTGAAACGAACTCCTGGGATTTATTTGGTTGGATTCATGGGTTGCGGCAAAACGACCGTTGGTCGCACGCTCGCCGATGAGATCGGGTGGCGCTTTGTTGACCTCGACGAAGAGATCGAAAAAGCCGAGGGCTGCTCCATCTCCGAAATCTTCGAACAGCGCGGCGAACCGGCGTTCCGCCTGCTCGAAACTGCGGCACTTCGCAACCGCGTTCGCTCCATCGAATGTGGTCAGCCATGGGTCGTGGCCCTTGGCGGCGGCGCGTTCCTGCAAGAGAATAATTTCGAACTGCTCAGCACTAAGGGTGTGTCGATCTGGCTGGACTGTCCCTTTGAGACCGTTGAGAAGCGTATCGAAGGTCAGAGCCATCGGCCCCTGGCGAAAGATCCTGAACAGTTCCGTGCGCTGTACGAATCCCGCCGGGAAGGTTACGCGCGTGCCGACTATCGCATCGAAGTGACCAGTGACAACGCTGCCGATACAGTGGCCAAGATCCTGGCCTTGGATCTCCTCTAAGACGTGAAAAAGCACGCCCTCCAGATCTTCCGTGCGGCTCTGGACGCGGCCGACCCGCAGCATGCTGTCCTGCGGCACCTGCAATCCGATGGACGCGTGCTCATCGCAGGCAAGCAGCGCTACTCCCTCACCGATATCGATCGCGTGTTCGTCGTTGGGGCAGGGAAGGCCAGCGCCGGCATGGCATCTGCCGTCGAACGCTTGCTGGGTCGCCGGATCACCGATGGCTTGGTGAATGTCCCCGACGGTGTTACTGCGCGCGTGCGCCGCACCCAGCTTCATGCGGCCCGCCACCCATTGCCGGATGAACGTGGCATCGCCGGGGCGCACAAGATCGCGGAACTCGCGCATCAGGCCACGGTCCGCGATCTGGTCATCGCGCTTATCTCCGGCGGAGCCTCGGCCCTGCTGCCCGCGCCGGTGCCCGGCCTTGCTCTCGAACAGAAACAGTCGATCACCAAAGCCCTGATGAATGGTGGCGCGACGATCCACGAACTGAATGCCGTTCGCAAACATCTCAGCACGATCAAGGGCGGGCAGCTGGCCGCGCTGGCCTACCCTGCTCGCATCATCTCGTTGATCTTCTCCGACGTGATTGGCGACGATCTTGATGTTATCGGCTCGGGTCCCACTGTCGGCGACCGAGCAACCTGCGCTCAGTCGCGCGCCATCCTCGACAAATATGGGGTGGATCTTGCGCTAGAGCTGCTTCATGAAACGCCGAAGCCGAACGACGATCGCCTGAAGCGCACGCAGAACCTGATCATCGGAAGCAATCGGTTGGCGATCGATGCGGCTGCTGTGCGTGCCCGGGAACTCGGCTACAAGCCGTTGGTGCTCTCCACGATGATCGAAGGCGAAACGCGAGAGATCGCGAACATGCACGCGGCCATCGTGAAAGAGATTCTTGCAAACAACCGGCCGGCGAAACGCCCCGTCTGCATCCTGTCCGGCGGCGAAACGACTTGCACCGTGCGAGGCTCAGGCTCCGGTGGCCGCAATCAGGAATTCGTGTTGGCTTCGGCCATCGCGCTCCAAGGCGCGAAGGATATCGAGATCTTCAGCGGTGGGACGGACGGGCTGGACGGCCCCACCGATGCTGCCGGAGCAACCGCCGATGGGGATACCGTCGCCCGCGCTGCGGCACTCGGTATGGATGCGCGCGCGTTCCTCAACGACAACGACTCCTATCACTTTTTTGCGCCCATCAACGGGCTGGTGAAGACCGGACCCACGGGCACGAACGTCATGGACGTCCGCGCCATCCTGATCCGCTAGGCTACTGGGCCACTGCGCTCGGCGGCGCTGCCTTGGGTGCATCTTTCAGCGCGGGCAGATTTGGCAGAGCCGCCATCGGCGCCCCGCGGCGAACCTGAATGTCGCCGCGGTTCAGGCGCAGTTCGATCGTCGGACCTCCGGTAGAACCCGTAAGACTATGCCCGCGTCGGCCATTGTCCTGATCCCGCAACTCGCCCCCGTAGTCGTTGGTGGTGTTGCCATTTTCCGTGACGGCGTTCAGGTTGAACTTGGCCTTGTCGGGCATCGTCAACTCAATGCTGCCCGACTGGAGGCGAACATCCATCTCGGCCATCGGCGTGCTGCTTGAAGATAGCCGCACATCGCCGCGCTGCAGCGTGATGGTTGTCGAGCCCGTCGTATCCGCCAGATCGATGTCCTTGCTCTGCGAGTCAATCCGCAGTGGACCCAGAATTCTGGAGGCGCTAATGTCTCCGATAGTCATCCGCAGATCGCCGGGTAGGCCCTGGAAACTCATCGTCGTCTGCAGCCCGTTCCAGCGCACGGGCTTCGCCAAGTCGCGCATCTGGATCAGTCCACTCCACGAGCCGCTGACCGAAACCTGGCCTGCGATCTTTTCCAGATCAATGTCGTTCCCGCGGCCCTTCAACTCAAAGTTGCTCCTGAGCGAGACCGCCCGCACCATGTCGCTGCCGGATACATCCAACCGCACTTCGCCGCCAATGTTCTCGAGACGCACGGTGGTGTTGTCTCCATTGACGTCGACGCTACCTGCGAGCGCGCTCACATCCAAGTCCGTGTCGCGCCCACGGGCAACCAGGGACGAACCCTTCGGCAGCTGGATGTCGATATCCGCGGTGATGCGCCGTGTAATGTTGATGAGGCGGCGGCCCTTCACCTCCGGCTCTCTGGACGTTGTGCTTGAATCCGGAGCCAGAGTTGTCGGCCGGATTACGATCTGCCCGCCCTCATTGCGTACTTCGATGTTCGCTTCATCGTGGCTACGGTCCGCGGTCGCCTGATCCACAGCTCGAATCGTTTGGCGGCCACTCACCTTCACGATGGCCGCATCGCCGCCGGAAACACGCACCCTTCCGCGAATCCCTTCCACTACAATCCGCGGATTCCCGGTTGCGGCGGTTTCGGCCATCACCGGGTAATCGTAGGATTGCCCGAACACTTCGAGGCCGCCCCACTCAATGCCGGAGCGCGGGAACCATGTTGAGAACCCACGCACCGCGTGCAGGCTCGTTCCGAAAATACACAAGAAGATGACCAACAGCCACTCGCCTCCTGACAATCCGTGCGCCGGCAGCGGCTTGCTGCCGGCCGCCCACACTGCGATTTCCAACAAGCGCAGCCCGCCCCATAGGATCAACAGAAACGGCCAGTACTGCGCCAAGTAGTCCAACAGCGGCAACTCCGGCATCACGTTCCGAGCCAGGAACAGCGCGCCAATGCCGATCAACAGAAGCGGCCCTACCAGAGAACGGCGTCTCATTCGTGCTGTCCTCCGCCCAAGTACGCAGCCACCTTCAGCAGCCCGAACAGGATCAACAGCGCGGGCCAGGTGCGGTCGATTCCGATATTGCCCATTTGGTCCGCCGCCATGAGCGCGCCCAGTGTGATCAGCATCAGCGGCCCGCGAATCGCATCGATCAGGCTGGAACTGCGAGGCGGATTAACGGGGCTCATCCGAACCTCCCGCCATGCGTGCATACAGTAGGTACACACCCAGTGCGATCATCCCGACTGGCCAGAATTTCAGCACTTGCCGCAATTCGAACCAGCCCATGTTGTCCAGCAGGAAGATCACGCCGAATACGATCAGCAGCACCGCAGCCACAGGGAATCGCGAGCGGCTGTTCATCGAAAGCCCGGAGAACTCATCGATCGGCAACCCTTGCCGTCGTCGCCGCGCCGTGTGATACGCCTCAAACGCCATGTAGAACCAGAATCCCGGAATCAGCAGTACGAACAGAGGGGTCGAGCCGCCGCCGCTGTTATCTGCCGCCATGAACAGGAGCGACAGGATGATGACGTGCACAATACCCTTGCCATACTGGCCGTTATAGATCGCGCCGACGCCCGGAATCATCCCCAGCACGAATGCCACACCCGGAGACCCCTCCCCGGTGGGCGGTGGCGGAGGTGCGCTGTACGGCGATTGCGCATACTCGGAACCCGGCGGAGGAGGTGCCGCGACTGGCACGTGCTCAGCGCAGTAAATCGTGCCGTTCGACGTTCGTACGTTGGCCTCATCCAAGCCAACGCCGCACGCCCGGCAGTACCCCACAATCCGGATCTCCGGACCCTGCGTGGTCTCGCTCATTGCTTCTGATCCCCCTTATCCCCATTTGCGCGTTCCCGTGCGCGATCCTGCTCGGCGGCCCATTCCTGATACCGGGACTGAATCTCGTAAACCAACTTCAAGCTCTGGTAATGCTTCACGCCCCGATCCCACATACGGGTTACGTGATCCTCAGCCGAAGCGTACAGGTTGACTGGATTCAGGTCCGTCCATTCGCGCACGCCGCTCATCCGCAACAACATGCCGAAGGACAACATCGTCATCGCCATCCCCATAGCGAAGCGTGGTTGCACAATCGGTTGCAGCCACTTGCCGAACAAGCGCTGCGTCAGCGGAGCCTTAACTACCTCACGACTCGGCCCGCTGGTCACTTCAAACAGAATTCGGTTGATCAACTCCGGGGGAGGCTCCACCGCCGCCGCCCGATCCATCAATGCCATCGCCGCCGCTGCATCCGCCGCCAACTCCGCACAGCCGGTGCATGTGGCCAAGTGCGCCTTCACTTCTGCGACGTCTGCATCCAGCAGCATTTGATCCAAATAATCCGCCAGCAGGATTTCGACATCCGCGCAACTCAGACGAGAGTTCATACCGCCACCCCCTTCTGCCGCAGCACGCGAGCCAGTTCCGCCCGTCCGCGATTCAGGCGGCTCTTCACCGTGCCTTCGGGGACGTTCAGAACCTGTGAGATCTCCTTGTACTCCATCTCCTCCAGGTCGCGAAGGATGACCGCCTCGCGGAGTTCCGGCGAAAGGCGACGGAGTCCTGCCTGCAGCATCTCGCTGGCCTCGCGGCCCGCCAGAATCCCGTCGGCGCGCGTCGACGAGGACGCTTTTTCTTCCAGCATGGGCAACTGCCCTTCGATGGAATCCGTGACGCGATCCGATTTGGTGCGCCGGTAGTGATCGATCAGCAGGTTGCGGGTCAATCGCGACAGCCACACCGCGAAGGAGCCTTCGCCCGCCCGGAAACTCTTCAACGAACGGAACAATCGCAGGAACACCTCCTGCGTCAGGTCCTGCGCTTCGTGGTCCGCGCCGGTAAACCGATAGCAGATCGCGTAGACGCGCCGCGTGTGGACCTTTACCAGGTCTTCCCAGGCGTGTTCCTCGCCTGCCAGGCACCGCTCTACCAGTTGCTGATCTAGGTCCATGGAGGACTGGGCTTTACGACCCGGCAGCAGGCCCCACAGCTCCCGCGCTCCCGGTGCGGCCGGGTTTTTCCCGCCGACTTCCTGTGGAAGCATGGTACCCTGTCGAACTGTGGCAATCGCCGCCATTTCGTGTTCTCGCGCGACCTCGTTTTCTCCGGGAAGCATCCCGGTGGATCAAGTTCCTGATGTGAGAACGAAATTGCGGCATCAAAAGTTCGATCTACATTCTACCCGTCTGACATCCTTTAGGCAGGGTGGGCTCACTGAAACTGTAACTGATTGAAAAAACATCACCTAGGAATCGGACTTGCCGTCGTCGCCGTGCTTGCGGCCGGTGTCTTCCTCTACGCCCGCCTTTCCAGCGGCGGGTTCACTTGGGCTACCTTCCTGACCGTCATGCAGGGCGTCCGTCCCGGTTGGATGGCGATGGCCGTCCCGCTCATTCTGCTCGCCTACGTGGTCCGGGCCCTGCGCTGGAAACTGATGATCCGGCCGCTGGCGCCGAACGCCAGCTTGTGGCAGATGACCGTGGCTACATTCATCGGTTTCACCGCCGTCGTCTTCTTCGGGCGCGCCGGGGAACCCGTGCGACCGTACCTGATCGCACGCAAACAGGGTATCCCGTTCTCGAGCCAAGTGGCCGCCTGGCTGGTGGAACGCATGCTGGACTTACTCATGGTTCTGGCCCTGTTCGGCGTGTCGTTGGCGCAGTTAAGTGACGAAGGCTGGGCCCCCGATTCAAACATGCACACTGCCCTGCGCGCCGGGGGCTGGGCCGCCGGAATCGCGGGAGCCGGATGCTTGCTCGCCCTGGTCGCTCTGCGCCAGTATCGTGGACGCATCCGCAGCCGCCTCGAGGAGGCTCTGGCGTTCCTGCCGGAGAAAACGCTGGAGCGCGTGCGCGGTTTCATTCACGCCTTCGACGAAGGCATGCAGTCTACGCGTGATCCGGCGATTGTGTGGGGCTTGGTCGGGCTGACCATGCTCGAATGGACGCTGATCGGTGGAACATTTCTGTCCGTCTTGAAAGCGTTCCCGGCGGTCGCGCACCTCAGTACCAGCGAAGCGCTCACGACTATGGGCTTCGTGACCTTCGCGGGGGTCGTCCAGATTCCCGGTGTTGGCGGCGGCATGCAGATCGCGACGGTGCTGGTTCTGACCGAGCTCTACGGCATCGGCGTCGAAGCGGCCAGTGGCGTCGCATTGGTCCTGTGGGCCACGAATTTCCTGGTCGCGCTACCGCTGGGCATCACGATGGCGTTTCATGAGGGCATCCGCTGGCGTACGATGAAACATGTGGGTGAGGAGAATTCTTTAGACCTAAAATGACTTGTCCCTTTTGCAGCCACCGTGAAGACAAAGTCATCGACTCGCGCGAGAGCAAAGAAGGCGATGTCATCCGCCGCCGCCGCGAGTGCTTGAAATGCGAGCGCCGTTTCACCACCTACGAACGTAGCGACGATGTCCCGTTCATGGTCGTCAAACGCGACGGCCGCCGCGAAAAGTTTGAACGCCAGAAGGTGCTCGAAGGGTTGTTGAAGGCCTGCCAAAAGCGGCCTGTCGGAGTAGCTCGCCTGGCGGAGGTTGTCGATGCCGTCGAGTCCAAACTCTCCGAAAGCACCGACCGCGAAATCTCCACCACCGCCATCGGTGAACTCGTCATGGACCGTCTGAAGGGCCTCGACAAGATCGCGTACGTCCGCTTCGCGTCCGTCTATCGCGACTTCCAGGACGTCGAAGCGTTCTTCACCGAGATCAAGGATTTGTTTCAGCGCCGCGGCTAAGCTTCGTTAGCGCTTCTTCGTTTCCGGAAGCATGACGACGGTCTTGTCGGTTCGGGTCTTGATGGTCGCGAGAACCTTCCCGTATTCGGATTTGTCCAGCTGAAAGACCAGTTTTCTGGGTGCTTCAGCGTCGCTGAAATCCACAGTCAACCGATGCTTCGTCTCTTTGGTGAACATCATCGGCACGGCGATGAGCACGGTGATGGGCAGCGTGAGAAAAATCAGAAGCCCGCTGTTCGCATTGAGCGAAAAAACTTGCAACGCTTCGCTCCACCGGCGACGTTTGGAGTGCCCGTAAGAGAATTCATCCACCTTGTCGAGTGGAATGTGCTCTACGACGCCTGATTTGTTCCGCACTTCCAGCGCCTTGTCCTGGTCCAGGAAAACAAGGTCGACTCTAGCGCGCTTGCCGAAGATCCTGGATTTGCGGAAAACAACGTCCTGGCCACTTGCCACCGCAGCCGTCATTGCAGCGATCAGCGTAACCGCGATCCATCGCTTCATTTCGCCTCCCGCGCCGAGCCTAGTGGTGCCCGGCGTGCGGATCCGCCGGCGCGGCAGGTTCCGCGGGCTTTGCTGCTGCAGCTTCTTCGGCAGCCATCATTTTCTGATGCTCTGCCATCTTGGCCTGTAGTTCTTTGAGGATTGCACCGTGCTCGGCGATCTTCTTGGCTAGCTGGGCGGGGTCCTTTTCGGCCTGCACGGCGGCGAAGGACTGCGCCAGCTTGTCCATCAGCTGGGTGATTTCGCTGTGGTGGTCCATCATGCCACCCATCTTGTCCTTCATTTTGTCCTGCATCTTCGCCTGCATTTTGGCCTTCATCTGGCCCATCTTGTCTTTCGAATCGCTTTGGGCTGTGAGGGTTGCGGCGAACAGAGCGGACGCAGCTAGAACGGTGGAGAAAAAAGTGGTACGGCTCATGCCCGGATTGTTGCACTTCTATGGCCAGGACACCTGTGTTATAACGGTTGCCGCCATGACCCCCTTTTTCGCGTGGCTGGAACAGACCGGATACAGCACCTGGGTGCGGGAATCCCCGTCGTTGTTGGCGTTCCCCGGTATGTTGATCCTGCACGCCATCGGTATGGGGCTGCTCGCGGGATTGCATACATCGATGTGCCTGCGCGTGCTCGGATTCGCGCCTACCATCAGGCTCTCCGCGATGCGCGAATATTTCCCGTTTCTGTGGTTCGGTTTAGCGATTAACGTGTTCTCCGGAGTCTCGCTGCTGATCGCGTATCCGACCAAGGCCCTGACGAATCCGCTGTTTTACCTGAAACTAACGCTCATCGCCGCCGCCATCTGGGGATTTCTGTGGATGCGCCGCAACGTCTTCGGCGACTCTCTGCCGGCAAAGGCGAAACGCGTGGCCGCGTGGTCGATTGTGTTCTGGTTTTCGGCGATCATTGCCGGTCGCTGGCTGGCCTATACCTACACGAAGCTGATGTCGGGAGATTGAGAATGAACGAATTTACCGAAGCGCTGCGACTGTGGTTTCAAACGTTGCCCATGCGCGACGTCATGCTCAATACGCGATGGGGTTGGCCGATGGCGGAGTCGATCCACTTCATCGGACTGACGTTGTTGGTCGGCACGGTTGGCATGTTTGACCTGCGGCTGCTGGGCGTTGCGAAGCAGATCGCCCCGGCGGCGCTACACCGGTTGATCCGCTACGGAGTCGCCGGGTTCATAGGGAACGTCCTCACCGGGATCTGTTTCCTGTCCGGGGCGCCCGACCAGTACATCTATAACTGGGCGTTCCGCTGGAAGCTGATCTTCCTGGTGATCGCCGGACTGAATATTCTGGTCTTCTATTCGGCGTTCTTTCGCCGGGTGCGCGTGTTGGGCGAAGGGGCGGCGATCCCGTTCGGAGCCAGGGTGGTGGGGGCGGTTTCCATCTGCGCCTGGATCGGGGTGATCACGGCCGGGCGTCTGCTGACCTTCTATCGCCCCTTCTTCGCCGACGGCAAGTACAACTTCTGAGCCCCTGAAAACAAACGGCTTTTGAAGTTTTTCCTTAACACGAAACCGTAACGCTGCTATACTGACAATGGCCGATTTGCGCGAGGCAGGGGGGAGTGTTCCCTAAAATCTCTGCTAAGTGCCTGATACCAAACATTGAAAATCGGCGTCTATATTTGTGAAGGTACGTGCCGGCGCATTCAGTTCCGGTGCAGGTGAACCACGTGGATCATTTTGAGGACCAGTTTTTAGGCGAAGGCCATGAACCTTTGGGGATGCCGTTCGATGAGGACGGCGCGTTTTTCCACCCCGAGGAAGTGCACGACGGGGAAAGTGAATTCCCGGCGGCACCTCAGGCCGAGGAGTCCATTTACACCGATGATCCGGTGCGCGTCTACTTGCGCGAAATGGGCGCCGTACCGCTGCTGACGCGCGAAGGCGAAGTGAACCTGGCGCGCCGCATGGAGCGCGGCAAGCTGCGCATGCAGAAGGCGATCAGCCGCTCTGCGTTGGTGCAGTTGATGGCGTGCGATATCGCGGAAGAGATCAAGGCCGAACCCGACAACATCGACAACTACATCGATCTCGGCGACCTCGAAACCGGCAGTTCCGCCTACAACAAGCGCCGTAACGAAGTCCGCAACCAGATTCTGGAAATCCTGAACCTGCACAAGAAGCAGGGCCAGGCGTTGACCAAGATGGAAGCGGTTCCGGCCAACAACAAAAAACTGCGCCGCAAGTGGTTGGGCAAAGTGGCCCGCGCGGTGGTGGAAGTGTCGCAGCAGATGCGTGCGATTCCGTTCTACCTCCAGCAATGGCGTGCGTTCGGCAAAGAGATTGAACGTGTCAGCGAAGAGCTGTCGCACCTGGAGCAGGATTTGCGCAAGATGGAAACGCGCAATTCCGCCGCTGCGAAGCTGAAGGTCAAGGAAATCAAGAAAGAGATCAAGAAGCGTGAGCAGACGGCTGGTGCGAACCTCGCCGACCTGCGCCACACGCTCTCGGTGATCCGGCACGGCGAAATCGAAGCCGAGCGCGCCAAGAAGGATCTGGTGGAAGCCAACCTTCGCCTGGTGGTTTCCGTCGCCAAGAAGTACGTCAATCGCGGTCTGCATTTGCTGGACTTGATCCAGGAAGGCAACATCGGCCTGATGCGCGCGGCCGACAAGTTCGAATTCCGCCGCGGCTTCAAGTTCTCAACGTACGCCACTTGGTGGATCCGTCAGGCCATCACCCGCGCGATCGCCGATCAGTCGCGCACCATTCGTATTCCCGTTCACATGAACGAGAGCATGAATAAGTTCCTGCGCGCGACGCGCGAGTTGGAAAAGGAACTAGGCCGCGCTCCGACGAACGAAGAAATTTCGCGCCGCATGGACATTCCGGTGGAGAAGGTCCAGAAGCTGAAGACGATTTCGCGCGATCCGGTGTCGCTCGAAACGCCGGTCGGCCGCGACGGCGAAAGCGCGCTGGGCGATTTGATCGAAGATCGCTGGGTGGGCTCGCCTGTGGACGCCGTCATCGATACCAACGTCCGCGATGAGACCGCGAACATCCTGAAGACGCTCTCGCCGAAAGAAGAGAAGGTCATCCGCCTCCGCTTCGGCATCGGCTGTGAGCGGGAGCACACGTTGGAAGAGATCGGCCAGGAGTTCGACGTCACGCGCGAACGCATTCGCCAGATCGAAGCCAAGGCGCTGCGGCAACTTCGGTCGCCGGAACGTGCTCGTCATCTGCGGGCGCTTTTGGC
>CANIIC010000130.1 GCA_947467395.1 Bryobacterales bacterium
ATGATTTAAAGCTTGCCGACTGGAGTGCGCCGGTCCCGGAAGGGTCCTTCACAAAGCCCGAAGAAGTCGTCGGACGCGGCGTGATTGAGACGATCTACACGGGGGAGCCCGTGCAGGAAAAGCGCATCGCGCCGAAAGGCGGGGGCGCCGGTCTGGCGGCGACAATTCCGTCCGGCATGCGAGCCGTCGCCGTCAGAGTGAATGAAGTGGTGGGCGTGGCTGGCTTTGTGACGCCAGGCATGAAGGTGGATGTGCTCATTGCGGGGAATCCGCCGACTCAATCCGGTCCCCAAACAGGAACGCTCACAAAGACCCTGTTACAGGACATTCAAGTCCTGTCGGCCGGGCAGAATATTCAAAAAGATGCAGAGGGGAAACCGGTCACCGTGCCGGTGGTGACGCTTCTGGTCACGCCGGAGCAGGCGGAAGCGCTCAGCTTGGCCAGTAATGAGATGCGCATTCAGTTGATTCTCCGGAACCCCATGGACCGGGAGATCACCAAGACACCAGGCAGTGCTGTCTCGTCGTTATTCTCTGGGGTACATCCCGGTGCAACGCCCCTGCAGGCACCGACCCCCACCACGCCGGCGCCTGCTGTGAAGAAGGTCGCGACAAAACGTGTAGTGGCCCCGCCGCCGCCTCCGGTGGTCGTCGAGGCACCACCGCCGCCGCCTCCTCCACCACCTCAACCGCCCGTGGCGAAGCCGAAGCCGCCGGTGATGGTCGAGGTGTTCCATGGAAGCAAGAGAACGGAATCGAAGTTTCAGGCTGAAGCCGACGCCGTGGAGAGTAAACAATGAGAGCGTTCATCTGTCTTTTGGGAGCAGTGGCGGTGCTGTGGGGCCAGGAGCCCCAGACGTCCACCAGTGCCCGGGATTTGACCGTGACAGTGGGCAAGTCCGTCTTAGTCGATTCCGCGGCCGTGATTGAGCGCGTCGCCGTATCGAACGGCGACCTCGCCGAGGCTGTCGTCATTAATCCGCATGAAGTGATGGTCAACGGGCGCGCCGTCGGTGAGACGAGCCTGATCGTTTGGCAGCAAGGCGGGAACCGACTGTTGTTCGATGTGGCGGTGCGCCGCAGTGAGACACACATTGACGCAGTTCGTCGCGAGATGGCGCTGGAGACCGGCAGCGAGGATGTTTCTCTGAACGTGGAAGGAGACGCAGTGTTTCTCCGCGGCAGTGTTCCGAACTTGACGGTTGCCGATCGCGCCCTCGCGATCGCGTCGACGCTGGGCAAACCAGTCAACCTGCTGCGTGTCGCTATACCCGGAACGGACAAGCAGATCCTGCTCAAAGTTCGTTTTGCGGATATCGACAAGTCCGCAGTTCAGCAGTTGGGCTTGAACATCTTGAGCACGGGCGCCGCGAATACGATCGGTCGCATTACGACCGGACAGATGTCGCCGCCGGGCGCGCCCACAATTTCTGGTGGGGAATCCACCGTTAGCATCTCGGATGCACTCAACATCTTCTTGTTCCGCCGGGATCTTGATCTTGGCGTCACCATTCGCGCTCTGCAGGCTCGCAACTTGGCGCAGATTCTGGCCGAGCCCAATGTGTTGGCGCTCAACGGCCGGCCTGCCAGTTTCCTGGCCGGTGGCGAATTCCCCTACCCGACACTCCAGGGTGGCGGCGGTGGCCTGGGCGCGGTCACAATTCAATTCCGTGAATTTGGTGTTCGCATCAATTTCATCCCGACGGTGACTCCCCGTGGCACGATTCGTCTTTCGGTCACGCCCGAAGTCAGTTCACTCGATTATGCGAACGGCCTGGTGTTCCAAGGTTTCACGATTCCCGGACTCTCTACCCGCCGTGTCCAGACTGAGATTGAGTTGGATGAAGGACAGAGTTTTGCGATCGCCGGTCTTCTGGACAACCGCGATACAGAACTGTTGAGCCGGATCCCGGGAATCGGAGACATTCCGTTCTTTGGGAAGTTGTTCCGCTCGCGGCAGATCACGCGCTCCAAGACCGAGCTGCTGGTATTGGTGACTCCGGAGATCGTCAATCCGATTCCGAAAGGTCAACCTCTACCGGAGTTGACGATGCCGGGCAAGTTCCTGGAAACCCCGGGTACTCCGCCGCAGACTCCTGGCTCGGCAACGACGGGGCAGTCGCTCCGCCGCCCCGAGGCCACTATCCCAGTTGAGGAACTCGTCAAGAGCTTACAGCCGATGACAGCTCCTTCTCCAACGGGCCCGGTGCAGTACGTGCCCGTGCCCATGACGACGGCGCCAGTATCCCCCGCGCCGCCGGCAGTTGCGAGTCCAGTAAAACCAGTTGCTCCAGTGCAGTAAAGGAACTCCGAGCGCGCATGTATCCATTCACGGTAGGAATCGTCACTCAAACCAAGGAGCTCTGGGAAGAGCTCCGGCCGGCGCTTGAAGCGAGTTCTGCGCGGGTGGTGTTTGAGTTGTCCGAAATTCCGGATAGCTGGCCTGCCTTCCTGGATCGGATTGAGCGTATTCGTCCTGACGTTGTGATTCTTGAAGTGACTCGGCTGCGGGAACCAATTGAAGAAGTGGTCAACCGCATTCGCTCCACCTCCGTTCAGCCAGCGGTCTTTGCGTTACACGCGACAGCAGAGCCTCAAGCGATTCTGTCCGCGTTACGCGGGGGCGCTGCGGAGTATTTGAGTCCTCCACTGAGTGTTCCGCTACAAGCGGCCTTTCAGCGCTTAGATCAGAGTCGCAGACAGTCTGGTCTTTCGGCCCGGGCTGGGGGCAAGATGCTTGGCTTCCTATCCGTGAAGGGGGGCTGCGGCGCGACGACTCTAGCCTGTCATGTAGCGGCTGACTTGGCGCTGGTGCGGAACGACAAGGTTCTGCTTGCGGATCTGGATTCGCAGGCCGGATTAGTGGGTTTCCTCATGAAAGCGAAGACGCCATATTCTGTTGCGGACGCCGCCGCAAATTTGCAGCGGCTCGATCCGAGCTACTGGCACGCCTTGGTCTCCAGTGAATTGCCGGACCTCGAAGTGTTGCCAGCACCCGCATTGCCCATGATCAAAGAGGTGCCTGTTGAGCAAGTGAAACAGGTGATCGCCTTTGCTCGAGGCTTGTACGGGAGTTCTGTGGTCGATCTTGGCCGAGGTCTTACGGGCACCACCCTTTCCTTGTTGGAGAGCATCGATGAAATTTACCTCGTTACTACCTGTGACGTTCCTGCGCTTCATCAAGCGAAAGGGATGATTCATTACCTGCTGTCGCACGGATATGCCCCTTCCCGGCTGAGATTAGTCGTGAATCAGCGGCCCCGGCACATGGAACTCACGTTTGATGAGATCGGTCGAATGTTAGGCGCGCCTGTGTACGCGATTCTCCCTGACGAGCCGGGAGAACTCGGGGAGGCTTACGCCGAGGGACGCCTGCTGGATGCCGACAGCGCTCTGGGGCAGGCCATCACGGAGCTTGCCTCGAAGATCGGCGGTACGGAAAACATGAAGCGGAAGAGGACGTCGTTCTTCAGCTTTTAAGGAATACCTGGATGCCAACGAACACACAAACACAGCAACCGCAGGACACCGGCTGGGTAGAGCGGCTATTCACGCAGAATTATGTCAGTGCTGAATATCAGGAGTTGAAGTTTCGCCTGCACCGCAAGCTGTTAGACCGGATAAATTTGGAGATCCTCTCCACGGTCAGTGTCGATCGCGTCAGCGCGGAAGTGCGGGCCGCGGTGACCAAACTGGTTGAAGAAGAAAAGACGCCGCTGAATAGCGCGGACAAGGACCGGATCATCGGCGAGGTGTTGGATGAGGTCTTCGGATTGGGGCCCTTAGAGCCCCTTCTGGCTGATCAGACGATCTCGGACATCCTGGTCACCACTCCGAAGCTGGTTTATGTAGAGCGAGCTGGCAAACTGTACAAGACGCCGGTCCAGTTCAAAGACAATGCGCATCTTCTGCGCATCATCGAAAAAATCGTGTCTCAGGTTGGCCGTCGCGTGGATGAGTCTTCGCCGATGGTGGACGCCCGTCTTCCCGATGGGTCGCGTGTCAACGCAACCATTGCGCCCGTTGCGCTGGACGGACCCCTGCTGTCCATTCGTCGCTTTGGCCGGCATCGCCTAACATCAGAGGATCTTGTTCGGACCCTCACGCTTACCGATGGAATGATGCGGCTGCTGGAATCGTGCGTGCTTTCGCGTCTCAATATCGTGATCTCCGGTGGCACAGGCACGGGTAAGACAACACTGCTGAATGTCCTCTCTGCTTACATTCCTTCCGACGAGAGGATCGTCACTATTGAAGACGCTGCTGAAATCAAGCTCGCTCAGGAACACGTAGCGCGCATGGAGTCCCGGCCGCCCAACATCGAAGGTACGGGAGCAATCAAAATTCGCCAGTTGGTCATCAACGCTCTGCGTATGCGCCCGGACCGCATTGTGGTTGGCGAAGTCCGCGGCGAGGAAGCTCTAGACATGCTTCAGGCCATGAATACTGGCCACGACGGATCGTTGACGACCATTCACGCCAATTCACCGCGCGACGCCATGGGGCGCCTGGAGGTGATGGTCGGAATGGCGAACGCCAATATGAGTGTTCGATCGATTCGCCAACAGATCAGTTCCGCGGTGGACTTGGTGGTTCAGATTGCACGCTTCAGCGACGGCACGCGCCGCGTTGTTGCTCTCACCGAGTGTGTTGGCATGGAAGGCGATGAGGTGACGATGCAGGACATCTTCGTCTTTGAACGGACCGGGCTGACCGCTCAGCGGCGCGTGACGGGACAGTTCAGAGCAACCGGCGTCCGGCCGAAATTCTACGATCGCTTGAAGGCTGCCGGCGTGGAAATCCCGACATCGGTCTTTCAGACTGTGGTCGAGATCGGAGAGGCTCCGAGCGCATGAAACTGATTGTTGGCGTGATTTTTCTGGTCCTCTTTGCGGTGGTCCTGATCGCAATTAGCTTGGGTGTGCGTTTTCTGGAACGTCAGCGCCGGAAGCAGGTAGAAGATGTTCTCGCGTCTACTCCCGGGGGAACACCTTCAGCCACGGAAAGCACCATTCTGCGTCCCGAAGACAAGGGTGACGCTGCAGTCGAAGGCCTGCTCAAGCGGGCTGGCATCCTCTCCTACTTCAAGCAGATGATCCAGCAAGCCGGTTCCAATTGGACTCCAACCGGTTTGGTTGCGGCGATGGCAGTGACTGCATTGATGGGCGGAATTCTGGGGGCGCTCTTCTACCCCTTGCCGGTGGCTTGGGTGGGCGTGGTGCTCCCGGCCAGTGTTGGGGCCACCGCACCGTTGTTCATTCTTCGGCTAAAACGCCAACGGCGCATTCGCGAAATCGAAGAGCAGTTGCCGGAAGCGCTGGAGTTTCTGGCCCGGTCGATGCGTGCCGGACACGCCTTTTCGATCAGCCTCGAAATGGTGGGAGAAGAATTGACCGGTCCTTTGGGCCAGGAGTTCCGAACATTGTTCAACGAGTTGAATCTAGGCTCGCCTATGGACACGGCGATGGCGAACCTGGCGGCCCGAGTTCCTCTGCTGGATGTTCGCTTGTTAGTTTCGTCGGTTCTATTGCAGCGCCAGACTGGGGGCAATCTCAGCGAAGTGCTGACGCGGTTAGCGGCGCTCATCCGGGAACGATTCCGTTTCCGCGGTCAGATTCGGGCCACCAGTGCGCATGGCCGAATTACGGCCCTGGCTCTGACGCTGATGCCGCTCGCGATGCTGTTGATCCTACCCGTGTTTGCTCCCGGCTACCTCCAGGGGATGCTGAAGGATCCGGATGGGATCTGGTTGCTGGCGGGTGCCGGCGTAGCTCAAGTGTTGGGGTATCTCGTGATGCGAAAGATCACGAATATCAAGGTGTGAATTATGGCTAGCCTCATTGCGCTCGCATTGTTTGTTGCTCTCACTGCTGCAATCACCTATTACGGATACCGGCACTACGCGCGCCCCGGTCGGGTTTTGTCGCAGCTGTCTGGCGATCGCATCTCTGTGCCACTCGTGGGTGTGGAACCGGACTCCGCTGGTCCAGGCCTGCTGGTCACTGCGGTCGAATACATTGGCGAAAAACTTCCCGTCATTCCCTCGACAGCGTCCCTCATTCGCGGCGATTTGATTGCAGCCGGGTATCGCTCCGAGCGTGCTTTCTTAATCTTTCAGGGCGCTCGCGCCCTGACTTGTGCTTCGCTGGCGCTATTGACGCTGACCTTCGAAAACGGCATCACGTCTAATCCGGTCCTCCTGACGTTTCTGCCTGTGGCGGCCGGTGTCGTGGGTTTCCTCGTGCCGGGAATCGTTCTGGGCTGGATGGTGAACGCTCGCCAGGACAAACTAAGCGCGGGGCTGCCTGATGCCATCGACCTGATGGTGATCTCGATCGAGGCAGGCCTGGGACTAGACCAAGCGTTACTCTACATTGCGCGCGAACTGGCGACAGCTCATCCCGAAGTGAGCGAAGAATTGCACCTGGTGAACCTGGAGATCCGGGCAGGGCAGCGACGTGTAGATGCGCTGCGGCACTTAGGGCAGCGCAGTGGGGAACCCGAGATGCGCAAGCTGGTGGCCATGCTGATCCAGGCGGACCGTTTCGGTACCAGCATCGGTGACGCGCTCCGCACGCACTCCGATTTCATGCGCACGCGCCGTCGTCAACTTGCCGAAGAGAAAGCCGGCAAAGTAGGCGTCAAACTCGTATTCCCGATTTTTTTCCTGATCCTGCCCGCCATGTTGGTTGTTACGACAGGGCCTGGCTTGCTGCAGGTATTCAAGTTCCTCATGCCGATGTTGAGGGAATCGGCGCTCTAGCAGCGCCGTAATATTGACCGATGAGAATGGAGAAACTGAAAAATGGATAACGCTACTCTTGCTATCGTGCTGTGGGTCGCTGCTGCGATCGTCCTGGCTCTTTACTTGATGCGCCGCGGCCGTCGGAAACGCGCAGTCCAGTCCTAGCGCTCATGCCAGGGCCGGTTGCGATGGACCGGGTGTCGCAGTTCAGAGGACGGGCGGGTGAAGAGGTCCGTTTTATTTGGCCCCCGCTCATCCTTGCGATCGTTACGCTCTGGATCATTCCTATGGGCACCAGCCTCGGGTTGGATGAGACCGGGAATGATTGGGTGATTCAAGGCGGCCTGCAGGAGAGCTTCGCGCGCTCCGGCCTGTGGGCTGGCACTTCGTGGATCTCAAACGCTCTGATGATCGCCGCGCGTTCCATCGGCGGGGACCGGGAGTTTGTCCTCCGGATGCCCGCGTTGTTCGCTGCGGCGATCACTCTGCTGCTGTATCTGCTGGGGAAGCGTTTAGTGGGCCAGCTTGCCGCTGCCTACGCTTGCTTGGTATTTGTATGCTTGCGCGACGTCGTTTACGTAGTCAGCACGATGCGGCCGTATTCGCTCGCCCTGCTTTTCGTTACGGGCGCGATGTTCTGCCTCGTCCGCTGGTTGGATACCGGTTCAGTCTGGTTCGGCCTGGCTTACACTGGCCTTGCGGCAGGAACGCTCCACGCTCACTATTTATTTGCCCCAGCTCTATTGGTGCACTTGATTTACTTCCTATGGCGGAGCAGGGGCCTGGAACCGCTACAGGTCCGATTCCGCACCGTGGCGTGCGCGTGGGCTAGCATTTGCCTGCTGGGGCTCCCACTCGTCCCAAACTTGCGGCAACTGCTGTCGAGGGGCGTCAGTTCGCTGTATCTGGGCAGACCAAACACAGGGGACTTCCTTCTCAGCCTTGCGCCGCCGGTCTTGCTTGGATCGATTGTGCTTGCTGTCCTTCTCACGCTGTCGGCAGGTCGCGACCCGCTTCGGAACTTTCGAATGCCGGACGCCAAAGCCCCTTTCATCGCCGCGTGGATCCTCATCCCGTCCGCCGTGTTGTTCCTGGTTTCTGTCCTCACCGAGACGCACGTATTTGCTGAGCGTTACATCCTCCCGAGCTCTCCAGCCATCGCGTTGGCAGGCGGATGTGTCATTGCCGGTTTCGGGTCGGAGTCGGTGCGGCGGACTATCGCCTCCTCCGTCGCCATTTGCGCGTTCTTAGTATTCGGTGTGCATGAATCGTTTTCGCGCGGACTGCATGATTGGCGGGCGGCGGCCGCGGCTGTTCGGGATTACGTCCACGATTCATCTACGCCGGTTCTAGTTGTGTCCGGCTTTACGGAGGCCCGTGAGCTGGGCGCTCTTCAGGATCCACGGTATGTGGATGTCCTGTATGCTCCACTTGTCCGGTATCCGATTCCCGGAGTGCTCGTGCGGCTTCCGCTCGTCATGACGGCTGAGACCGAGCCCTATCTCGAAAGCATTGTCGAAAACAAACTGACGCAGAAGAAAGAATTTCTGCTGTTCGGGATCGACAGTTACTCCACTCGGGAATATCGCAGCTGGCTCAGCGGAAGAACTGGACCCTTGCACTTCACTTCCCGGTCGCTTGGGAACTACGGCGGAATTCAAGTTACCGTGTTCAGTCGGCGCGAGCCCTAGATCGATACTCATGCTCCATCTGCGTTCCAGCGACGACATAGTGCAGGGGAGGGGCCTGCGGATTTTGCTGGCGTACGTTTTTGTGACTGCGGTGGTCCTCCTGCCGTGCTTTTGGCAGCCGCATGTTGAAAGTGCCGACTATCCCAGCCGCCTTTATAATGCATGGCTCGCGCAGAGGATCATCGCGGAGCCCGTGCCAGGGCTGGAGCTTGTTTCGCCTTGGACGAATGTCCTGACGGATCTCATTTTAGGGCGAATGGTGGATTCCGGTCGTTTTGCCGGAGAGGCGATGATGCCTGCTGCAGCCGTTTCGGTCTTCTTTTGGGGGGCCTTTTCCTGGATCAGAGTGGCTACTGGAAGAAGTCCCTGGGCACTTGCCCCGATCTTGGCGATGCTGTCCTACGGCGTAATCTTTCACTTTGGGTTCTTCAATCACTATGTTTCGACGGCGCTCAGTTTGTGGATACTCGCTTTGCTGTGGCGGTCGACCTTGTCCAAGGCTGTCGTGGCGATGGGGTTGGCGGGGCTGGCGTGGTTGGCGCATCCGCTTCCACTGTTCTGGGGCGTGGCTGTTCTGGCTTATGTCTACGTGGGAAGGCGGCTTTCGCGAGAGCGCCGTAACTGGCTGCTGGTCGCGGCGCTGGCTGTCTTGGTGGTGATCCGCTCTGCACTCGTTTTCTTGTTCGAGTCGCGGTCTGTCTGGAATGTGGAAAGCGGCGTGGGAATTGTACTGGGCATGCTCGGGACGGATCAGTTTTGGGTGTTTGGGGGGAAGTACGCGGTCATCGCAGTCTCTGTCTCTTTGGTCGCGGTATCTCTGGTGTGGCGAAAGTTTCATCGCGGGGATGCGGAATATCTCGATCTGTGGTTCCTGCACGGTGCGGCGTTCTTGGCGATCCCCTCTGCCATTCAATTTCCGCAGTATCAGCACGTGCTCGCGTTTATTTCCGAGAGGATCTCCTTGTTTGGTTCGCTGATGCTTTGTCTGGCTCTGTCCAACACGGCGTTTGGGAAACGCGCGATGACCAGCTCCCTGGTCATCGCTGCTGTGTTCTTTTCGTTCCTATACGTAGACAGTGCGTCGTATAACCGCGTGGAAGCGGAGGTGACGGAGCTCGTGCGTACCCTGCCACCCGGGCAACGGGTCGTAGGACCGATCTATGATCAAGCAGCTCGGGTCCCCGCGTTAGTGCATGTTGTGGATCGGGCTTGCCTCGGCCACTGCCTCAGTTACGGCGACTACGAACCCGCCACTGGACAGTTTCGTGTTCGGGTCCGCGGTGCCAACCAACTGGTTGCGTGGAGGATGACCGACATTCAAGCCATTGAAGAAGGTGAGTATGTGGTGAAGGCGCTGGAGGATCCCATTTATGCGGTGTGTGCGTGCGAACCGCTGGGCCCGAAGCTGTGTCTCCGGCGGATCAGCGAGGGCAGGAAGACCTGTTCAACGACCCTCGAAATTACGCCGCGTTGGTGGCAGAGGGAAGGTGTCGATGTTAGAGAGACAAGATGAGCAGCATGTTCCAGAGCACCAAACCGGCGTACCAGTAATTGATCCAATGTACGACACGACTTCGTCCGGACCAGACGCAAAAGGCCGTCAGACCCAGTGCGATCATCTTGGAAAGCACCAGGCCCGTGGCGGGTCCGGCTTGAACCAGGAATCGGATGAATGGACTAGCCTCCGAAAGGCCGATTCGGAAGCCGAGCAGGGTCGTCGCGACATCCAGGACCTGCAGATACAGGAATACCTGCAGGCTGGCGTTGCTGAATTTCAGGGCGTTGTCCGCTGCGGTCATACCCGCTTATCGTCAGTTGTTCAGGGCAAGCTTAGGTCCAAGAATGTGAGACAAACATGGTTTGGGGCTGGGAGAGTAACTCATGAATAATACGAACCTTATTGACTACTACGGGTTGCTCCGGATCAGTGCGGATGCCGAGGATGAAACCATCGAACGCGTCTACGCGATGCTGGCTGATCGCTATCATCCGGACAATCCGGATACAGGTGACCCGGAGCGGTTCCAGTCGCTCCAAGCGGCGCATCAGACTTTGACCGAGCCCCATACCCGGGCAAGTTACGACGCGGCGCACCGAAACTCGCGGACGAGTGTCATCCAAGTTTTCAAGCGCAAAGAGTTCGCTGAAGGTATCCAAGGCGAAGCCAATCGCAGAATGGGCGTATTGTGCCTGCTGTACAATCGCCGCCGGAGCGACTCGGAGAAGCCGGGCATTTCATTGCTTCAGTTCGAAGCCCTGATGCAGATTCCACGGGAACACCTGATGTTTACTCTGGCCTATCTCAAGGATCACAATTGCCTCAATCTGGATCAACACAGTGATTACGTCATCACCGGCACCGGAATCGATTTTGTCGAATCTCACGTGACCCCCGACGGTCTCTTCTCTCGCCTGCTGGAGGAAGGGGAGGCGGGCCGATTGCAGCTCGTTTCCGTGGTCCCACCGTCAGGCGTGCTGGGGTGCGGCCATTCATGAGTCTTCCCCCAACGCAGATTCAAGTGGTTTTGGTTGTTCTGGTTCTTGCGGCCGCAGGCTTTGATCTGCGTTCCCGGCGAATCCCGAACTGGTTATGTTTGTTGGGGATTCTACTGGGAACTGGCCTGAATCTCTACCTTTCTCGGTGGCCGGGACTCTGGTTATCGCTGGAAGGGCTGGGACTGGCGCTCCTGATCTATCTTCCCCTCTTCGTTCTGCGGGCCATGGGGGCCGGCGACGGGAAACTCATGGCCGCAGTGGGGGCTTGCGTCGGACCCGCGAACTGGTTCGGCGTATTCGTACTGACGGCCGTCTTTGGCTCGATCCTCGGGTTAGCCGTCGCTGCCGCAAAAGGGCGGTTCGTGCGCATCTTCAGGAATCTGTATCTCCTGCTGATGAGCTTGCGCCTAGGACGAGTTCCGTATGCGTCCAATCCGGAGCTGGACGTGAATTATCACGATGCTGTCCGCCTACCCCATGCCGTATCGATCGCACTTGGGTCGCTGACCTTCCTGTTTGTCGCATCCAAATCGGAACTCCTACGATTGTGGTGACGGTTCAGATTTCCGTATTCGCGCTAAGCGGATACAGTGTTGGTAGGCGCGCCTGGACTCGAACCAGGGACCCTCAGCTTAGAAG
>CANIIC010000131.1 GCA_947467395.1 Bryobacterales bacterium
AACCTGACACTCCCTTCTTCAAAGATGAGTGCTGCTGTTCAAGTTCGACTCCCTGCTTTCCAGGTTTCTCAACGTCGCGCAAGCCTAGCCGCAACGCACGCACAAACCCTGACAGTTCAAGTACGTGCGGAGAAGTTCAACTTCTTCTACGGCTCCTTTCAGGCGCTGCACGATGTGAGTCTGGATATTCACAAAGGGTGTATTACAGCGCTGATCGGACCGTCTGGCTGCGGAAAATCTACATTTCTTCGGGCGATCAATCGCATGAGTGAGCTTACGCCGAAGACTCGCTGGACCGGACACCTTGCTTTGGACGGCATGAGTGTTCTGCACTCCGAACCGACCGAATTACGCCGCCGCGTGGGCATGGTGTTTCAGCGCCCGAACCCGTTTCCGAAGTCGATCTTCGAGAACGTCGCCTACGGTCTTCGTGTCGGCGGAATGCGGGACGAACGCAGGATCACTGAGTGCGTCGAACAAAGCTTGCTCAAAGCTGCGTTGTGGGGTGAAGTGAAGGACAAGTTAAAGGAGCCGGCGACCGCATTGTCCGGCGGCCAGCAACAGCGCCTGTGTATCGCCCGCGCACTCGCCGTTCAACCCGAGGTTCTCTTGCTCGACGAACCCTGCTCTGCTCTTGACCCGATCTCTACAGCGCAGATCGAAGAGACGATCCTGCAGCTGAAAGAGGAGTGCACCATGGTGATGGTCACCCACAGCATGCAGCAGGCGGCTCGCATCTCCGACTACACCGGCTTCTTTCTCATGGGACGACTGGTGGAATTTGCCCCCACCGTGACGCTGTTTGAAACACCGCAAAACCCCGCCACGAGCGACTACATCACAGGCCGCCTCGGTTGAAGCGGCTTCACGCCCGTATTGCGGAAGGCCCGAAAGGCCGCCGTTGAGCCACCACCTACCGCTGATGTCCAACTTGCCGTCGGCGGTCCGAGGAACACCGGGGGTGGATCACTGAATCTCACGGCCCACCGCCATAGGAAAAACAGCGTCAAAAATTGACGTGGTGGGATGGCTGCGCTACTATGGCTGTGCGGGGTGGAGCAGTCTGGTAGCTCGTTGGGCTCATAACCCAAAGGTCACAGGTTCAAATCCTGTCCCCGCAACCAACCTTCTCAGTGGGTTACGGCTGACCGAGCCAAACAACCAACTCCCAAAAACTCCCAATCGTTAAGAGACCGCTTCCAGCTTCGGTGGCAACAGCATTTGCACAACCTTGCTCTGAGCCTGGCGCTTCCCGGAATCCGGTGTGCGGCCATAGATATTGATCGTCGTTGAGATCGACGCATGGCGCATCAACCCCTTCTGGATCTCCAGCTCAGTTCCAACTTCCGCGAGCCAACTCCGGTAGGAGTGGCGGAACGTATGCCAGCCCACCCGGCCATTGACTCCGACCGCCCTGCCCGCCACCGAGAGGTACTTCTTCTGAATCTCCTCCTGATGGTACGGGCGGCCGGTCCGAGGACTTGGGAACAACCAGCCTTCCTTCGGGCCCCCGGCTTCGATCGATCGTTCCCGGATCATCTCAACCAGCATCTCGTCTAACGGCAAGCGGTCTTGCGAGTACTCGGTCTTAACCTCGTCGACGCGACCGTGAACTCCTCCGTGCCGAAGGCATCCCCCACTCCCTCCGAGCCATCGGCGTTCTCTCTGCAGTCATGCTGCTCGCCGCCATCGGCTTCGATTGGCTCGCGACCAAACTCGGCCCCAGCACGATCAAATGGGCACTCCCGATCCTGCTCATCTCCGGAGCTGTCGACGTCTACCGCTACTTTGGCACCTGGGCCAAAGATCCCCTCACAGCCGCCGCCTTCACCTCCAGCTACGTCAAGGCCGCCGACTACCTGAACTCACTCCCCGTCAACGCCCCCCGCTACGTCATCGTCCCAGCCGCCGGAGGCTTAGTCCCCCACACCAACCCCGACAGCAAAACCGTGCAGATCCCCATGCCCGCGCAAACCGTCATCTTGATGACAGTCGGCCACCCGCCCGCCTACTTCACCACCCCCAACGACTGCTCGGCATCAACGTGTTTCGGGAGCACACGATCGTCCTGGACGAACCGAAGCACGACGGACTGTGCGGATGTGAATGGCAACAAATTACCCGTGCGGAAGTGCGTACATTTACGAAGTGGCCAACTCCATCTTGGCGGCTGGATTCCCGCTTATCTCCCATGTCTGGATCGTGATAAACGATGTTAATTGACGGTTCACTACCGTTGAGAGGAGAGTTTTGTACATGCGTGTTCTTTCTAGATTCGTTGGCTTGGCGCTGCTCGCCTCTGCTGGAGCTTGGGGTGCGGCGGTTCCTCTGCCGGGCGGCACGGTCACGGTGGATAGTTTGAGCACGACCGGCACCAGCTTCACCTATAGTGGAACACTGTCCCCGACGGACACGATCACGTTTTCTGTCTCGGGTCAGCCGTGCTTGCAGAATGCGGGCACGCTGTTCTGCACGAATCCGGCTGGCGTCCTGCGTGTGAATGGCAACACCGGTGGCCAGATCGTGGGATCTTCCTTCCCCTTTACGGGCAACGGTTCGCCGATCCCGGGCAACAATTACGCGTACGGCTCGCTGATCATGATCATTCAGGGCGTGGGCGCGGTCCAAGTCTTCCCGACCAATTCGGCGAACGACTTGGGAAGCAGCAACCCTCCCGCGACGCTGACTGTACCGACGACGACTCTATCGGCTCTGGGTTTCGGCAACTTCACTCCGCAGTCGAACCCGCAGATCACCTTCATCCTGGGCGATACCGGCTACACCGACAATGGCGGCAATTTTGTGATCACCCAGGGCGCTCCTCCGGTGGGGACTCCTATTTCCAATTCGGCGTTGATCGGTACCGCAGCGGCACTGTGCCTGCTGGGGATTTACCAGATGACATCGCGGCTGTCGCATCAGGCTCGCTAAATCGCTTTCTTAGCAGCTTCGACAAAGAGCCGAGTGGTCCTGCCACTCGGCTCTTTGTCGTTTGCCCCCCGTGTTGCGATCGCAGAAAATGCGACGGACCGGACGCGACAGGCATCTCCACTACCAGTGCTACGTCGATTCTCGGTTTTCTGCCTCGTCTTCCCTTTATTTTCGATTGCTCAAGACACGGCTGGGCTTGGCTCCTTAAGCGGCACGGTTCGCGATGAGTCCCAAGCTGCGTATCCTGGTGTCGAGGTCTGCGTGGCGGCTGGCCGTTGTGCCCCGTCCGACGAGCAGGGCCGCTTCCATTTCACCGAACTGCGCCCGGCGACGTACCGGGTCAGCGTGGGCGAGGCCGGTGTATCCGCTGAAGTACGCGCCGGCTTGGAGACACACCTCGACCTGACGGTGCCGCGCATCGGTGTGGTACGTGAATCGCTTACCGTGACACCGGAGGTGTTCACCATGCCGGAGGAGATCAAGAGCTCCGCCTACACGGCCACCGGTAGCGACATCTTCAAGAGCGCGGGCACGTTCCAGGATGTGTCGCGCTATGTGCAGACGCTGCCAGGTATCGCCATCGGCTCTAACGATTTCCGCAACGACATCATCGTGCGCGGCGGCTCTCCGTTGGAAAACCTGTTCATTGTGGACAACGTCGAAGTTCCTAACATCAACACGTTTGCAAACTTCGCGTCTGCCGGAGGCACGGTGAGTATCCTGGACCCGACGCTGATCCAGGACATCACGCTGTTGACGGGTGGGTACCCTGCGCCCTACATTAATCGCACGTCGAGCGTCCTGCAGATCACGCAACGCGAAGGCAGCCGGGAGCGCGTACATGGGCGCGTGAACGTTCTGTTCGGCGGTGCGGGTGGGAGTTTGGAAGGTCCCATCAAACAGGGCAAGGGGTCCTGGATCGTGTCGGGGCGGCGCAGCTTTCTCGATTGGTTCACCAAAGATACGGGCATCGGCGGCGTTCCCGTGTTGAGCACTTTTAACAGCAAGGCGTCGTATGACCTGAATGCGAAGAATCGCATCTGGCTGGTGAACTTCACCGGTGTCGATTCCATCCGTCTGGGGCTCACCGACAAGAATCGCAGCAAGTTGGATGAGGAGATCAACAACTTCGACATTCGCTACAAGGGCAACCGCAGCGCGACAGGCTTCAATTGGCAGCATCTGTTCGGGGGCCGCGGCGTGGGGTTGCTGGGTCTGACTCATTCTGACGCGGGTGTGAATTCGACGGTGAAGGACGTGCTCCGCAGCGGCATCCCCAGCGATGTGTTGTCGGTGCCGGACATTATCGCGGGTAGTCCCTTAGTGTTTCGCGAGAATTCGCGCGAAGGCGAGAGCACAGTGAAGTACGATCTCACGGCGCACGCTCCGGTGTTTGGCCGCGTGCAGGCAGGTGGCAGCCAGAAGTTCTTCCGCGTGCGCTACGATGCGGCGTCGCCGCTGGGCAACGATACTCCATACTCTCGCGTGGCAGCGATTTCTCCGTTCGCGCTGCAGAACACGCTGCTCACGCAACAGCAGGGGGCGTATGCGCAGGCTACGCGCGATCTCACCAAGCGACTGAACCTGACGGCGGGGTTCCGCGTGGATCGCTACGGGTATGTGGACCGCACGCGCTTCAGTCCTCGGGTGGGCTTGAGTTATCGCGTGACGGAGCGCTTGACCGCCTACGGGAACTACGGGCAGTATTTTCAGCAGCCGTTTCTGCTGTTTCTCGCCGCGTTCGATGCTAATCGAGGGGCGATCCCATTTCGCGCGACGCACTATGTGACTGGGTTGCGATATGCGGCTCGCTCGGATGTGCGCATGAGTGTGGAGGTGTTCCGCAAGACCTACAAAGACTACCCTGTGGCTCGCGATCTGCCGCAGTTGTCGCTGGCGAATCTGGGCGACACGTTCAACGTGCGCGAGATTCTATTTCCCCTGGTCAGCGGGGGCCGGGGACGTAGCCAAGGCATCGAGTTTCTTGTCGAACGCCGGGGCACGGGCAAGTGGTTCGCGACGGCGAATTTCTCCATGTCGAGCACTCGACATGCGGGCCTGGATGGTGTGATGCGCAGCGGATCGTTCAACTATGAGCGGATCGCGAACCTGTTGGGTGGGTATCGTTTGTCGCCGAAGTGGGAAATCGGCACGCGCGTGATGTACTTGAGCGGGCGTCCGTATACGCCGTATGATGTGGCGCTTTCGACGGCGCAGCGGCGCGGGGTCTACGATCTGACGCAGGTGAATGCTGCCCGGCTGCCGGCCTACTTCCGGCTGGACGTTCGGCTGGACCGGAACTTCACGCTGCGCGGCAAGCCTGCGCTGCTGTTCCTGGGCGTGCAGAATATTACGAATCGGAAGAATGTCGCGAACTATACCTGGAATCGGCGCACGTCGGCCGTGGATACTAACGACCAGTTGGGCCTGTTCCCGCTGGTGGGGTTTGAGTGGCGGCTTTAGATGGGGATATTCGCGTCGTCCGATTCTTTCTCAATGAAGGCCTTGATCTGATTGAGGAAGTCGGGGAGCGGGATGTTCTTTACCTCGAAGACTTCGACGGCGATGCGGATGGGCAGGTAGATGGTGCGCCACGGGCCTTCGATGTACTGATCGCGGACCAGTGACGTGGAGACCTGCAAGTCGTTCTTGAGGGCCAAGATGGTTTTTCGTTGGGAATGAGCGCAACGAAGGCCGGCCCCTTCATGCGGAACAGTGTGGCGGTGTGGGCTTCGAGCGCGCTGGCCAGATGTTGGCCGCTGACCAGCAGCACTTTCGCGCCGACGGCTCTGCCGTAACGGGACAGCGTGAAGCCCATGCGCTGAACACAGAACACGGCGACGGCCATCGAATCGCCTGCTTCGAGGATGGCCGAGATGGCGGCCTCGGCCTGGGCTGAATCAGGCAGGCCGCTGCTGGGATCGCAGCGCTCGTCTTCGGCGTGGTGCTGGCACCGCGTATCGCCTGAGTCCGAGAGTTCTCGCAAATGACGGCGGCTTTCCTCGGCTTGCGACCCGATTTCGGTGAGCGTAGTTCGGACCTGTTCACTGACGCCTTCTAGCAGCGCGTTGCGTCTTCGCGTCAGATCGTATTCTTCGACCGCGGTGTGAACGTTCGCCGCGAGTACGTCGGCCTCACATGGTTTCGTCGGGAAGCGGAAGACGATGCCGTCATTCATCGCGCGAATTGCGGTCGCTATATCGGCCTTGCCGCTGAGCACCATGCGTGGCGTATCGGGAGCAATGTCGCGGGCTCGCGAGAGAAACTCCAGGCCGTTCATCCCCGGCATCTGAAGGTCGGAGAGGATGGCCGCGAAGGGACCGCGCTCCTGTAGTGTTTTTAACGCTTTTTCTCGGCCCAGAGCACCCACCACATCGAACTGCCTGCGGAGTTGATGCTGAAGTCCGGACAGGATCATGACGTCGTCATCGACGCACAGGACGCGGGCCAGCGGGGGAGGTGGCTGATCCGAGTGGGGAGAAACCCGGTCCGGGTTGGCGGGGGAGGGTTCGGCGAGAGGGGCCGCAACATCGTTCACAGGAGTACAGATCGGATCGCTTGAGGAGACCATGAATCTTTTTCTTGCGCGCCCGATAAGGTTCAGGACAGCCAATGGAGACCGCCAACCTTGAGTTACCCGCTTTCCGTGATGGCCGCCTCGTTTGCCCTGGCGGGACTGGAGGCGCCAGAAAAGGCGGCCTGAGAATGTCACAATAAATTTGCGCCGGATTGCGGCGGCACAGCATCTCTCTTTACAGGACGCCGTGAACTCTCAACCTGCCATCCGAACCGAGGCCTTCCGGGCCCCCGCCGAACTGGAAATGGACGCTTTCGCCATCACGCGGGTGCTGGAAGCCACGCGCACGGAGGCTGGCGTGCCTCTGGTCGATGTCATTTTCCGTTCGCCCGTTTTGCTGGTCTTCCTCCGGCACGGCGGCTGCACCTTCTGCCGCGAAGCGCTCAGCGATATCGCCGATACGCGCGCTGCCATCGAAGCGGATGGCACGCGCATTGTTCTCGTTCACATGGGTGATCAGTCTGAGATCGAAAAAGTGGTCAAACGCTATGGCGTCGAACAATTGGACCGCGTGAGCGACCCTGGCCAGGAGCTCTATCGAGCCTTCGGCCTGAAACAGGGCGGCTTCTGGCAATTGTTTGGACCCAAAGTTTTATGGCGCGGACTGGTCGCAGGTTGGTTCCGTGGGCACGGCGTTAGCAAGCCGATCGCCGACGCCTCGCAGATGCCGGGCGTATTCTTGATCGACCGAGGCATGGTGATCAGTCGGTACCGTCACACTAGCGCGGCCGACCGGCCCTCCTACATCGAGATTTGTGAATTGGCCAAGAGGGACTCCGAGTGATGGAAGTTTCACGGCCTTCAGCCGAGTTAGAAGAAGCAGAACTGGTCACGCGCGCACAGCAGCGCGATCAGGAAGCTTTCGCAGAATTGATGCGACGCAATACGTCGCCGTCCTTGCGTCTTGCCATCTCTGTCCTCAAGGACCGCCAGGAAGCCGAAGATCAGGTGCAGACCTCCTTCATGAAGGCTTGGACAGGTCTGGCCAGCTTCCAGTCGGAATCCCGTTTTTCCACCTGGTTCCGGCGCATCGTGCTCAATCAGAGCTTGATGCGTCTGCGCAGCGTCCGTCGCGCGAAGCTGCAATCGCTGGAGGACCATGGCGATCAGGAACGTCCCATCGAGCCGGTGAGCGCCAACGCCTCACCGGAAGCCGACCTGAGCCAGCGTGAAATCCACGCGCGCCTGCACAATGAAGTTCGCAAGTTGCCGCCTTTGTTGCGCGACGTGCTGGAACTGCGTGACTTGCGCGAGTTGCCAACGGAAACGGTGGCTGAGATGCTAGGCATTTCTGAGGCGGCCACTAAGAGTCGTCTGTCGCGTGCCCGCGCAATGTTACGCGATCGAATGGAGCGGCATATGAGCCGTCCCGCCACGTTCCCCGTCCTCTAAACATGCGCCTGCTGGTCCTGTTGGCGGTTGCCCTAACATCTTTATGGGCGCAGGATCCTTACGCCATCGTGCGCCGCGCGGTCGAACTGGACGCGCAAGCTCCGCAGTTTCCCTCCGACTTCGCCTTCGACAAGCGCGTCGCCACCACATCACTCGACAAGAATGCCAAGCCCAGCGGAACGAAGGTGGCCGATTTCGAAGTGATCATGCTGCTGGGACAGCCCGTCGAGCGAGTGGTGGCTCGTGATGGCAAGTCCCTGGAGCCGCAGTATCTGGCAAAAGAACGCGTCGGTTTCGACAAGGCGTTCGCGCAAGCGGCTACTCTGACTGAGCAACAGCGCCTCGCGAAAACGCTGGAAGCCGAACGCAAGGATCGCAAGCAGCGCGAATTTCTGAAAGCGCTGCCCAACGTCTATGAACTGACGCTGGCAGGCCAGGACGTGATCGACGGTCGGGCGGCGTATCGCATTGATGCCAAGCCTCGCAAGGGAGCGAAGCTGCCCGGCTTCGGACCCAAGCGCACGTTCTTCAAACTCTATGGAAGTATGTGGATCGATGTCGAATCTAACCAGTGGGTGAAGGTCGACACGGTGGTGAATGACACGCTGAGCTGGGGACTGTTCCTGGCGCGCATTCAGCCCGGCTCACGCATTCTGTTTGAACGGAGGTTGCTGGGCGATCTCTGGGTTCCCACGCGCATCGGTGGTCGTTTTGTCGCGCGCTTCTTCGGTTTCAAAGGGTTCGCCCTGGAGCAAGAGACGACGTTTACCAACTATCGCCGCTTCCGCACCGAATCACGCATCGAAGATGTACGCGAAGTGAACCCCTAGATTTTGCGGAAGCAGTCGTCCGGCGGGATGGCTTCGGGAATATCGCCCAAGCCGTGCAATTGGTCGATCAGCTTCTGCCAGCGCTCGCGAGTCATGCTGCCGAGGCCCATGCCCTGTGTGTCTTCATTCTCAATGAACGGTTTCTGCGCCTCCGCCACTTCGGCAAACGTCGCGGCGTCCATCGATGGATTTAAGGCCTGCATCTTGTCGTTGGTCGGCTTCGGATTGTCCAAATACGCGCGCCAGCCCTCGCGCACGGCTGCCACCATCTGTTCCACCACACCAGCGTTGTTTTTCAGGAACGTGCCGCTGGTCGCCAGCACCGTGGTGTACGGGTTGTAGCCAGTATCGGCCACAGGGAACACCGTCACTTTGGCGCCCTTGTGTCGGGCCTGCAACGGTTCCGACATCACGAAGCACTGCTGTGCGAAGAGAGGATCATTGAGGAACGCCGTGATGTCGCCACCGGGGGACGGCACGATCTTCACTTGATCGAATTTGAACTGCTTCTCCAGCAAGCGCGCGTAGGGCAGGCCCTTCTGCAGCGCGACCGTGCCTTCTTCAAACACTTCTTCGATCGCCATCAGGCCACGTTCTTCGTGCACCATGATGCCTTGCGGCGTGTCCTGGAATACAGCGAACAACGCGACCACATCATTGCCGCGTGAGCGGGCCACCACCAGTTCGTCTGCCGACACAATGCCGAATTCAGCCGAGCCCGCGCCTATCATCTGCACCGTTGGCGTACCAGCGCCGCCCGGCAGGATCTCGACGTCCAGTTTGTGCTCTTTGTACGGCGCGCCATAGAAGCCGCCGAACTGCGGATCAGGCTTCCAGTTCAGGGCCAGACGCAGCTTCGAGGTGGAACTGCAGGAGGTCAGAAACGAGATGGCGGGAAGAGTAGCAAGGAACGCTCGGCGTTGCATATTCCCTTGATGGTAGCCTAAGCTACGCTTGTTCGGACGCATGCCAGCGGCGCAACGTGTGGTTGCTGATCAGATTGATCAGACCGAATAGTGCCAGGCCCAGGATGGAAGCCAGCAGTACGGCCGCGAACACCTTGTCCACGCGCTGCTGCGTGCGTGCGACGTCGACGACACTGCCTAAGCCTTCGCCGCCAATGAACTCGCCGACGATCGCACCAATCACTGCGAGTCCTGAGGCCACGCGCAGTCCCGTTAGGATCTGCGGCAGGGCGGCGGGCAGGCTCAGCTTGAATAACGTTGTGCGCTTCGACGCGCCATACAAACGGAACATGTCACGCAAGGCGGGATCGGTGGACAAGATGCCCGTGAGCGTATTTGCGATCACCGGGAAGATGGAGACGACAAACGCGGAAGCGATGACCGTCTTCATGCCGTAGCCGAACCAGATCACCAGCAGCGGTGCGATGGCGATAATCGGCACTGTTTGGAAGAACACCGCGTAGGGATAGAACGCACGTTGAATGCGCCGCGACGACGAAAGCAAGACCGCGATCGCCACGCCCAGCGTCGTGCTCAACGCGAAACCCAATAGTGCGCCCGACGACGTCTTTAGGAACGCTTGCCACAGCTCCACGCGGCTGTCGATCATCGCCATCAAAACAGCGCTCGGCGTTGGCACCAGATACGACGCGATCCAAGCCTGGCGCACCGCGATCTCTGAGATCGCAATCGCCAGCAACATCGGAATCAGCGGAGGAAGGATCCGTTTCATTGGTCCTCCTCTTCTTCCATGGCTCCGAATAGCGCATTCATCTGCTGCCCCAGTCGAGGATCAGAACGCAACTCATTCGTGCGTTCCAGGGGAAGATGGATCAGATGATCCAGCTTGATCTGGCCACCCTTGCGCGACAAGACGATCGCACGATTCGCCAGGAAGGCTGCTTCGGAAATCGAATGCGTGACGAACAGGATCGTCATCCCGCGAGCCTGCCACAGCTTGCGTAGCTGTACTTCCAGATGAAAGCGCGTGATTTCGTCGAGCGCGGCAAACGGTTCGTCCATCAGCAACAGGGAAGGCTGCGTCACCAGCGCGCGAGCCAGCGAAACGCGCATACGCATGCCGCCGGAGAGTTGCGCCGGATACCGCTGTTCGGCTTCCGAGAGCCCCACTTGTCCCAGCACCTCGCGAGCCGCGGCGTAGCGTTCGTCTTTGCTTACGCCTTGCAGTTCCAGTGGCAACGCTGCGTTATCCAGTACCGAACGCCATGGCAGCAACTGCGCATCCTGAAATACGAACGCGGCGCGCGGCTGTCCGGGGAACGTTGTGATGGTGCCGGCATCCGGCTCAATCAAGCGAGCCACCAGACGCAATAGCGTGGACTTGCCACAACCTGAAGGTCCCAGGATCGCGACAAACTCGCCGGCCTCGACATCCAGGCTGAAATCGGCCAGCACGGTGGGTCCGTTTGGGAACGCCCGTCGAACTCCTCCGAGCCGCAGCGCGACGCCGGGCGATGTCTGTGCTGCGATACTCACTGTCGCAATTTTAGCGCGCGAGGCTGTTGCAGCAGCCACCACGCGAAGGTCCCTAGAATCGGCATCAAGCTGACG
>CANIIC010000132.1 GCA_947467395.1 Bryobacterales bacterium
GGTTCAGGTCACCCGCAGTCGAGCTTTTCCTGAATGAAAACTGGTAAACCACCATCGCGCCGGAAGTCCAGCCTCAACAACGGTTAATCCAGAAGCCATCCCGAAACTTCCTTGCAACGGAGCATACGGGTTACCGCGGGGTAGGAGTTAGGAGCAGACGCCCCGGAAGGGTGCCGGAAGCCGAACCGAAACACAGGGTACCGTCTTATGATCAGTCTGACGATTCTCTGAAATCCCCGTACCGTCGCACCGGTTTGGTCGCCCCGGCCATAACTTGTAATAGAAGGATTCGCAGTACCCGTTCTCCCACGAGCTGTCGCTCGCGAAAACACCTGCATCGCACCAGAGGCGCCGCATCATCAAGTATTTTCTTCTCGCCTGACAAAGGTCATACCAGGCACCGCCTGCTTATCGCAGTCGGGTCAATATGAATAGCAACGATCTTGCGAACAAGGAAGAGACAGTCAACGACACCTCCTATGCTCTAGATATTTGTTTACGAACTATCGCCCCATGACTAGCCAAGACTGAATACTTAGGCGGCAATAATAGGTGGTGGCGGACAGCTGTGATCTGAATCCGGCAGACCCTCGCTATAAGCGTTACTTATTTTGAGGCCTGACGCTGGGGAATATATGGTCTTGCACCAAACCGAGTCCACCTTAGTCAGGAAGGACCCACGAGGTAGCCCTGGCTTACAATTTTGCATCCGCTACCAGAAGCCGCCCAATTCAGTTGTGTTAGTTTTGATGGTTCCAAACACTCAAGCGTAGTCAAGAACTCAAGGTCTTAATGACCTGCTCCCCTTCTTCCCACCACTGAAAACTGAGAAGCACTCGCCATTCTACCCACTGACACCCGCCTGAGCGGGGATAGGGGGGGTGGGGAAAGGGACCGGCGTTTGAGGTCCCTTTCCTCACCCCAGCACTCCATTGACCGGCAGCGCGGTGAAGCGCTGCGAATCGCTCCGGTGTTCGATACCCGAGGCTACTGTGCGGACGATCGTTGCTGTACTCCATTCGCCAGCGCTCGACCTTCTCGAGAGCGTCGTCCAGCGTGCGAAACCAGTGCGCGTTCAAGCACTCGTTGCGCAGGCGCCCGTTGAAGCTCTCGATCACTCCGTTCTGCATCGGCCTGCCAGGCTGAATGTGCCGCAGCCCGATCTTGCGTTCCTCGCACCAGCTCAGAAAGTGCCGGCTGGTAAACTCTGGACCGTTGTCACAGCGAATCGCATCCGGCGTGCCGCGCTGCGCGATCACCCACTCCAGCACGCGCGTCACGCGGCGGCCCGATAAGCAGCCGTCCACTTCGATCGCTAAACACTCGCGACTGAAGCTGTCGACGAGCGTGAGCGCACGCACAGCTCGCCGTACTTCGACTTCCACGTGTGGATCGTCGCTTCGCTCACGCCCAGTTCCCGCGCCAGATCCTTCACCGCCCGGCCCGCTTCCATCTGCTTCAGCGTCCCGATGATCTGCTCTTCCGTGTACTTGCTCTTCTTCATCTCAAAGCTCCTGTTTCGTCGTCTTCTTCGACGGAGCCTCTCAATTATGAATGGCCGGAATTACTGGGAGCAGGTCATTAAGGCCCTGTGAGACCCCGAATTGATGTGGGGGAAAATGTGGAGACAAGGCTTCAACCTATAGCTAGGCTGCCTAGCAATTGTTGGTAAGAACCCAGCAACTGGAGGACTACACATGGGGCTTCAAACCAAAGGAAAATAGCAACCGTTCACAACCAAGCAGTAATCGCGACTAAGAACCTTATAGCCCTCGAGAAACGCGCACAAGTAGCTGTTAACCGAAGGGTTGTAGGTTCGAGTCCTACCCGAGGAGCCAATCTAGATTTACCCTCAATATCCTGCGTTTTGCAGCCGCACGGATGCCGTCTAGCCCGTTCCACTTCCTAAAACCCCGTCTGTACCCAACTTCCGAGAACTGCGGTTGGTGAGTGGTGTTCGCGATAGCACTCAAGCTATGGAGTTCCGTTGATGTGCATGTGACCGATGCGTGATCCGGACCACATCAGGTATGCGCCGACATCGCTGTAGTGTTCCGGTATGCCGGATGTCTTGGGATCGAAGTACATCAGGATCATCCAGTGCGGGGCGATCGCGAGAGACGGGCTCACTTTGTCGTCGGGATCCGAGATGCTGCGTTGGGTTGCGCCTGCAAGCATGTAGACGATGGTCGGCTTGGAATTGAGGGAATTGCACTGCGGAGGCTCGGCTACATTCTTGAGACTGCCCGCGTAGCAGACGAATCCGTTATTGCCTTCGCGGAGCGTCACTCGCTTTCCCTGCGTATCGGCGCCGTCGATGCGCGCGCCGTCGGTGATGTGGTTGGGTCCGGCGGAGATGGCTCGGGCGATCTGAACTTCCGCGGACTCAGCGGATGCGGCTACGGCCGTGGGCTGGCCGTCGTAGACGCCCATCGCAGGCATGTGCCCAGCGTGCTCCGAAGCGAGATGCAGGGATGAGGGACCCACGGCCTGCCCGGTGATGTGGAGGTGGGCATAGGGTGTGCCGGGCCACAGGATGTACGCGCCGGTGTCCTTTCTGGTCGCCGACAAACCCGAGGTTTTCGGATCGAACGGCCAGATGATCATCCACTCAGGACCAAGCTTGATCGTGGCGCCGGATGCGTCGCGTTCCGTTGCGCCTGACTGCATATAAATAGATCCGGCGACGGTGTTGGTGGGAGCGGGTTTGCCCGCGGCCAGATCGGCGCTCCACTGTTGCGCGGCTTGATTCGAGCACGAGGCTGGACGGCCGACGACTTTCGGATTGCCGGGCAGGCACGTGAATCCGTTGTTCCCTTCCCGCAAAACGATCTTCCTGCCTTGCGCATCGCTGCCTTCGATGCGGGCCGAATCGGTCACCTGCTTGGGTCCAGCGGCAAGCGCGCGCGCGATCTGAGCCTGCTTCGATTCACCGGCGGCACCGATCGCATCCGCGATGGCCATGTAGCCGCGAGCGGTTGTGCCGGGGACTTGGGCTCGCGCGGCTCCGGCGACGAGAAATAGATTTATCGCAAGCGCGATTACGAGGCGGTTACGTCCGATCGGTTTCATAGGATTCGGTCCCACTCAGGCTACTTGAAACCCTGGGTGGTTACAAGTCAGCGCGTGTATCGGTTGAGCTTGGGCGAGGACTTCGACTCCGCGTCTTTTCTCTCCGAACTCCAATGCCCTGTTAAACGATCCTCGAGTAAAACGCTGATCCTTCCGCTATGAAGAAGTAGCGGGAGGGGGTCGTCGTGGTAGTTGCGCCTGCGTGCGGCCGGTCAGCGAGTGACAGGCAGTCCGATGACGATCAGAACCGTATAGTCCTGCTTGTTGCAGCCGTTCACGGCAGGCATGGCCCCACCCGGGTTCACGGGAAAGCCCTTGGTGGGAGCATTCGCGGGCGAGCACGCGTTGGCAGTCGTCTTGTTAGACGGCTTGTTCGACGTTGACGGCGTGTAGCGTGCGGAGCGACATCCGAGATGGGTGACATCGTTGAGGGTCGCGCCGTCGGCGAGTTCCCAACGCTGATTGCCGTTTTTGTCCTTGGGGTGAACCGTCAGCACGGTCGTCGTCTCGCGATCACCCGTGACGAGGTATTTCCCCGCAGCCAGCGGAAAGGTCGGCTTCTCCATGATCAAGCCGTGTTCTTCCAGCCACCAATCCGAAGCGTCGAATTTCCACTGCGCGGGCGCTACGCCCGTTGCCTTCAATTGGGGGTAGTGGTCCAGCTTGCAGGCGCGCGGGCCGGGATCCTGGTCCCAGAAGCCCCATGCTTGCGCGCCGTTGCCGGAGGTGGCCGCGGGGTCTCCCAGCGCCGCGATGAACTGCGGCTCGATGCGCTTGAACTTCGTGGTGTCTGCACCTGAGGCGTGGCTCACCGCCAAGATGAGGAATCCCATGGACAGGAGACAGCGGCTTATGGACGGCACGAGGTGATGGATATGCATGCGATTGCTCCAGTTGGACGATCTGATGACATCCTACACCAACGCGCGCCCCGAAGCTGGCCTCTTCGTGCGCATACCGAGGTCTTCGCGGTTGCAATTGGGATGCGGATAGCGAGCTACCCGGAAGTTTGTTTTGGGGATGAAGGCAAACAGTAGCTTCCGGTTAGCCGACCAACCGGAAATTACTTTAAGGCACCCTCGCACGGCCTCTATGGCCGCCAACACATGCACCGAAGCCGAACTATAGATGCGGTGATGGCAGAGGCACGGTATCCCAAAACTCACAGTGGGCCGCTGTCGGTCCGGTCTTCATCTTCGTTTCGGCGCCGAACTCAAGATACGCATCCTCTTGACGCGTCACGGCTCTCCATTTATTCTCGCCTTTGCCATTCGGATTCCCTATGGCTGCAAAACTGGTCCAATCGGCGACCAGCTCTTTTTGAATTTCCAAGTCGAAGGCGACGGGGCGATCCGTGCCCTCCCAAGCAAACAGGTATGCGTGCTCCTCTGTGTGACTTACGGCTTGAGGTGGATCCCCGGGCTTTGTTCCAAGAGCTCGGTCAAAAAGGTAGCGGTAGACGTGCCGATTCTGCGTGGAAAGCTGCCGGGCAACACGTCGTGAAGTGCAGGTAAATTCTGCATCCGTAGTCATCTGCTGGAAGGCAGCTTTCGGATTTGAGTAACTGGTCAGAGGGTATATCGAAAGGATGCGCTCTCTGGCCGCATTCCCGAAGACTTCATCAATCGCGGTTAGGTACGTTGACTCGTCACTGACCAGCGGAGGGCGAGAAGTAACCCAGCCGTTGGTCTCCCCCGTTGTGTTGCCGATGATGATCGGTATCGCCGGAGCCGTCCCGTTTGTGAGTCTTTTAATGGGCTGGTCGGGGAATACGTATCCGTCCACAACCGGTCCGAACAGCCGAGGCAAGACGCTGGTGTAACCGGGCAAGGCCAGAACCAGTTGCTCGACTGTTTTTGAACGCAGGCAGGAAGCGGTATCTCCGGTGTCGCAGCCGAGGGCCTGGACAACGGGTTTGCCTGTTCGGGTTTCCGCTTGGGCGCGCGTCTGGAGTTCGCAGCCGGTGGGCACGCTGCTCTGCATTGCCGCGACATGGATCAAGCCGCGCGTGAACGGCGAACTTAGGAGGGCACAAGTATTGCCTCCTCCGGCAGAGGTACCGAAAAGCATGACGCGCTTCGGGTCGCCTCCAAACGCGGAGATGTTGTCGCGGACCCAGCGCAACATCTCGATCTGGTCCAAGCTGGCGTAATTCCCTGACGTTTTCTCCGCGCGCTCAGCATTTAGGGCCGGGTGTGCCAGGAATCCCAGCACGCCGAGCCGGACGTTTACGCTGACAAACACAACGCCGCTGGGAACAAGTTGCTTGCCGGTGAATAGGACGCGTCCGTCGGGGTCCCCCTGTCCAGAGTACGAGTGGTTGCCCCCGCCTGTCAGCCACACCATGACTGGAACTCGCGTTGCAGTGGGCTGAGCAGATTTCCAGACGTTGAGGGTAAGGCAGTCTTCATTGCCCTCTACTTTCCCTTTGACGATCTGCGGGCAGATGGGGCCGTAGTTGCTGCCGTCGCGCACGCCCTTCCACGGCGCTACCGGTTTGGTCGGTTTCCATCGAAGCGGTCCCACAGGAGGTTGGGCGTAAGGGATACCTTTGAAGGCGATGGTGTCGCCTTGTAGTTGTCCCTTAACCGCTCCCAGCGGTGTACAAACCATTAGTGGCTCGCGATTGGAACACCCGGCAGAGAATCCGACAACGGGCAAGAAAGCCCAGGCGGCGATGATGCATAACTCTCGCTTCAAACTCACTCGGACCCCTCCGTGAAAATGACGTATGCGCCCACAGGTTCTTGTGACTGTAGCAAGCGGCACATACATGAATCCAATCAGTTTACTCCGTGCAGGGTGAATCGTGCCTGTATCACGGGCTACTCGGAAGCAATCTGGTTTTGGCGCAAGTGCAAGGCCGGCTATGTCACATCGCTCTAACTACGCCAATGTGGAGCCCCAGCCTGGACGCGATTATTCCTATCGACTGTATTCCGGCCTGCACAAGGGACGTGACTCGGTTCGAGCAGAGGGGGATTTACGGCGACCTACTTGATACTTTTCGCCTGTACGTCCCAATTCGAGTTCGTGCATAACTCGCAGTTCTTGCCGACGAACATCTTCGCAGCTTTCTTGTCGCTCTTTAAGATGTAGAGCAACCAATTCGAAGCGACGTTGGCGAATTCACCTCCGCCGGGATGGAAGATCGTGGCGCTGTGGCCTGCGTTGTGGCGCGCACCGTAGAAGGCAGGCAGTTTGGAAATCTGCTGGAAGGTGGACAAGGAAGCTCCCATCATGAAGTCCACGTCACCGCCATTGATGAGCAACACCGGGCCGTGCAACTTGGCGAGGACGTCCGCGCCGGGTTGCGTGGAATTCACGGCACCTGTGGCATCCGCGATCCCGGAGTTGAAGACGCCGATGGTTTTGACACGCGGGTCTCCGCCGAGCGAGAGAGAGAGAAATCCTCCGCACGACGTACCCATGACTGCAAGCTTGTCCAGGGCGAGCTTGCCTTTGAGCGGCGATTCGGCGCGGGTGTTCTCCTTGAATGCCCAGTCGATCCCGGCGCGGAGATCATCGGCGGTGGATGTACGCCGAGGCGCTCCGGCTAGAGCGGCCGTGCTCACCACGACGAAGCCGTGCGAAGCGACAGTGCCCAGGAAGCCGCCGTACCGAGTGCTATCGATGGCGCAGCCGCCGTTCCCCCACACCATCACGGGCAGGCTTTCCTTCTTCGGAAACGCATCCAGGGTCTCCGGCCGGAATACGACATGCCCAGGCGAGCCGAATGCGGGTTCGGAAGTGGTCTTGTACGATCCGGGCACCGCTAGCGGCGCGCCTTCCAGCGGCAGGGAGCGGCTGATCATATCCGGCGTGATGCCCTTGGGCTGCGCCATGGCTCCAGCGGCAATCACCAGTAGCGGGATCGCAACGGTCATGAATTTCGGCATAGAGAGGTTTCTCCTGATCGGGTCCGAGCCCGCGTCCGTAAGAGTATGACAAGTGCGAGGGCTCCGGTAAAGGGTTCGGTTGCCACTTTGGTCGTGATCGTTCTACTTCAGCCAGGTTTCGCCGATGACTTCGTAGCGCTTCGCTGGATTGCCTCCCAGGCGGACGAGCGCGTACCATCGCGGTATGGCACGGAAGGTCATTCTCGGGTTCGGGCTTAGTCTGGACGGGTACATCGCGCGGCCCGATGGCACTATGGATTTTCTGACGATCGACGCGGAGGGAGAGGCGTTGATGGCGGAGTTCTTCGCGGGGATCGACACGACGATCATGGGTCGCAAGACGGCGGCGGCGACGGCGGCGATGCGCAAGAGTGGCGAGATTCCGGAGATGCCGGGCATGTCGACATACGTCTTCTCGAAGCGCTGGAAGCCGGGCAAGCGGGACGGGCTCGAAGTAGTCGGCGGATCGCTGACGGAGTTCGTGCGCAAACTGAAAAGGCGCAAGGGCAAGAACATCTACCTGGGCGGCGGAGGCGAATTGTGCCGCAGTTTCTTGCGCGAGGATCTGGTGGACGAAGTGTTCATCGGGGTGGAGCCGGTGCTGTTAGGCGATGGCATCCCTGGGTTCCCGGGCACATTCCCGCAACGCAACTTCCGGTTGATCGAGTGCAAGTCGTACGCGAACGGATCGGTGGGACTGCGCTACGAACGGATTCGGGCGAAGGCTTAGGCGGACACGCTCGCTTCCAGTGTGCCGACACCTTCAATGCGTGCGCGGACGCGGTCCCCAGCTTTGATGCGGGCACCTTTCGGGCAGCCGGTGGAGATCAGGTCTCCGGGATGGAGCGTCATGAACTCAGCGTGGAAGCGGACCAGTTCGTGGGGAACGTGGCGCATGTGGTGCACGAAGTCGCGCGAGCAGATGGAGCCGTTGAGTTCGGTGATCACTTCCAGCTGATTCACATCCGGGATCTCGTCGGCAGTGACGATGACGGGGCCGAAGCTGAAGAAGGTGTCCATGCTCTTGGCGCGGGTGAGGTAGCGAGGGTTACGGCTGAGCACGTCGAGCGCGGTGAGATCGAGCGTGGTGGTGTAACCGAAGATGACGCTATCGACTTCGTCGCGCGTGATGCCCTTGCAGCGCTTCCCGATCACGACGCCCAGTTCGCCTTCCGCGTCCACATCGTTCGAGACGTGCGCGGGCGGCAGATGAATGGTGCCGCCGGGCTGGAACATGCAGGAGGCGGGCTTCATGAAGCTGCCGGGTTCTTCCGGTTGGACGGCGTTGATATCGTCGGCATGGGTCCGATAGTTGAGGCCGATGCACCAGATCTTGGGCGGCACGTCGTAAGGCACCAGCGGAGTGATTTCGCTCCAGGGGAGCGCTTCGATGTCGGCGGAGTCGCGCAATTGATACGCGGTTCCGGTCTGGATGATTTCGAGGAGATCGTCAGGCACGTGCGTACCGAGGCGCGCGTTGATCTCGGCGACGGGCAGCACGCCTCGCGACGTCACGAGGCCGGCGTGGCGGTGGGTTTTGTATTCAAAACGGACGAGTTTCATTTACTCGACCCCGAAGGCAAGCAGCACGTTGCCGGGCAGTCCGGTTCCTGCGCCCAGGCCCGGATAACCGGATGCAGCGAAGACCATCCCGCCTGCGACGGTAGGTCCGGCGGAGACCATGGAGCCGCCCTTGGCAGGGACGCCGTTGACGGTCTTGTAGTCCTGCACTGTGTTGTGTTCCCACAGCACGCGACCGTTGTCGGTGGAGAGCACACGAAGCACGCCATCCCAGCCACCAGAGAAGACGATGCCAGGGATCGTGGAGAGTGCTCCGTCCTGCCCAGCGAGGCGGCTGAGGGCGGGAGCGGGGTCGAGCTTCGTGAACCAACGGCGTTCGCCGTTGTCGAGCTGTAGGGCCACGATGCCACCGGTGTGCAGACCGAAGTACGCGGCTCTATCGTCAGCGGCTCCGCCCCACACGATCTGACCCGTGGCGGGAGCTAGTTCGCTGGCGGTGGGCGCCTTCCAAACGACGGCGCCTTTGTTGTCAGGATCGTGCGCCCACACCATACCGCTCTTCTGGCCAACGATCAGCAAGCGTTTACCGTTGGGGAGCTCCTTCAAGATAGGCGACGCGCCGAAGTCATGATCGGGGCCCACGTCGGCGGGACAGTTTTCGGGGCGCTTGGCGGGATCTTCTGGACAGCCGACGATCCAGGCATCACCGGTGAGATCCTGCACTTGCCACAGGAGCTTGCCGGTGGCGAGATCGAGGGCGACGATCGCATCGGAGGATTTCGCGGCGGGTGAGGTGTAGGCATCACCAGTGGCGACGTAGAGCGCCTTGCGCTTGGGATCGATGGTGGGCGAATCCCACACGCCGGAACCGGATGGTCCCCAGAGTTCGGTGCCGTTGGAGGATTTCTTCACAACCTTCGGCTTGTCGGGGATCATGTAGGTCTTCCAGACTTGCTTGCCAGTGGCCGTATCGAGCGCGACGACGCTGCCACGGAAGGAGCAGCAGGGATAGTGAGGCTCAGCTGCGGTGCCTTCTTCGGCGGAGGCGACGGGAACATAGAGGCGGTTCTCGTACAGCTTGGGAGCGCCGGTGAGTCGGGTGAGGGGATGATCCTCCACTTGGACCTGCCACAGTTTTGCGCCGGTGTGGGCGTTGACGGCGTAGACGTTGCCTTTGAGATCGCCGAAGAAGGCAGCCGGTTCCCCGCCCTTGGGCTGCGCGACGGTGATGGCGGTACGCACCGCGCCGTCTGCAAGATAGGACCAATAGACGCAGCCGGTCTTGGCGTCGAGCGAGTAGACGTAGCCGGAGTCGGAGGCGACGAAGACGCGGCCTGCAACCACAGAGGGCTGGGCGTAAACGTGCGTGGCGTTCGGGAGACCGAAGGACCACTTGAGTTTGAGCTTGGGTGCATCGGCCGGGGAGATGCCGGCGTTGGCCGCAGATTGGAAGCGGGCGTTGGAACTATCGGTGCTCCAGCCGTTCCAGGATGGTCCGCTGGTGATGTCGCCGAGGGCGGGGTTGGCGGGGCAATGATTCGGCATGCGGGAGGCATCGCCGGATTCGGCGGCTCCGATCTTGCGCATGCCGCCTAAGTATTCGGCGAGGCGGCGCATCTGCACGTCGTTGAGGCTCTGGGCGCGAGCCTTCATGGAACCGGTGACCATCGATGCGTAGATGGCGTCGCTGGTCAGCTTACCGAGGGCCGCGCGATCGGGAGCTTTGGCGGCTTTCGCGGCGGGGCCGGACTCGTGGCAGGAGGCGCAGTTCTGTTCGAACATCGCGTCCGTGCGTTGCGCTGAGGCGATGGAGGCAAAGAGACAAAGGGGAAGCAACCCCAAAAGACGAATGGACATAGTTCCACCAGGGAAACAGTCATTCTAGCGTTGCGAGAGGCGAATGGGGGAGGAGGGACGGCGGGCGCGGATGGCCCCCGCCGTCCAGAGGGGAGTTACTTCTTCTGCGCGTAGCGCTTCATGGGGTGTTCTTCCTGCTTAAAGCCGGCAGGAACCACCAGCGCCTGCGCGCTCGCGACGCCGGGCTGAACGGACTGCACGGTGGTGGTGAATTCGAGCAGGATGTTCGGGCCGGCGGGCTTGGCGGGAGCCTTGCTTTCTTCCTTCGGGGCATCCTGCTTCTTGCGACCGAAACCACCGAAACCACCGGCGATTCCGCTGAGGGCACTCTTGGCGGCTTCCTTCGCGCTGGGCATCTCGACTTGCGGGGCGGCTTCGCCCTGGCCGATCATCTGGACCACGCTGCGCATGGCCATGCCATCGATGGCAGCGAGTTTCTTCCCGGCTTCATCCATGGCTTCGACCGTCAGCCCGGCCTGGCGCATCATCTGCGAAGCGGCATCCGGACGGATCGCCATCTTGGTGGACATGCGGCGGTAGAAATCCCGGGAGACATCCCACCCCTGCGGCTTGCCGAGCGCTTCTTCCATGCGCATGGTGGAGGTGATCGTGCCTTCTTCTTTCTTCTTCGTGTCCTTCACTTCGGTGGTGGTGACCGCGACGATTTCAAAGAGGTTCGTGCTGGCTCCGGCGATACTGGGACCTGCGCCCTTATCAGCCGAGGTGACCTTCACTGTGGTCTTCACGTCGA
>CANIIC010000133.1 GCA_947467395.1 Bryobacterales bacterium
AGCAGGATCGAGTTGCGCAGCGTGCGAATCGCTTCTTCGTAGTTCGATAAAGCCTGCTCGGCCGCAGCTTCTTGCGAGCCCTTCACTGCGACCAACGCCGAAGCCGTGCGCTGCACGCCCGGCACCGAACTCATGCGCCGCCGCCAATCTTTGACGGCGGGCAGCGACCCGATCACATCCGTGTTCATCAGTCGAGCCACCTGATCCGGATCGCGTACCGTGTTGTCGAGCACGTCGCCCAACAGCGCCGCGCCCACGGCCAGGAACGTCGCCACCAGGAACGCTAGCAGCACGTTCAACCAGATCCTCGGGAACACTGGCTTCAACCCCGGCCGAGCTTCGTCCGCCACGCGAATTGAGCTGTTCTGGAAGCTCGCGTTGATGCCCGCTTCCTTGATGCGCCGGACCAATTCTTCGTACAGCTGCTTGTCGCCGTCTGCCTCGCGCTTCAGCGTCTGATACTCGAACGACCGCGCGTTCAGATCGTCGAATTCCTTCTTCGTCTGACCGACGGCAGCTTCCAACATCTGCTCGCGATTCTGCGCCTGCTTGTATTCGACTTCCGCCCGACGGCTCACGTTCGTCTTGGCCGCTTCCAACTGGCGCTCCAATTCGGTCACGCGCGTTTGAGCCTTCGGATACTCGGGATGCTTCGCCCCGAACGTGCCCTTCACGTCTGCGAAATGCCGCTGCGCTTCGCCCAGGTCTTCGGAGAGCTTCTTCAACGCGTCGCCCTGCGTCGAGGTCAGCGCCGCAGCGAACGATCCGTTTTCCACCGACCGGTAGGCGGCTTCTTTCGCGACGCGATCCGTCTGGGCTTCGGTGTAGTTCTTGTTCAGCTCCAATAGCCGCGCCGTCAGGATGCTGGTCTTCTCTTCCGGATTAATGACGTTCAGTTCGCGCTCAAAGCGCGTCAGAGCTTCGCTCGATTTCTCCATCTTGGCCCGCAGTTCTTCCAACTGGCGTTCCATGAACTGGCTCAGGCTGGCGGTCGCTTTGTACCGGATTTCGTAGGAATGTTGCAGGTAACTCTGCGCGATCGCGTTTGCTACATCCGCGGCCAACTGCCGATTCTCAGAGCGGTAGCTGATCTGCAGAATGTAGGTGTTCGCCGGGCGCGTCACGCGCAGCGGTTTGAGAATCACCGGAGCCTCGCGACTGGTGTCCGAAGTATCCACGGCTTCTTCGAGCGCATCCGGCTCCACTTCGCGAATCCGATACTTGTCCACGACCGGTCGCAGCACGGAATCCGATTGAATCAACCGAACCTGCGTCGCCAGGAACTGATCGGCGTCGTTGTTGGTTACCTGCGCCGCATCCGCGCCCAGTACACCGCTGGGCATGCGACGGTCAATGTCGATGGTCGCCGTGGATTCATACTCCGGCGTGAGGCGCAGAGAAACGATGGTCGTCGCGATCAGGGCCAACAAGACGAACGCCAGCATCTTCCAGCCCTGCCGCCGCAGGATCCACAAATAGTGCGACAGCGGCACGTGCGCCGACGCGGCTTCGTATTCGGCATCCAATACCGGCGCATTCAAAGGAACCCGGATGGTTTCCTGGACGGCCGGCAATTTCGGATCAAACTTATTCATGCTTCCTTACCTGCGCCAAATCAACACGCCCGACGCTGTGGATGCGCCGAAGCTGGTCACCCGATCCACGATCCCCATGGTGGTCCGCCGCTTTTTGTTTTCCGGGATGTAGAGAATGTCTCCGGCCAACAGCGACATGTCGGGCGACTGCCGCAACATGATCTTGTCCAACTCCACGGGGATCTCCTGCACCGTCCCCGTCGCATCGCGACGCATGATGTAGGCTTGCTTCTCGGCGTAGGGCAGCAAGCCTTCGCTGAGCGCGACCAGCTTCATGACCGTGTGCTCTCCCGGTTCATGCACGGCGAACTCGCCGGGTTTGTGGACATTGCCGACGACGGTGACCTTGCCAGCTTCCGGCACACGAATCTCTTCGCCGCCGGTGAGCAGCAGATTGGCGGTGGGATCGGCGTCGCGCAGCAGGGTCTTCACTGGAATCTGATACACCTGTCCGGCGCGAGTCACCAGAACGTCGGTGCCCGCATCGCTGGAGAAGCCTTCGGCCCGAGCGAGCGCGTCCAGGAGTGTGACCGTCCCTTCGGCCTGGAACGTGAGCGGACGCTTCACCGCACCCATCACCGCGATGGGACGCGAGTGATACTCGACGACCGTCACTTTGACGATGGGGTTCACCAGAATCTCGCCGGTCTTAAGTGCGCTTGCGATGGCCGATTCCAGTTGCCGGGGCATCAGCCCTGCTGCCGCGATGCCCTCGTCGAGCAACGGCAGATGCACGGATCCATCCGGCTCCACCCGCACGGTGCGCGTCAGTTCCGGAGCATCGTAGACGGAGACAGCGACCAAGTCATCGACGCCCAGTTTCTGGGCGGGCAGGTTCGCTTTCCCCACGTCTTCCATCACCGCCGGGCGAGTCTGCGCGAACGCCGCCGCACAGGACAGGCATGCCCACAACAGGAGCCGCATCTTAATCTCCGGATTGCGCTAAATACGACGTCGGCGCGTAGGAAGAGGCCGCTGCCGCCGCAGCGGCCTCGGCTCGCGGAGCCGGGTTCATCGCTCGCGTTAACATCTCCACGGCGTGTGTCAATGCTTCCAGGCGAGCTTGCATCTGTGCCAGCGCCGGCGATTCCGCCGTGGTTTGTCCCAGAATCCGGGCTCGCGCGAAGTCCGACACGCTGCGCGCCGATCCTTCTGCGCATGCTTGTTGCACTTGCGCGTACTCTTCCTGCGTCAGACGGAACAACACAACTCGATTACGAGGCTTTGAGATACCCATGGATCAACCCTTTTAGAAACGTTTTGGCTACTCAGAGCGGATGTTCACACACACGCTCACGGGGTGGTCCCGAATGGGGGGAATCGGACCCTGGGGGAGGGAAGTCCCCATTGTAGACGTTCCGTATACGGAGTCAAGAGTCACGGTCCGTAAAAAAGTGTGAAGAATCTTCACATCTGATGAAATCCAGTGACGCTCCCCCGCGTCTCAAAATAATGGGCGACATCGCGCCATCCCCTTGGTCCAACGGCCATGCGCCGAATAGAAACTCTGCTTTTCCAGATTTTCAGGGGCTTTAGACGATATCATGGTGTTAACACCCCCGCCCGCAATGACAACTTCGGACCCTGTTCACAGGGAGCCGCCCGTACGCACCTCCACGAAGGTCACTTGGCTGCTCTTTTTGGCGATTTTCCTCGCCGTTTATTTCGCCTCGTTATTCGCTCCACCCTTGCTGGATGACGTCGACGCCGCGCATGCGCAGGTGGCGCAGCATTTTGCCGAATCCTCGGATTGGATCACGCCCCAAACCAACGGCATCCGCTACGTGGAAAAGCCGCCTTTGCCATGGTGGTTGGTCGCGACTATGTATCGCGCTCTGGGGGAGAGCGCCTTCTCCACCCACTTACCGAACACGTTGGCGATGCTTTCCCTCACCGCGCTCGCTTGGTTTTGGACTCTCCGGGCTTGGGGAGCCCGAGCGGCGCTCTACGCCGGACTTGGCATCCTGACCTCGATCGGCCCGTTCCTGTTCACGCGCTTCATCATTCCGGAAGCGATCCTCAGTCTGCTGCTGCTGGGCGCACTCTATGCGATGTTCCTGGCCCTGGAAGACGACCGTCCCGGCTACATCTACTGGACTTACGCGGCACTCGGTCTGGCGACGCTCACCAAGGGCTTGATCGGCCCCGTGTTTTTTGCGGGCACCGCCATCCCGTATCTGCTGGTGACGGGCCTGTGGAGACGCTGGCGGTCGCTTAGACTCGGCTCGGGCATCCTGCTATATCTGGCGATCGCTGCTCCCTGGCACATCCTGGTCGGCCTGGCGAATCCTGATCAGGGCAACGCTGTCGGCAATCATCCGACGCTCGGGAACGTGCACGGGTTCTTCTATCAGTACTTCATCAACGAACACGTGCTCCGCTTCTTCGGGCAGCGCTACCCGCATGACTACAACAAGCTGCCGTTTGCCGTGTACTGGCCAGTGCAGTTGGTCTGGATCTTCCCGTGGAGTTTGTTCCTGCCTGCCGTGGTCGCCACGGCCTGGAAGACGCGTCCCCAGTGGCTGAGCTCGATCCGGGAGGCTTGCGGGGCGGATCAGTTCCGGGTTCGCACGACGCTGCTGCTCGGCATCTTTGCCGCGGTTATTCTGGTGTTCTTCTCTATCTCTACGAACCTCGAATACTACACATTCCCGGCCTGGATTCCGCTATTAATTCTTACGGGTGCGGTCCTGGCGAATATCGAAGAACATCGCGACGCCGCTACCGTCTCGCCGAAGTGGCTGACCTTCGCCCATGCCGTATTCGCCGTCGTCGGGATTCTGGTCGCGGCCGCGCTCGCTTGGGGCTTGTGGGATTCGCGGAATCTGCCCTTTGTGCCGGACGTCGGCACTCTGCTGGCGCATCGGGCGCTGGCCGGCTACACGCTGGCGATGTCGCATCTGTTCGATCTCACTGGACCGGCCTTCGCCGCGCTGCGCCTGCCGTCGATCCTTGCGGCCGTCGCGCTGCTGATCGGACCGCTCCTGGCCTACGTGCTCCGCCGCCGCCGCGAGCATCTGGCGGCTACCGTAACTGTTGCTGTCACCTTTGTCGTCTTCCTGGTAGCGGCCCACATCGCGTTCGCGCGCTTTGAACCGATGCTCAGTTCCAAACAACTCGCCGATACCATCCTCCAGAAGGGGACCCCGGCTGATTCGCTGATCGTGCTGGGCGAACAGTCCGAAGCGTCGTCAGTGATCTTCTACACACACCACTTCTTCAACAAACCGGCTTTTTTGGCTCACCCCCGCTGCGGCCAGAATGGCGAAGGTAGCACCCTGTTGTGGGGCTCCTGCTACCCCGATGCTCCCGATATCTTCTTGAGTGATCAGCGGTTAGCGGAATCCTGGGGTGCCGGCGAGCGCAAGTGGCTCTTCGCCCAGGACGCCAATCGTGATAAGGCCGAAAAACTTCTGGCCGGGCATCTGTTCCCGGTTCAGACAATTGCCGATAAAACCCTGTGGACCGACCGTCCACTCGCGGACCACTAATATGCGCGCACTCGAACTCGCCGTCGTCGTCCCGACCTTCAACGAGCAGCCCAACGTGCGGCCGCTGTTGCAACGTCTGGATGCGGTCCTGCGCGGCATCGTCTACGAAGTGATCTTCGTCGATGACGATTCCCCGGATGGCACCGCGGCGCTGGTGCGCTCCATCTCCCTCCATGATCCCCGCGTGCGTGTCATTCAGCGCATCGGCCGGCGTGGTCTGGCGTCCGCCTGCATCGAAGGCATGTTCTCCACCGCCGCACCCTTCATTGCGGTGATGGATGCCGATCTGCAGCACGATGAAAGCATCCTGCCCCGGATGTTGGCCAAGCTGAAGGCCGAACAGCTCGATCTGGTCGTCGCCACCCGCAATAGCGAAGGCGGCAGCATGGGCGATTTCTCGGCGGAGCGTGTGCGCCTCAGCGATCTCGGAAAGCGTCTCGGGACCGCCATCAGCCATTGTGATCTCAGCGATCCCATGAGCGGCTTCTTCATGCTGGATCGCCGCTTCCTCGAAGAGGTCGCTCCCTCGCTTTCTGGCATCGGCTTCAAGATTCTGCTCGATATCGTCGCCTCCGCCAAACGCACCGTGCGCTTCGGCGAAGTCCCTTATCGCTTCGGCCAGCGCCTCTACGGCGCCAGCAAGCTCGATATCGGTGTCGGTGTCGAATACTTGCAGTTGCTGCTCGACAAGACGATCGGCAGCATCCTGCCCCCTCGGTTTGTGATGTTCGGCATCGTCGGAGCCTTCGGCGTGGCCATTCATATGGCGATCCTCTCCCTGTTGCTGCTGGAGGCTCATCGTACCTTCTACGCCGCTCAGGCCGTCGCCACGTTCTTTGGGATGACGTTCAATTTCTTCGTCAACAATTCCATCACCTACCGCGACCAGCGACTCAAAGGTCGCGACTTGATCCTTGGTCTGCTGACCTTCTACGCGGCTTGTTCCGCTGGAGCTCTCATTAATCTCCAGATGGCGATGTTCGGCGTCGACAACGGGCTCTCGTGGTTCATCTCGGGCCTGACCGGCCTTGCCGCGGGTTCCGTCTGGAATTACGCCGTGACTCGTATCTTCACCTGGCGTCAGAAACGCGCGGCGGCCATTCGACCGCGCCCTGTTCCTGTCCCCGCTGCTCCGGAGCGCGTGATATCATCAGCCTCGCGATGAATTCACGATTCTTCTCCACCGTTTTCCTTCTAGCCGTACCCGTTTTCGCCCAACTGCCCGCGCCCAACAAAATGGGAGTCTCCGCCGGACACGATGTGCTCCGCGCCAAGGACGTCGCCGTTGCCAACAAGTTTTGGCAGGACCTCGGCGCGCAGCCCGCACAGTTCGCCGGGCGCTTGAACCTGATGAAGTTCCCTGGTCTCCTGATTCTGGAAATCGGCAATACTCCGAACAACGCCAAAGGTAAGGCTCCGGAGCCCGCTCCGCTGCCAGCCGAACTGCTGGGCACCGAAGGTTCCTCGCTCGACTTCATGGCCTTCTCCGTGAAGGACCTCAAGGGCTCGCTCGCCAAGTGGGAAGCCGCGGGCATCAAGCCGCTGCCCGGTGGATCGTCGAAGCAGGTCTTCCTGCTATCGCCCGATAAAATCAAAGTTCGCGTCACCGAAGACAAGTCACTTACAACGCCCATCGCCGCTGACAAGATCAAGATGATCGTGCCCGATGTGAAGGTCGCGCAGGAGTGGTACGAGAAGAACCTCGGCGCGAAGATGGTGAAGCGCAACGGTGAAAACGTGGCGGATATTCCGGGTCACAGCATCATTTTCGAGAAGGCCAAAGGCCCTGTCGCTGTCACCAAGGGACGTGCCTATGACCGTATTGGTCTTGAAGTGGTCGGCCTCGAGGCGTTCTGCAAGAAGCTGGAAGCTGCGGGTGTGAAGTTCGACAGCCCGTATCGTTACACCGAAGCAATGAAAGCGGCCTTCGCCGTGTTCCAGGATCCCTACGGAACCCTGATCGAACTTAGCGAAGGCCTGTCTGCCGTGAAGTAGTTTGGCTTAGTTCCGAGGGGGCTGCGGAGCGTTCTTGCCGCCGCGGCCCTGCGGTCCCTGCTTGCCCTGGGGTGGTCCTCGCCGCTCATCCTGCAGCTTCTTCCATTGATCCGCCGTCAGGATCTTCCGAACATCCAACTGCAGCCGCACTTCGTCCTTCTGCAACTCCGCCTGCGCCTGATGCACCTTGTCGATCTGGCTGAGGATCTGCTTCTCATCCGGTTGATCGGCGTTCATCAACGGCTGCATCGTGATCTGCGCCTTCTCAAGCGCCGCCCGCAGATCGATCTGCTTCAGCCGATGCTCCTGCATCGTTGCCTGGATCTTCTTTTGCTGGTCGGTGTTGATCCCTAGGCGCTCGGCCAGCTGTGGATCGTTCGCCAGCCCAGCCAACGGCCCGGGCCCTTGCGGACCCGGCTGCTGTGGTCCAGGCTGACCCGGTCGAGGTCCTTGCTTGCCGCGACCCTGTGGTCCCTGCGGCCCCCGCGGCGGCTGTGGTTGAGCCACGCCCACCGCCAGCACCGTGCACAATGCCGAACCCAGCAGCCAGTTCTTCATGGTTCCTACTTGATGTGGCCGGACGTGTAGTCCTTGTTGTTCTCTTCGCACGAATATTCGATCAACTCGTCACCCGGCTTCATGCGCGTGTACACACGTGTGTTCGTCCACGGCTTGGAGTACATCTTCGGATCGTCGACAGTCACTTCATAGTTGAAGTGCGTCGCATCCTTCGGGCTCAGCTTCTGAATCACATGCAGCTGGTCGGAATGGCCGTGGCCGATCGTGTCCAAGCGCGTCTTGCCGTTGAAGCCGATCGAATCGATCACCAGCGTATCGCCGTCCCACTTCGCGACCGAGTTGCCGAACCACGTCGGGTCCGGATCGGCCGGATGTTCTTTGCCGATCGGCACAATGTTGAACCACTGGCTCTGCTCAAACAGGAACGCCAGATACTTGTCGTTCTGCATGATCTGGATCGGATAGGGAGCGTTGTGCGAACGCACCATCCCGAACGGCAGGCAGTGTCCGGTGTAATCGAACACCGAAACGTCGTATGTCTTGAAATCGTTCTCGCCGAAGGCGGTGTAGGGCAGCGGGCCAGCGCCCTTTTGATCGCGGGCATCTTTGGACATGTCGGGCACATACGGATGCTGCCAAACGCCCTGGAAATCCGGCTTCCCGTTCGCCATCCGCGGCACGTCCGTCGCCGGCGCGGTTTGCGCGAACACGGCGCCTGCCATCAATACGAAACACGCAAAAATCTTCATTGTTCCCCCATGCGGACCACAGCAGTCCGTCAAAAAGTGTATCTCGCTCTTCGTCTTACAGCAAGCTAGCGACTCACTTCGGCCTTCCAGAGCGTCCAGGCCCGCTCAAACCCATCCTGAGCTCCCATCTGCTTGGCCTCATCCGCGTTCAGATACGTGACCTTGCCCCCGAGCCCCAGCGCCTGCTGCAACTCGCGAGCGTTCACTCCCATAAAGTACGCCCGGCCCGTCACCACGTGCAGCGAATCGGCGACCACCACCGCCCCGTGTCCCCGCAGCAACGCCGCCGGCTTATTCCCCAGGAACCGAGCCAGCGCCGCGCCCGTGACATCATTGCCGATCAACATATCGCCCGATTTCGACGCCGTCCGGATCTCAAACACCGGCGCGCCTTCGCCCAGGAACGCCGCCATGTGGGCCACAGGCCGCAGTGGCGCGCCGCTCACGCTGAACGTCACCAGCTCGGGAGCATGCCCATGTACCACGGCCTTCACGTCGGCCCGCGCACGATACATCTGACTATGGATGAAGCGCTCGCTGAAGCCCGCGTAGTTGGTCTGGGCCACCGGCTTCGCGTCCAAGTCGTACTCAATGATGTCCTCGGCCTTGACCAGTGCCGCAGGTCCCGATCGAGCCAGGAAAAAATGCGTCGGGTCTGCCGGGCTCCGTACGCTCACGTGCCCGTAGGCGTCTAACACCCCATGCTGCGCCAGAATCCGGTTGGCGAGCACCAACTCCTCAATCGCTGCCCGTACGACTGGGTTCGCAGCCGATGGAGCAGCAGGCAATGCTTGCCCCCGCAGTATCGAACTCGCCAGCAGCATCGTGCACAACAAGGAGCGTTTCATAGCATCCATTCTTCACCACACCCGCGCGCCCGGCAACTCGCGCGAGCAAGACGGATGGGTTCCTGTACACTGTGGGCAGAACAGGAGAATCACTTCGATGAAGTTCGTCAGGATGTTCTCGATCGGTGTGCTCGCCGCTGCGCTCGCCTCAGCTGGACAGGTGTACGGCACCTTGCGCGACGCCAATGGCAAGGGCATGGCCGGAATCTCCATCACCATCGTCGCTCCGAACAAAGCATCGTACGAAGGCAAGACTGCGGCCGACGGCAGCTACCAGATCTTCGTCAAGGAAACGGGCCGCTGCGAGTTGCAGGCCAAGCTGGGCGGAAACACTCCGGCCACCGCCAACGTCTTCTCCTATGCCGAACCGGCCAAGTACGAGTTCCAAGTGGTCGGCGGCGTACTGAAGGTCAAGTGACATGGCGGAAGACGAATCGGTCAAGTCCTGGTCCAGATTTAGCGGTGTCCTGCGCGATCTCGCGACGCCCCTCACGGTGGCCATCGTCGGCCTGCTCGCGTCGATCTACGTCAATCGCCAGCAACAACTCGACGCGAATCAGCGCGCCTACTCCGAACTGGTCAGCCAGCGTGAGGCCGCCGATACCAACTTGCGCATTGAGATGTTCAAGACGGTGCTGGAAGGCTTCCTGAGGCAGGGAACGGACAGCATCCAGGACCAGATCCTGAAACTGGAAATCCTGGCCTACAATTTCAACGAATCGCTCGACTTGGGTCCGCTCTTCCAAGATGTCTTTCGCCGCGTCAATTCCTCGAAAGCGGATGTCACGGATGCGAATCGGGAGCGACTGCGCCACGTCGCTTCCGACGTCGTGTTCAAGCAGGTGGAGTCTCTGACGTTCGAACTCGGGGTGGCCAAAGACGCTCCGGTGATCGACTTCCAGGAACTCAATGCCAACCCCGCCGGCATCTCCAATCTGTTGAATGAAACGCTCCAGCTAAGGTATCCCGACACCGACTCAGTCCACCATCCGGGGCGCCGTTTCAAGATCGACGTCTTCGGTCGCGACGCGAAGCAGGAACAACTGATGGTTCACCTCACCATCAGTCCTCCCGGTCAACTTGGGGCAGATGCGCCGCCGGAAGTGGATGTACGTTTCGGGGTCGGGTATTTCGATTTCCCGGCGATCAACAACACTCGCCTGTCGAACGGGGAACGCTGCGCAGTTGTAGTGCGCAACATGGACCAGGACAGCGCGAAAATCAGTCTGGTCTACTTCCCCGCCAACCGGGCTGGTCTCAAGGATCGGATGTACGTCGAAGAGATCCTGGACCAAATGAGCCGCATCAAGTAAGGCTACTTCTTCGGAATCGGCACGGGGAACAAACGGAACGGGCTGGCATCCTGCGTCTTGCCCTTTTGCTTGAGCTTGCCCTCGATCGTCCAGCCCCAGCCCTTGGTCACGGTCACCGCGGGAGTCCCGGCTTCCATGCCGCCTTCCTTTAGTGTGGTCACCACGGCCGCGTCGCCATTGGGAACCGCCATCGCCGTGCGGCCCTGACCCTCGGCGATAATCAGCCGAGTGCCGTCGATCGCGCGCATCCCATCGGGACCCGCGAGCGGTCGCGACAGCTTCAGCTCCGTAACATTGGTCACCTTGCCGTCTTTCGCCAGATCCAGGCGCAGCAGCTTGCTGGTGGTCACCGTGTTCGCGTAGAGCTTGTCCTGATCAGCCAGGAACGCCAGGCCGTCCACACCCGCCAGGATCGGATCCGCCGACACTTCCACAGCCGTCTTCTGGCCCTTCGGGAACATGAAGATCTTCGCGCCCACCGTGTCGCTGACGTAGATGTCGCCATTGCGCCGCACCGCGATGTCGTTGCAGAACG
>CANIIC010000134.1 GCA_947467395.1 Bryobacterales bacterium
CGATGGTCGGGGAGAACGCGCAGGCGGCCGAAGAGATTGCGAACAAGCCGAGGCTGACATAGAGTGGCGGCTTGCGGCCAAAGCGGTCCGTCATCGGGCCGTAGAGCAACTGCCCCAACGCGAACCCGATGAGGAAGGTAACCATCGTCGACTCAACCGCTGAGGCCGACGCGTGGAACACCTGCTCCAGTTGCGGCATCGCCGGAAGATACATGTCGATCGACACCGGAGCGAGCGCTTGCAGCAGTCCCAACAGGACCAGCAACTCAAGTCGATGGAACTTGGACATCGTTTCGGAGGGGGCAGGTGTCACAGAGAAGAAACAGTGTAACAGGCTAGAATCGGATGAGTATGATCGACATTACTTGGCTGGGTCATGGGACCTACACGTTGAAGCTACCGACAGGCGAGGTGATCCTCGTCGACCCCTGGATCGAGGGGAATCCTGCGTATCCGCAAGGGCACAAGCTGGATCGCGTGGACACGATTCTGGTTTCTCACGGACATTTCGACCACATTCACGACGTTCTCCCGTTGGCGGAGAAGTTCTCGCCGACGATCATCGCGATCTATGAAACCGCGCATTGGCTGGAGAAGAAGGGCGCGAAGAACGTCATCGGTATGAACAAGGGCGGCACGGTTCAGATGGGACCGGTTGCCGTCACTGTGACGCATGCGGTTCATAGCTGCGGCATCCTGGATGGCGACCAGATCATCTACGGCGGTGAGGCTGCGGGCTTCGTGCTGCGCTTCGCGAATCGCCGAGCTATCTACTGTGCGGGCGATACGAACGTGTTTACCGACATGCAACTGATCGAGCGGTTGTATCACCCGGAACTCGCGTTTCTGCCGATCGGCGACTTGTATACGATGGGACCACGCGAAGCGGCTTTGGCCGCGAAAATCCTGGGTGCGCGCAAGGTGATCCCGTTGCACTTCGGCACCTTCCCGCCGCTCACCGGACGGCCTGAACAACTCGCAGAACTGCTGGGCGATGACGAAGGCGTGGATGTGTGGACGCTGGAGCCCGGTAAAACGGTTCAGTGGTGAAACGCCAGGCGCTCCTCCTCGCAGCGCTTGTGATCCTGTTGCGCCTGCCCTTCTTGAATGAAGCGGTGCAGGGCGACGATGTCTACTACTTGTACGGCGCGCAACACGCGCAGATCGATCCCCTGCATCCGCTGCACACGCATTATGCGTTCCTGGGAGACATGGTGGACATGCGCGGGCATCCGCACGGTCCGCTGAACGCCTGGGTGCTCGGTGGGCTGATCGCGATCTTCGGCGGCGTACGTGAAGTCCCGTTTCATCTGGCGTATCTGGCCTTCAGCTTGGCGGCTGCCTTCGCGATGCTGTCGCTGGCTCGCCGGTTCTGTCCGGAGCGCGCGTTATTGGCCTCGATCCTGTTCACCGCCGTACCGGCGTTCGTCGTGAACGGGAACTCCTTTGAGACAGATCTGGTGTTTCTCGCGTTTTGGGTTATATCTATCGCATATTACACGCAGGCCATCCATACGAGATCGGCATGGTTACTGACGGCCTCGGCAGTCGCCGGTGGGCTGGCCGCACTGGACGCGTTTCAGGCCGGGATGCTGATGCCGATCCTCGGCCTTTACCTCTGGATGCATGACCGCAAGTGGACGGCCGGCTGGATTGCCACGCTCGCGGCGCCCTTTACGATTGTGGCTTGGCAAGCCTGGGAATGGGCCAGCAGCGGCACCCTGCCGATCGCAGTGTTGCTCGGCTACATGCAGAGCCACGCGTTTCAGGCACCGTCACGCAAGATCGAGAGCGCCACGGCGCTGATCGGGCACGCGGGGTGGATCGTGTTCCCTGCGCTGGTGGCCGCGGCGTTTTGGCGATCTGCTGGATGGTGGCGATGGGCATTGGTCGGCGTCGCGGGCGTCGCCGCGTTTTCGCATGATGCGAACCCGCTATTTTGGGGCTCCGTCGCGATGGGCACTCTGTTGATCCTGTCCTGCATCCGCCGCGACTTCCTGAGTGCGTGGGTGCTCCTGTTCTTCGCCGCGTCACTGCTCATCTTCTTCGCCGGCTCCGCCCGGTATCTGCTACCGATCGCCGCGCCGGTGGCGATCCTTATCGCACGTCAGGTTCCGACGCGTGCGCTGATCGCCGGCATCGGCGTGCAGTTTGTGATCGCACTGGGGCTCGCGACCGCGAACCATGTGCAGTGGGCGGAAGTGCGGGATTTTTCGAACGCGGTGATGGACCAGGCCAACGGGCGACGAGTGTGGGTCGACGCCGAATGGGGCCTGCGACACTACCTGGAAGAGCGCGGTGCACGGCCGCTGCTGAAGGACACGGTGCTGCGTGGCGACGACATCCTGGTGAGCAGCGAACTGGGCACACCGGTACCGATCACCGTGCGCGCGGCGAAGTGGCTGGAGAAGACGATCTCTCCAACGGCGCCGTTCCGCATCATCTCGATCGAAGGTGGCTCTGGGTATTCGGCATCAGCGAAGGGCCTGTTGCCGTTTGAGGTTTCGACGGAAATGGTGGACCGGCTGCACGCGGATATCGTGCTGGAGCGCAAGCCGGAGCTGTCGTTCCTGGACCCCAAGGATCCCCGGACGGCCGCACACGTCATCGGCGGGTTGTTTCCTGATGGGTGGATGGTCAGTGAGGCGACGGTGTTGCTGGAAGTCCCCGAGAAGTTTGCGGCATTGAAGGCCTCCGTCTATATTCCCGCGGATGCGCCGGCACGCACGGTCACATTGATCGCCGACGGAAAAGTCGTCGCTACCCAGACGGTTCCCGCTCCGGGCGCTTACACGATTACAGCTCCGTTTCATACCCATGCAACGCAAGTGACAGTTACTCTGCGAGTCGACAAGACGCACCGCGTTCCACCCGACTCGCGGGATCTGGGTGCCGTGGTTACAGGGATCGGTTTCGAATAATGCGCTACGTACCGAACCTGCTCAGCGCGGCTCGACTGCTTGCGGCTCCTTATGTCTTCCTGCTGCTGGCATCCGCGCGGTATCGAGAAGCGCTGGTGTGGATGTTCATTATCGGCGCAACGGACGGACTGGACGGCTACATCGCGCGGCGTTTTGATGCGGTGTCAAAGTTAGGCGCGTATCTGGATCCGGTTGCCGACAAGGTCCTGTTGAGCGGAGGGTTTCTCACGCTCGGATTAATGGGGGTGATCCCGGCCTGGCTGGTGTGGCTGGTGCTGGGGAGGGACGCCGTCATCCTGCTGTTTGCGATCGTCATTTTAACGTTCACCAACCATCGGCGCGAGTTCCCGCCGAGCCTCGCGGGCAAACTCAGCACGGCGTTCCAAATTCTGTATATTCTACTGGTGACGGCTGCGGGAGCAGGGTTGATTGCGCACGAATTTCCGGGTTTCGCGCAGTGGGTGGTAGTGGCCGTAACCGGCTGGAGCAGCGTGGATTACGCTCGCCGGGCCTTTTCGCGGCAGGGCTAGCCCGAAGTATGCTACCCTCATCTATTAATGCGCACAATCGACCTCATCCTCCGGAAGAGGGACGGCGAAGAACTGTCCCCAGAAGAGATCGATCTACTCGTGGATGCCTACACGAGAGGGGATCTTCCCGATTACCAGATGTCGGCGTTTCTCATGGCCGCGTTCTACGCGGGCATGGACGAACACGAAGTGGACGCGCTCACCGCGCGCCTGATCGCGTCTGGCGAAACCATTGACCTGTCCGGGATTCCGGGCGTGAAGGTGACCAAGCAATCGACCGGTGGTGTTGGCGACAAGACCACGTTGATTGCCGCTCCGCTGGCTGCTGCCGCCGGTGCCGTGGTGCCGATCATCCCTGGCCGCGCGCAGGAACATTTCGGGGGCACGCTCGACAAGCTCGAAGCGATCCCGGGGTTCCGCTCCAATCTCACCGTGGACGAATTCAAAGCCGTCCTAACGCAACATGGCCTCGCTTTCATGGCGCAGCCGGAAACGGTGGCTCCCGCGGAAACGCGCTTGCTGGCGTTGCGTTTGGCTTCGGGTTCGGTGGAATCGGCTCCGCTGATGGCCGCGTCGATCATTGCTCGTAAGGCCGCCGAAGGCTCCGACGCCGTGATTGTCGACGTGAAAGTCGGCAGCGGCGCTCACATGAAGAAGCAAGTGAATGCCCGTCGTCTGGCGCAAAGCATGGTGTCCACTGGACGCCGGCTGAACAAGAAAGTTCAAGCGCTGATCACGGACATGAACCAACCGCTGGGTTTCGCCATCGGCAACGCTCTGGAAGTGATGGAAGTTTCGCAGACGTTGCAGAACGTCGGCCCGGCTGACCTCACCCGCTTGTCGCTGGAACTGGCCGCTCGCCTGATTCACTTGGGCAAGGTCACCGCGACGCTGGACGAAGCTCGTGAACTGGCGCAATCGAAGTTGCTGGACGGCTCGGGCTACCGCAAGTTGAAGGAAGTGATCCAGGCGCAGGGCGGCGATCCGAAGGTTCTGGATCGTTTCGAACTGCTGCCGAACGCCACGGGTGCTCGCGAGATCACCTGCCCGCGTCCCGGCTACATTGCCGGCATCGACGCAGAAGGCATCGGCAAGGCTGCGGCCATGATCGGTGGCGGCCGCGACACGATTGGCGCCGCGATCGACCCTGCAGTCGGCGTGATCCTCGAAGTGAAGAACGGCCAGAAGGTCGACGCGGGTGGCGTTCTCTGCCGCCTGTACTACACCAACGAAGAGAACGTCGAAGAGGCAGCCCAGATCGTGGAAGACGCGTTCCGCATCTCGGCGACTACACCGGATGAACGGGCGCTGATTCTCGAAGTCGTCGGTTAATCGAAACACACCACAGAACGCCACATGCAGAAATTCACTGGGCTCATCGGGCTGGCAGTGATTCTGAGTGTGGCGTTTTTCTTTTCCACCAACCGCCGGGCGATTCAGCCTCGCATTGTGCTGTGGGGCTTGGGCCTGCAGTTCTCCTTCGCATTCCTGGTTCTAAAAACTCCTCTCGCCGACGCCTTCACGGCACTCAGTAACGGCATCAATCATCTGTTGGGCTACGCCTCGGAAGGGTCTAAGTTCGTTTTCGGCAATAATCTGGGCGCGGGCGATGGCGGCTTTGGCGTGATCCTGGCGTTCCAGATCCTGCCCATCATCATCTTCATCGCGTCGCTGTTTTCGGTGCTGTACTACCTGGGCATCATGCAGCTGTTCGTGCGCGGCATGGCCGTGGCGATGCAGAAGATCATGAAGACCAGCGGCGCGGAAACCACCAGTGTCGCGGCGAGCATCTTCATGGGTCACACGGAAGCTCCGCTGACGATCCGGCCGTTTCTGGCTGGCCTGACCGAGAGCGAGCTGTTCACGATCATGACCAGCGGCATGGCGCACATCTCGGGATCGGTGATGGCGGCCTACGTGTTGATTGCACATGTCGAGATCCGGCATTTGTTGACCGCGGTGATCATGACCTCGCCGGGCACGCTGATGCTGGCGAAGATGCTGGTTCCGGAGACTGAGACGCCGGCGACTGCGGGTGAAGTAACGATCGAGATTGAACGTCCCGGTGTGAACGTCATCGATGCGGCGTCGCGCGGTGCGGGTGACGGACTGATGCTGGCGCTGAACGTGGGCGCGATGCTGATCGCGTTCATCGGGCTGATCGCGATGGTCAACGGGATGCTGGGATGGGTGTGGCCCGGCTTGTCGATGCAACTGGTGCTGGGGAAGCTGTTCTCGCCGGTTGCGTGGATGCTGGGCGTTGCGTGGAATGACTGCGCGGCCGTCGGGAATCTACTCGGAACGCGCGTGATCCTGAATGAGTTCGTGGCGTATTCAGATCTGGGAAACATCTATAAAACGCTGGACCCGCGCTCCGTGGTGATCGCGACCTATGCACTGTGCGGCTTCGCGAATATCGCGTCGATCGCGATGCAGGTAGGTGGCATCGGTGCGCTGGCTCCGTCGCGAAAATCGGATATCGCGAGGCTCGGGATGAAGGCGATGGCCGCTGGCACGATGGCGAACTTCATGACAGCGGCGATTGCGGGGATACTCCTGTGAGCATCGCGGTTGTTTTAGGGAGCGGGTTGGGCGGTTTCGCGGACACCCCCGAGGAAGGCCGTGCGACGCCCTACAGCGAGATCCCGGGCTGGCCTGCCTCCAAGGTCATCGGGCACGCTGGCAAGTTGATTGAGGGCCGCGTAGGTGGGCAGGACGTGATCGTGTTAGCCGGGCGCTCGCATTTGTATGAGGGCTACACCGCACAGCAGGTGACGTTCGGGATTCGCGAACTGGCCAAGCGCGGTGTGAAACAGGTAATCCTGACGAACGCGGCGGGCGGGATCAACACGAGCTACCACGCGGGCGAGTTGGTGCTGATCTCGGATCACATCAACCTGCAGAACACAAACCCACTGGTCGGCGGGGGCAACTTCATCGACATGAGCGAGGCGTACTCGCTACGGCTGCGCGACATCGCTCGGGCGGTGGCTGCGGGCATGGGGTTGGTGCTGAAGGAAGGCGTCTATGCGGGGCTGCTGGGTCCGAGCTTCGAGACTCCGGCGGAGATCCGCTACCTGCGCGCGATCGGTGCGGACTTGGTCGGCATGTCGACCGTGATGGAGACGATCGCCGCGAATCACCTGGGAATGGAAGTGCTCGGGATCTCGTGCGTCACCAACATGGCGGCCGGAGTGTTGCCGCAGAAACTGACGCACGCGGAAGTGCTCGAGACGGGCGAGCGAGTGAAGGGGACGTTGACCACGCTGCTCGGGAATATTGTGCGGGCGCTATCGTAAGCGCCCGCCAAGTTCCTGCCCATTACAACTTGTAGATCGTGACCCCGGTTAGCAACTTCGGGAAGAAGTCCGTCGACTTCTGCGGCATCACGCCGCCGTTGAAGGCGATGCGGGCCATGTCGTCGATGGGAGTCGGCTCCAGGATGAAGGCGACTTGTGCACCCTTCTCGTGGACCTCGGCCACCGCAGCGTCCATGCCGCGGACGTAGGTGATGTAGCTTTCGTCGCGCACCTGATCTTCGGTGATGTTCAGCAGGCCCGTGATCACTTCATGATGCAGCACGGGCACGTCGAGTTCGTTGTGCTTGCGCGGGCGGCTGAGCAAGTGAGTCCCATTGGCGGTCACCATGCCGATGCGCACGTGCTTGGGGTCCGGCACGCTCATCGCCTGGCGCAGTTCTCCGGAGCCGTGGAAGGTCCGGACTTCGAATTGATCGAAGGCGCGCTTGGTCAAGTTGTCTTCTTCAAAGTTCGGCACATTTCGCAGCACGCGATGCGTAGCGAGGATGCGCAAGCCGGGCGAGTGCATGTTGACGAAGGTCATCATCACGTACTGCGCGGCGGGGTCTGAGTTTTCTTTGCTGTAGTTGAGCGCCGTCTCGTAGCGATGGTGGCCGTCGGCGATGAGCAACTTCTTGTCGGCCATCAGACCTTCCATCTTGCCGATCGTTGCCGGATCGGTGATCGCCCACAGCTGGTTGCGAACACCGTAATCATCGACCACGTCGAGCACTGGCGTACCTTGCGATGCCTGGGTGAGGATCGCATCGATGGCCTGCTGCGGATCAGGATACAGCATGAAGATGTGGCCGAAATGGGCCTTCGTGTTGCGGAGGACTTGTAAGCGGTCCTTCTTCGGACCGGAGAGGGTCTGCTCGTGACGGAACACGATGCCGGCTTCGTACTCTTCCACCTTGCCGAGGCCGATGAAGCCCTGGCGGGTAGCGCGTTCGTGCGTATCGGGAACAGTGAATTCCTGCGAGTAGGCGTAAAACGCCGGCGCGGGATCCTGGGAGAGGATGCCTTCGCCGATCCACTGCTTCAGGTACGCGGCAGCTCGGGTGTAGCAGTTCTCCGTGTCGGTATCAGCCGGAAACTTCTCCCCGAGGATGATGCGGACGAGGTTGTAGGGGCTCGCCGCGAGATACTTCTGCTGCATCGCGGGACTGATCTTGTCATAGGGCTGCGTGACGAGATTCGCGGGGTCGCCGGCTTTCGCCGTGTAGCGATAGGGTTGAAACGGTTTTACGGTGGCCAAGTCCCAGGATACTTGAAGTGGTGGTCGGAGCGGCGGGTGCTACTGTTGCAGGGCGGCGGAGGCTCGGATGACAGGAGCGGTCACGGAGACCGGGCGCGGGTTCGTCAGCTTGTGCGCGAGGCCGGGCCACCAGGGCGCAAACAGCGGAGCTTCGAAGTTCACGATCTCGACGTGTAGCGTTTCGGCGTCGCCCTCCGGGGCGGCAAACGAGACGTTCACGTTGTCCGCGGTCAGGTTGAGGTATGCCTGAGTGCCCTGCTCCGGGCTTCCGTAGAGGACCATGTTGCGCACGGGTTCAATGCCAGCTTCCGGATGCAGAGTTCCCCAGCGCACCGAGGCTCGCACGCGTTCCACTAGTGACTGATGCGCGAAGATGAGTTGGCCGAAATCGACGGCACCGAGAAGCAGCGCGAAGAACACCAGCATCACTAGAGTGCCTTCGACCAGAGATTGACCGCGTTGATGGCGTCTCACAGTTCCGGCTCCGAGGGCGCGTAGCGGCCGATGAACGGGAATTCGACGGAAGGCCGGCCGGAGAATTCGAAGGCTCCGAACAGCGCATCGAGCTTGTAGTTCTGGACGGAGACGTGGACGGCTTCAGGAGCACCATCGGAACCCGTTGTCCAGAAGACCTCGACGTTTTCGGGCTTCAGATCTTTGGCGATCGGCGTGGCGGTGGGCGAGGGTTTGGCTTCGCCGTAGACTACCATGTTCTGGATCGCCGCCTTCGATTTTTCGGGGTCCGATCGATACGGCCGAACCGAGGCATAGCGAGCTCCGTTGCCCACAGCCGAGACCAGTTGGTTGTAAACGTAGAAGGTGTAACCGAACTCGAATACGCCGCCCAGGCACGCGACCATGACGCCCGCCGACAAGGCGAGTTCCAGCATCGCGTGTCCGCGCTGATTCCCGCGTCTCATTCGACCAGCCTCACAGGATTCACAGCGGCAGCACTGCGAGCCGGCACGGTAAACGTGTCCGGCCCACCTACGGCTCGTAAGAAGGTGATCTCCACGTCATTCTTCGGTGCGGTGATTCGGGTGTAGGCAAGCAATTCCGGGTGTTCCGGTTGCGTGGACCACTCTTTCGAATCCGCACTGAATTCGATGATGACGTGCTCAAAATACTGGGAGCCCAAGTTCCACCGATTGGGAAGATTCATCACGGCGGCGCGGGCGGCATCGATGCCGGATGCCGAACCGTCCAGCTTCTTCGCCGCGACCAGAGCGGCGGCATCGGTGAAGATTTGCGCCTCATTGCGGGCGATGTAGATGCGGCCAAAGTCGAACGCCATGCCCACCAGCGCCAGCATGAGTAGCATGGCGACGGACATCGCGATCAAAACAAAGCCCTTTTGGCTCTTCCGCATCCCCCGTATTATCGGCGGAAGGCGGCGAAACCCTTAGGCGTGTGCGGTTTGCGGGAGTGGATCGCTTTTCTTGGTCCGGGCCAGGATGACGGCGCCAGCCACGGCGAGTACGATCGAAATCCACTGGGTGAGCGACAGACCCAGGGTCAGCGATTGCTGATGATAACGCAAGAATTCGATAAGGAAGCGCAGGATGGAGCTGATCACCAGATAGAGGCCAATCACCTGCCCCGGCGCGTGCGGCTTGTTGAAGCGCTGATAGAGGAAGGCGAACAACAGCAACTCCACACCCGATTCATACAGTTGGGTGGGGTGCAGATCCTTTTCGAGCGGGACGCCCGTAAGGTTCCAGGCTACGGGATCGTGGAAACGAACCGCCCACGGCAAGTCGCATTCGACGCCCCAGCAGCAGCCAGCGGCGAAACAGCCCAGACGGCCGATGGCATGACCGATGGCTACACCCGGCGCAAATGCGTCGGAGGTGGCTAAGACCGGCAACCCCTGCTTCTTCATATAGTAGTAGGCCGTGGCCAGCGCCAGAATCAATCCGCCCTGGAAGACGCCCGCAGCTTGCAGGGTTTCGAGAGAGAAAATCCTCCCTGGTTCGGCAACGTATTCGCGCCAATCAAACAGGATCATCGCGATCTTCGCGCCCAGCATGCCCGCCAAGGCCACATACACGGCGAGATTGGTGATGACTTCGCTGTTGAATCCGGCGCGACGGCCCAGCTTCACGGTGGCCGCGAGCCCGGCCAGGAATCCCAGGGCAACCAACACGCCGTAGGTGGGAAGGTAGAACGTTCCGATTTCGATCAGCTTTGGGTACAAGCAACTTCAGGGTAGCACCCACACCTATGCCTCTCAACTCCGACGGAGTATGGCTTGGACCGCCTCAGCATTGGCACTGCCTACGCCCTGCGCAACGGCTAGAGAACGTTCGCCCAATTCAAAGGTGGGGACGGCGGCGTGCACTAAGCCCCAGGCGATCGCGTCCGGAGTGGTGAAGATCCGGGCGGTCAGCGCCAATTCTCGGGAGCGACGCTCGCCCAAGACGGCAACGACGGCATCCTGAACGGCCTTATAGTAGCGGCCTTCGCGGAGGTCCGTGAGGCCGAAGCTGGATCCCTGGGCGGCGATCACGATGTGCGCGTTCGCCAGTAGAGCCACGCCAGCGGAAGTAGCCACGCCCTGCACGCTGGCGATCACGGGCTTGGTTGCGCGTGAGCCAAAGGTGAAGAATTCGGGTTCAGGTGGATTGGCAGGATTGAGACCGCCACAGAAGACCTGGCCTTCGGCATCGATCAGAACCGCTCCGGTACCGGGATCACTTTCGGCGTCGGTCAACTCGGTCAGAAATGCCCGGGCGCTCTCTTTGGTGAGCACATTCCGCTGCAGCGGTGCAGCCAAAGTGATGCGGCGGACGCGGCCATCTTGTTCACTACGAATCATGCGGACTCTCCGTTGAGTGTGGACATCGGCAGATGGTCGCCACCCTTGTAGGCCGTCGCGGCCTCGAACGCGAGTTCCAACACGCGACGTGTTTCCAGCGGATCGATCAGTGCGTCGACGTGTCCCCGTGCTGC
>CANIIC010000135.1 GCA_947467395.1 Bryobacterales bacterium
ACCCACGCGATCCCGCACGCCGGAGTCCGGCCCGATGCGCCACGGCCCCGTAGGCCGCAGCTTGATGAGTAGCCCTTGCGGCATCCCTAGCTCAGTTTTTCGCCAAACGCAGAATCATTCACCAGCGCCTGCAGCGCCGCCACATCGGCGCCCGAAGCGAGTTCCGCTTCCGCCGCACCGGTCGAGTAGAACGCTTCCCCGCGCCATACCAGGCTCAGGTTGCCGAAGCGCACACGGCCACTGCCGCGCGATCCTCCGCCGCCCAGCGCGTCATCTTCCAGAAGTCGCAAACCGCCGATCAGGCGCGCCGCCAGCACCTTGTCTTCGTCGCACAGAACGTCCAGTACCATGCGCACCTTAAAGCGCGCACCCGCCGGCACGCGTTCCAGCGTACGCGGATTCGCCTGCGACGTAATGCGGTCGATGGCGTTCTCACTCTTCACTTCCGTAATTTCATCGTCCAGATTCTCACGCATCTGCGCAGTGATGCTGTCCGAATCGAGCGGCGCATCATACACGGCCAAGCGAGCCGGGCTGGCCGATCGCGACTCAATCGCATCGCCCTGTACGCGCTCCATGCGACCCGGATTGCGTCCGAACAACAGGCAGATCTCGTCATCCGGACGATCGCTCTGATGGATGCGCACTTCCTGTCCGCGGCGTTTCGACAAGTACACGAGTTCGGACGGCTGCGTCAGCCCCATTGCCGTTTCGAGCAGCGAACGCAAGCGTCCGCGCAACGAACTTCCCGGCACGTACGGCAACCCGAACGCATCCTTCACCACCGGATTATCGGCGCCGCCGATTTCGAGCGAGCCCTTGCCCGCCCCGATGTGCAGCCCCGTTTCACAGTGCAGATCGCCCGCGAGAATCAGCTTCCCGACCAGCTTCAATTTTGTTTGAGCAGTATGTTGACTCATGCGGTGCCCCTATTCGTTGTACGCGACGATTGCCTCAAAGAGGTCTTTGAATCTCTCGTAACCCTTGGCGTCGTTCTTGCGCGTCACCTGCAGCAACAAACGCTCCAGGCCATCCAGACTGCGCAGCGAATGCCGCGCGATCGTATACGCCAGACGCGCGCGCAACATCACGAACTGATGTTGACGCTCGCTCTCCGGAGCACCCACCGCTCGCCGCACCGCGTTGAACAAGCGACGCAGTTGGCTCTTGGTGCCGCTGTCCATGTCGCGCATGCGAACCACCACCGCATGTGCTGCGTTGTCCAAATACAGGCTGTCGGTCACCAGCTTGTCGTAGTCGATGTCAGCCATCGGCTCAAACCCACGACGCTCTCCACCCGGACGCCCGCCCTCACGATGCGGCCCACCTTGGGGACGGCCACCACGATCTCCACGATTGTCGGGACGCCCACCACCGCGATTCTCGCCGCCACGATTTTCGCCACCCCGGTTTTCTCCACCAGGACGCGGCCCACGCTCAGGCTTGGGTCCACGATCGCCCTTCGGCGGACGCTGGCCACCCTGATTCTGTTGCTGCGGCCGATCTTCGCGCTTCGGTCTTTCCGCGGCCGGCTTCGCGGCCGGAGCTTCGGCAGCTACCGGAGCCTCAACAACTGCCGGAGCTTCCGCCACAGGTTCGGAAGCAGGTGCTTCCGCGGGTACGAGATTCTCTTGGTTCTCTTCCATACGACTCCTTCGGCTATGCCTCAGCCGCCGACAATCTGGCCCATTCCAGCGCCACGCGACCCGCAGGCCGCAACTTCACCGTAATCGCACTACGCCCGATCAACTCACCGATCAGTTCCGCGCGCGCCTTCTGAAACTCTTTATGCTCCGGGCTGCGCGATCTCGATGCATTCAGGATGCGACGAATCCGGCGATGATACCGCCACGGCCGCTCGCCACCCATTCGCCGAGCCTGCTTCTTCGACATCCGCGATTGCGTCTCGCGATAGATGCCGCACAGGTCGCGCAAATACTGCGGGCTGCACCCAAACTCGCTCACCATCTTCGAGAGCGTATCCTTCAAAGTCGAAGCCTCGGCGAACTGCTTCCAATCCAGCGTTCGGCCCAGGATCCAGATACAGTCCTTGTCTTCCGACTTGGCTGTTTCCAGCCGCGCTCCCGCGTCTTCGAATACCGCACCCAGCGACGCATCTTCAGACGACGCCAAAGCCAGCGCCATCGTGATCGTCTTGCCTTCGAGCCCGACGTATTCTTTAAGATTCGTCTCAGCGAAGCGATGGAACACACGCTGCAATTCGGCCGCCAGCGCAATCAGTGCGTCCCACGCACCGTACACCGCAAAATCATCGCCGCCGGAGTAGATCACCGAAACCTTCTGCCAGAACTCCGCTTGCGAACACAGTACTTCCAGCTCGCCCGCGAAGAACTGTTTGTACATCACCGAAAGTTGAATGTGTTCTTCGATGGTCTGCGCGCGCTGCATGCGGATCGCGAAATTGTCGACGTCCCCGCGCAACACACCCCACGCGGGAACACCCGCCGCACGAGCCCCCAGCGTCACCGTCGACGCCGGCTCATTGCCGTCATCGCTGGGTGCCGTGTGCCGCGCGAACGGAATCGCCTCGGTGCCTGTCAGTACCCACGAATGTTTGCCCGGGCTCGTGGTTACACGGCCGGGGTGTTCGGGCGACCACGCGACGCTCGACGCGTTGCGCAGCGCGAAGCCCAGCTCGGTCATGAAGTAGTCGTCCGCAGCAGCATCGGCCATCGGCACGGTCACCGCAAAGTCCGGAGTCCCGCGACGCCGCTCCAGCCCTTCGGTCAACCGCTTACGAACATCGCTCCAGTCGCCCAGATTCTCGGTGATGCTCCAGATCAATTTCAGTGCATCGCCGCTTAACTGCGCGATCTCCGCGGCCGCGGCCTTCAGGAACTCTTCGCTCGCCGCGCGGGTTTCTTCTGGCAGGACCAACAAGAACCGCCCGCCGCCGCTTGATCCCAGCAGAATCTTCGCCAGCCCAAGTTCGGCCAGCAACGCACGAGGCAGGGTTTCGCTCAGCAGGCTGATCCAATGCGAACGCCCCGCGAACACCTGATGGGCGTCACGCGTCGCCGGAGCCAGCAGACAATCGTCCACTCCCAGAAGCTTGCCTTCAAGAAATATCTGCATGTGTGGGCGAAACCCTCACTCTAGCACGAGGCTGCTACTCCGCCACGGCCTCCACAATACTCACGTGGCTCACCGTCGGAATCACGCGCGTGAACTTCCAGCCCGCCTGCGCGAACAGTTCCCGGAACTCTTCTTCCGTACGTTCCTTGCCGCTGGGGAACAGCATCATTTCCAGATCCATGATCTTGCCCACATGGAACTCGTTCGGCCCCGGCACCACCGGCTCCACCACCAGCAGTTTGCCCCCGGGATTCACACCCGCGCGGCAGTGCTTCAGCAGCTTCACGCACAAATCGTCCGGCCAGTCATGGATGATGTGCTTCATGATGTACGCATCCGAGCCCGCCGGCACCGACGCGAACATGTCGCCGCCCACATACGTCACGCGGTCCTTCACCGGAGCCGTCGGCCCGCCCGCCGCATCCGCGATCACCTCGGGCTGGTCGTACAGCGTCCCGCGCATACCCGGCTTCTTCTGCAGGATCAGCGCGAGCAACAAGCCGTAGCCGCCTGCCACATCAGTGATGGTGTTGATCCCGGTGAAGTCGTAAGCATCCGCCACCGGAGGACCCTCAACCGTCGACATGTCCGTCATGCCGCGATGGAAGTTCTCGCCCGCTGCCAGGTTCGTATTCAGGTACTCGAACACCGGCATGCCGTAGATGCGCTCCACTGGACGCTCGCCGGTCATCACGGTTTCGGCCAATTGCCCCCAGCCTCGCATGTGCCACTCATCGGAGTTGAACATCGCCATGTTCCGCACGCACGGAACGGCATCGCTACGCAGAGCAGCGGAAAGCGGTGTCTGCACGAACTTGCGATCCGCGGTTTCCGACAACACCCCCAGCCCTGCGCCGGCGCGCATCAGGCGATACAACAGGTCCGGCTTCGCGCCGATTTTCGCGGCAATCTCCTCCGGAGAACGCGGTGTCTCATCCACGTGATCGGGAACGCCCAGCTTCGCCAACGCACACACGGTGCCGCTGACCCACTTACCGAGAACCAATTGAAGGACCTGCGCAAACGGAGGAGGTGTGTTCGACATTCCTACAAGGTACAACTTAGCCGCAGATCGCCGCGACTAGTCCCTGCATGGTATGAGGATCGGCTTCGACGTCCACGCGCAGCCCGAGCTCTTTCGCTGTAGCCGTCGTAATCGGACCGATCGAGGCAATCTTGATTCCGTCCAGCGCAGCAGCACCCGCCGCGTCCACGAAATTCTTCACCGTCGACGACGAAGTGAACGTGATCCAGTGCGGCTTCTTCGCCAGCACCTCCGCGACGCGTTCCTTCACATTCTCGGGAGCCTCCGTGCGATACGCCTCGACGACATCCACGGTCGCGCCGCGCTTCGTGAGTTCCACAGGCACCACATCGCGAGCCACCGCGGCCCGCGGCAGCAACACGCGCTTGCCGTTCAGATCATCGTTCGCCAGAGCTTCCAGCAAACTCTCCGCGACGTATTCATTCGGCATCCGATCCACCTTCAGATGCCATGCTTCGACCGCGGCCTTCGTCGCCGGTCCAATCGCGCAAATTTTCGCTCGCAGCGCTCGCAAGTCGCGCGCCGACGCGTCCAGAGCCTGAATGAATCGCTTCGCTCCGTTCGCACTGGTGAAGAGGATCCAGTCGTAGGAATCGAGCTGCTCTAACGCACGATTCAAAGGACCCGCATCCGCTGGAGCCTGGATGTCGATCACCGGCATCGAAAGCACCTCGGCTCCCAACGCCTCCAGGGGCTCCGCCAAGTCGCGCGACTGCCGCCGATCCCGCGTCGTCACCACGCGCTGCCCGAACAGCGGCAGCTTCTCGAACCAGTTGAAGCGTTCCCGCAGCTTGACTACGTCACCGATGACGATCGTCGCCGGTGGACGCAACCCGTGCTCCGCAACGCGATCCGCCAACGTGCCTAGCGTCCCGACCACCGTCTCCTGATCCGGCCGCGTCGCCCAGCGCACGGCCATCGCTGGAGTGTCCGCAGAACGCCCGCGCGCGATCATCTCTTTCGCAATCGCCGCGATGTTCACCAACCCCATGAACAGGACCACGGTCTCCGCCGAGCCGACCTTCGCCCAGTCGATCGCCTCCACGCGATGCCCCGTGACAAACGTCACCGCCGACGTATGTCCGCGATGCGTCAGCGGCACGCCCGTGTACGCAGCGACACCCAACGGCACCGTCACGCCCGGCACAATCTCAAACGGGATCCCCGCCGCCGCGAGTTCTTCGATCTCTTCGCCGCCGCGCCCGAAGATGAACGGATCGCCGCCCTTCAGCCGCACCACGTTCCCGCCACCGCGAGCCTTAGCGATCAACAGCGCGTTGATCTCGTCTTGCGACATTTCATGCTGCGCGCGCTTCTTGCCGACGTAGATGCGCTCGGCCGTCGCAGGCGCGTAGTCCAGCAACCGCGGGCTCGCCAGCGCGTCGTACAACACGACGTCCGCACGCTCCAGCACCTTGCGGCCTTTGAGCGTGATCAGGTCTGGATCGCCCGGCCCCGCGCCGACAAGGAAGACCTTGCCCATTACTTCGTGTAGACCTCTTGCAGAATTTCGTTCGCGCCTTCGTCCAACAACGTGCGACCCAGCGTCGCGCCCACGTGCTCCGGATTCGGACCCGACAAATGCCCGCGCACAAGTTGCGACCCATCGGGCCGTGCCACGATCGCACTCAAGTGCACCGCGCCGTCAGATACCGTCGCATGCGCGCCCACAGGAACCTGGCACCCGCCGCCTAACACCAGCAAAAGCGCACGTTCCGCCGTCACGGCCTTGCGCGTCTCGCCGTGATCCAGCTTACGCGCCAGCTCATGCGCCGCCCCGCCATCCTCACGCGTCTCGATCGCCAAGGCACCCTGCCCCACCGCCGAACACATGATGTCCTGCGGGATCAGTTCCGTGATGCGATCCGCCCAGCCCAGCCGGCGCAAGCCCGCCGCCGCCAGCACGATCGCGTCATACTGTCCTTCGTCCAACTTCCGCAGGCGCGTATCGACGTTCCCGCGCAGCATCTCGATGCTGAACCCGCGCCCCAACGCCAGCAACTGCGACGACCGCCGCAGCGAACTGGTACCGATCTTCATCCCCTCACGCAGATCGCTCACACGAGCACCGATCAACGCATCGCGCGGTTCTTCGCGTTCCGGAATCGCCGACAACACCAAGCCCTCAGGCAGCTCCGTCGGAACGTCCTTCATGCTGTGCACCGCCAGGTCGATCGACTTGTCCAGCAGAGCCTCTTCAATCTCTTTGGTGAACAGCCCCTTGCCGCCCACCTTCGAAAGCGGCACGTCCTGAATCCGGTCCCCGCTGGTTTTGATGATTTCGATGCGAGACTCCGCACCCAGTTCCTTCAAGCGAGCCTGAATGTGATGCGCCTGCCACAACGCGAGTTGCGACCCGCGCGATCCAATCACGATCATGAATGTCCTCTATTCGTCCCCGCCGAGCCGGAAAAACTTCCGCACCGCATCCAGCAGGTGTGGATCGGAAGACTGCTTCCGCAGCTCCGAAATCGGCCCGTGCGCGATCTTGTTCACCAGTCCGCGCGTCATCGCCTCGATGGCTTCTTCCTGTTGCGGCGTCAGCGGCCCCAGTTTCGCGCGAACCCTGTCGATCTCGCCTTTGCGCCACGCATCCAACTGACCCTGCAACTGCACGATCGTCGGAGCGGCCTCGCGCGTCCGCAACCGGACCATCATGCGCTCAACTTCTTCACCAATGATGTCTTCGGCGTCCTTGGCCACTTCGATGCGGCTCTTCAGGTTGTTGTCCACAACCTTGCCCAGATCGTCGACATCGTACAGGAATACGCTGTCGAGCTGGTTCACTTCCGGGTCGATATTGCGCGGCACCGCGATATCGATCAGGAACATCGGCGAGTTGCGGCGCTTCGCCATCACCGCCTTCATCTGTGCCTTGGTCAGGATGCAGTGCTGCGCTCCGCTCGAGGCCAGCACGATGTCCACCGTCGGCACCGTCGATTCGAAGCCCTCGTAGTCGATCACCTTGCCGCCGCACTCTTCGGCCAACGCCTCCGCGCGCGACCGCGTCCGGTTCGTCACCAGAATTTCGCTAGCGCCCGCTCGGCGCAAATGCCGCGCCGCGCTCTCAGCCATTTTGCCCGCGCCGATCACCAGCGCCTTCTTGCCCTGCAGCGTCCCGAAGATCTCGCGAGCCAGTTCCACCGCGGCGTAACTCACACTCACCGCGCTCTGCCCAATCTCTGTCTCCGACCGCACACGCTTGGCCACGTTGAACGCCCGCGTCATCACCAGATCCAGGAACCCGCTGACGGAGCCGTTCTCCTTCGCCGCCGCATACGCCGACTTCAGCTGACCTAAAATCTGCGGCTCGCCGACCACCATCGAATCCAGGCTCGACGCCACACGGAACAAGTGCCGGATCGCTTCCGGACCATCGTAGTGATACAGGTACGGCGTCACCCAACCCGGCTCCACCGCACGAGCATCGGCAATAAACCCGGCCACTGCGCCCTGCACATCGGCCCCGTCATCCGCCGTCACCGAAACCTCGACACGGTTGCACGTCGAAAGAATCAGGCCCTCTTGCACTCCCGGCCGCCGCTTCAGCTTGTCCAAAGCCTCCGGCAATGCCCGCTCATCGAAGGCGATCTTCTCGCGCACCTCCACCGGAGCCGTCCGGTGATTCAAACCTGTCAGCAGGAACTTCATTGGGCCAGCGCAGCCTCCAGGCCCGCATGCGTCACCCACGTCAATGCACTGCAGCCCAATACCAACAGCGCCATCACCGCAGCCTTACGACCGCGCCAGCCTGCCGTTGAACGCAAGAACATCGTGATCAGCAGCAGAGCCCAAGTGAAGATCGAAATCGAGATGCTCGGATTCCCAATCCAGCTCGTCTTCAGGTAGATAAACGCCCACATGATGCCGAACACCAAGCCCAAGGTCATCAGCGCGAAGCCCAGCCCGAGCGACTTTGACACCATCGTGTCCAACGTGGCCAAGGGAGGCAGTTTCTCCAGCAGCGCACTGCCCTGCTTCGATTTCAGCCGCCGCTCCTGCACCAGGTAGGCCACCGCCGAAAGCGCCGTAAAGAACAGAGCCGCGTACCCTGCCAGCACCAGCAGAATATGGACGATCAACCAGATGTCGCGCAGGCTGCCGTCTTCGGACGGCACCATCGGTTGCTCCATCGCCGCGCCCAGAACCATGGCGAACACCAGCGGGAACAGCGCGACCGACGCACTTGCGAAGCGGTAGTGCTTCTCCATCGCCACGTATCCCAGGGCGATCAGAAACGCGCACAAACTCAGCGTTTGGTAGACGTTGTCCACCGGAATCCGATGACTGGCCATCGCCAGATCAATGATCGAGACCCCGTGCAGTATCACCGCCAACCGGAACGCCCCCAGCGCCACGCCAAACGCGTTCTGCCCGTGCCGCACCGCGCTCAGCAGCGAATGCAGCAAGCCCACGGCGTACAAGCACGCGGCGACACGCAGCCAGAAAGTGGCGGATTCAATCATGGAAGAAGCCTACCTCAATTCTACGCCCTATCTCCTGACTCCTGCCTCGCGACTCCTGTATTCTTCCCCCATGTCCTCTCTTAAAACTAGAACCTGCTTAGTCACCGGCGCTACCCGCGGCATTGGTCGCGCCATTGCCCGCATGCTGGCCATGGAAGGTGCGCGAGTGGCCATATGTGGTCGCAATCCAGACGCCACCGCCGCCGCGGCCGAACAGTTAACTGCCGAGACCGGCAATAAAGTCATGGGCAAAGCTGCCGATGTTAGTGAGTACACGCAAGTTGTGGAATTGTTCGAGTGGTTGGGCAAGGAACTCGGCTCACTGGACGTGCTGGTGAACAACGCCGGTATCGGGATCTTCGGCGGGGTTGGCGAACTCTCCCTCGAACAGTGGAAGCATACGCTCGATACGAACTTATCGGGCCCCTTCTACTGCCTGCGCCAAGCCCTACCGGGTATGGAAGCTCGCGGGAACGGACACATTGTGAACGTAGGCAGCATGGCGGGCACACACGCGTTTGCCGGAGGAGCGGCCTATAACGCGTCGAAGTTTGGACTGACCGGGTTTACCGACGCGGCGATGCAGGATTTGCGCAAGAAGAACATCCGGGTGACGTACGTGATGCCTGGAAGCACGGCGACCGAGTTTGGAGGGGGCGATCCCCAGGCCGGCGCCGATTGGAAGATTTGGCCGGAAGACATTGCCGAGGTCGTCCGAATGGTGTTGCAAATGCCAGAAAGAACCTTGGTCAGCCGTATAGAGGTCCGGCCCTCACGACCGAAGAGTTAGGAAGACGTAGTTCGTGGACAGCCCGATGGGAACGCCCGCAGATCAGTGCACCGATCCGCCGCAACCTGGGACAGCGAGGAGCATCTAACGGAATGGCACTGAGGTTGCCGGAAGCATTGTGGCGGGCAGAACTGAAAGAGCTGGCGAGGCAGAATCGTGAGTTCGAAGACGTCCTGCAGCTTGCCTTGAAAAAAAGAGCCTCGGAGAAAGCACCAGAGAGAGGGCTCGAGAAAGGAGAAAGAGCGATGGAAAAAGTACTGGACAGAGTTACACGGCTGAACGTCCCGCTCGATCCCGCCCGCACTGGACGGGATGCGTCCGAACTGGAGACCGGCTTGCGCCGGATGATCATCGGGCAGAATGATGCGATCCAACAGATCGTCAACATCTACCAGATGCACCTGACGGGCATGAGCGCCCCGGGGCGTCCGATCGGTAACTTCTTGTTCCTCGGGCCGACCGGTTCCGGCAAAACCCGCATCGTGGAGGCCACCGCCGAAACGTTGCTCAAGAATCCGCGCGCTGTCATCAAAATTGACTGCGCCGAGTTCCAGCACAGCCACGAAATCGCCAAACTTATCGGCTCGCCTCCGGGATACTTGGGGCATCGCGAAACGCACCCCCTGCTCTCACAGGAAGTGCTGAATCAGTTCCATACCGACGAAACCAAGCTCAGCTTCGTGCTGTTTGACGAAATCGAGAAGGCTTCGGACTCGCTCTGGAACCTGCTGCTCGGCATCCTGGACAAAGCCACGCTGACGTTGGGGGATAACCGCAAGGTCGACTTCTCCAACGCCATGATCTTCATGACCAGCAACCTGGGCGCGGCCGAAATGTCAGCGCTCATGGCTCCGAAACTGGGCTTCGGCATCGGCAAGACACAAGAGCAGATTGCTGCCGGCGTCGCCGACGAGAACCTCACCGGCAAGCTCGCGCGCAGCGGCGTCGAAGCTGCCCGCCGCAAGTTTACGCCGGAGTTCATGAACCGGCTCGACAAAGTCGTCACCTTCCAGCCGCTCGGCACCGAGCAGTTGCGCAAGATCCTCGACATCGAATTGAATCTGGTGCAGCAGCGCATCTTCAATGCGCCCTCCACCACCGGCATGGACCGCGCCTTCGTGTTCACCATCTCCGACCCCAGTAAGGACTTCCTGCTGGCCGAAGGGACGGACATGAAGTACGGCGCACGCCACCTGAAGCGCGCCATCGAACGCCTTTTGGTACAGCCCATGTCCAACCTCATCGCCACCGAACAGGTGCGCGGCGGGGACTGGATCCGCGTCGACTTCGACGCCGAGGCCCGTGCGCTGCGCTTCTCGCGCGAAGCCGAAGGTCTGCCCGTCGGAGAAATGGCCCGCATGGTCGACCACTCGGTAACTATACCTGCGCTCACGCTGACACAGGGCGCCATCGCCGAATCCACGCGCGCCCAAAGCGCCCGCAATTCGAAGCGCGGCTAAGTACAACCAGAAACACGAACGCCCCGGGATCCTTTCGGATCACCGGGGC
>CANIIC010000136.1 GCA_947467395.1 Bryobacterales bacterium
GCCGGGGGCTCAAAGCCCAGAATGTGCTGCGCCTGGCCCTTTCCGTCGGGTCCGTGACAGCCCGCGCACGTGGCTTGGAAAATCTCCTCGCCCGTCTCCAGTTTGAGATCTTTGGCAGTTTGCCCGATGCCCAGTGGCGCCAGCGCAAACGCGAACAATATGGCCCAGCTATGTTTTCCCCACATGGAAGTCTTCTATTGTAAGAAAAACGTTGATTGTGAGGTTAACGGTTACGCGGAAAGTGAGTTGCAACTAGTCGATTAAGCCGTTTCGGACGGCGAATCGGACCAGTTCGCCCGAAGAATGGAGATTCAGCTTCTCCATGATCTTGCCGCGATGTGCTTCCACGGTGTACACGCTCAGCTTCAGGGCCGTTGCGATGTCCTTGTTCGTTTTGCCTTCGGCGATCCATTGCAGCACTTCGCGCTCGCGGCTGGTCAGCAAGTCCAGCGGGTTTGTGACATGCTTTCGGTAGTCGGTCAGCACGGCGTCAGAGATTGCCGGGGTCAGGTAGCCCTCGCCGCGGGCGACGGCGCGGACCGCGCTCAGGAAGTCCCCTTCGGCGGAATCTTTCAGTAGGTAACCACGCGCGCCTGCACGCAGGATCTCTCGGACATAGACGGCGTCTTTGTGCATCGAAAGTGCCAGGACACGGGTCCGCGGCGATACTTCGGCGATGCGGCGCGTGGCCTCGATGCCATTTAGTTCCGGCATGGTGACGTCCATCACCACGACGTCGGGCTGAAGTTCCGCAGCGGCGGCCACGGCCTCGCGGCCATTGGAGACTTCGCCGACCACTTCAAGATCTTCCTGCGCGTCCAGGATCATTCGAAACCCATGGCGCACAACGGCGTGGTCGTCAGCTAACAGGATGCGGATTTTCTTGGTCAGCATGTTCCTCGATTTGCGGTATCAGCGGCACAGACACGTCGATGCGAAGGCCTCCGCCACGCGGTGTCGATAATTTTAGTTCCCCGCCCGCTTGTGCGGCCCGGGCGCGCATCCCGGTCATGCCCAGCGACGGGCTCTTGGGAAGCGTTGGATTTTGTTTCAGGCCATGGCCATTGTCTTCAATCGAAAGCGACACGCGTCCATCGGCGGCGTGCAACTCCACGGTCACCTCGGTCGCGCCAGAATGACGCGCGATGTTGGTGAGCGCTTCCTGCGTGATGCGGAACAGGTGGGTTTCCATCTCGTCCGGCAGGCGATCGTGGAACGAGGATGAATAGTCGGTCCGTAATCCGGTGCGTTCGCCGAACCGGTCGGTCAGCCAACGCAGGCCTGCGTCCAGGCCGAAATCGTCGAGGATCACGGGGCGCAAGAGTTGGGACAGTTCCCGGACATTCGCGATTGCGCCATCCACTAACTGGAGGCAATCGGTGCGCCGCGCGGACCATTCATTGGCGGTTGTGGCATTGAGGTTTGCCTTGAGGGCGGCCAGAGATTGCCCCAGTTCGTCATGCAGTTCATGCGAAAAGCGTCGGGCTGCGCTTTCCTGGCTTTGCAACATGTGCCAGGATACACGGGTCAGTTCGGTCGATTGCCACTCGATCTGCCGGATGCTGCGGCGGGCGAAGGTGATCGTCAATCCCGCACACAGGATCGCCAGCGCAAGGCAGGTTCCCAACAACCAGCGGGATCGGTCGGCCAGCTGTTCGGACTCTTGCTCAATGCTGCGATCGGTTTCTGCGATGCGTTGTTCGCTTTTGTCGAGAAGGTCCTGCTCTAACCGGACCATCTGGTCATGCCGGGAAAACAGAGTGGCCAGCGCTTCCGGTGTTGCGCGACCACCCAAGCGGATCACCTCGGCGACGTCGTTCGAAAAGCCCCGGACTGTGGATTCCAGTGTTCGCCACTCCTGCGCTTCGGGCGTGGCTGCCGCGGATTTCGCACTGCGCTCCAGAGCGAGATCTGCCTCCCGCAGGCGGCGAAGCAGATCATCGCGATTCATGGCGTCGGGCATGTGCGCGATCTGGTGCAGCACGACGGCCAGCGTGTTCTGCTCAGCTTGAACGTCGTTGAGCAGGCGGGCGATGATCAACTGTTCGCGGCCGACTTGCGCCGTGCTGTCTTCGATGGCTCGCGTACCCCGCACGGCTTCGATGTCAGCGAGTCCCAGAAGAATGACGACCAGGGAAAAGCCGACGGCGAGTGTTCGGAGAACAGGTTGCTCCGTCAACCATTGGGTTTGCGGACTGTTCATTAAGGACTAGTCTAGCGCTCTACAACGCTCCGGACAGCAACTCGACCAACCGTTCGGCGGCCGGGGAACGGAGCGCGAAAAAGACACCGGGGAAGATTCCGCCCGCGACCAAGAACACGACCGGAGCGGCCAGTGCCCAACGTTCACGCGGGCGAGCATCGGGTACCTGCGGACACTGCGCGGCACGTCTACCCAGAAAGAGCGTAGCGAACAAGCGCAGCACCGTGATCGCGTTTAGTGCTGTGGCCAATGGCAGGGCGATCCCCAGGAACGGATGAGTCTCAAGCGCCCCGTGGAACAGCAAGTCTTCGGAGGCGAATCCAAGCGTTCCCGGCAAGCCAACCAGCGCGAGTCCGCACGCGGCGAAGAAAACGGCCAGACGCGGCGTCACCGATCCATAGCCCAGGAAGCCGCGCGGCGATTCGACCTCGCCGGAGCGGACTTCGAGGGCGCTATAGACGCCCAACAATCCAGTGGTCGCGAAGGCAACCACCCACAACTGGACGAGGGCACCGGTGATGCCCTCGACGTTCCGGTTTTCTAGACCGGCGAGAATAAAGGAGGCCTGGCTGACGCAAAGAAGCGCCAACACTCTACGGGGCTTGCCTTCTGCCAAGGCACGCACCGCAGCGTAGACCGACGTGAAAAGGGTTAACACGCCGGCCAACGGCAAGGCCTCCAACGCATTCGCGGGCAAGAGGGGCACCGCGAAGCGAACCATGAGGTATGCTCCCAGATGAGAGTTCATCAGGAGACCCAACTCGAAAAGAGATCCAGTTTCAAACGCCGACACCACCCAGAAGTGAGCCGGGAACATTCCTTTACGCAAGAGCGCGGCAACTACAAAGGAGCTGTAGGCAAGCCAGGCCAGCGAATCGTTCCCTGTCCCGGTCAACACAGCTCCGACAGTCAACGCAATTGCGCTGGTGAACAACGTGAATTTGGGAATTGGACGCAAGTTAGAGTTCTTGCGCAACGTGGGGATTTGCGTGATCACCCACCCGGCGATGAAGCCCCAGATAGAGGCCGAAGCATAGGCCAGCACGGTGCCACCCAGTATGGTGAGGGCGGAGGTGAAGCCACCGCGATCCAGGTCGCGTTTGGGCGCTGCAACCACTGCGATCAACCACAGAGCCATGTAGGCGAGGATCGAAACCATCGCCAGAGAATCGAATTGCAGGAAGGTGTTCATTCTAGCTTTCGACCTCCTGCACCATGGGCCGACCCAGCGGCTCCGGCTTGCGCGCGGCATGTTCGGGACCACGATCCGGCTCCAGCGACGCGAGCGCGCTGGATAATTTCAAGATCGGATTCACTACCAGCGTGTCCGCGATGGAGTCGTAGAAACCGCGTTCTAAACTAAAGCGATACAGCCACAGGCGGACTCCGGATGGAATCACTCCTTCGTAGTGTTCCCCCGTGCGACCCACGTCTCCGCCCGCAGCCGCGTGTACACGGCGATAGTCGTGCAACATAGAGGGCGCGCGCAGGAACTGCAGCGTTCGGACGACCGCGTGACCGACTAAATGCACCAAGGCTAACGTCGGGAAACCCAGACCGATTTCGACGAAGATAATGCCCAACTGTGACATCGCCGCGTAGGAGAGCGTCGTTTTCGCATCGGATACCACACGGTTCGTCAATGTTGCCAGGAATGCCGTCAGTGCGCCGACCAAAACTACACAACCGGCGGCGATGGGGGAAGCGATAAATACAGGTTCGGCACGCAGCAACAAGTAGGCGCCCAAATGGACGGAAATCGCACCGTAGAAGATCGCGCTCGAAGGCGTCGGACCTTCCATCGCTCGAGGCAGCCAGCCGGAGAACGGGAACTGCGCCGATTTACCGGCCGCGCCCCACAACAGCAGGAGGCCGACGACGGTGGCGGCAAAGGGAGACATGCTGACGTGTTGCGCCGGCCAATTACCCAGGAATAGGTGACCCTCTTCGGAGGATCCCGCCAAATAATGCATCGCGAACACGGCCAGCAACAGGCCGATATCGGCAAGCCGATAGGTCGCAAATACGCGCAGCGCATTGCGCACCGGCTCACGGCGCTCATTGAAGAATGCGATCAGTAGCACGGAGGTGAGGCCGACCAGTTCCCAGCCGCCGATCAATAAATCGAACGAACCGGCGGTGAAGGCCAGATCCGCGCCGAAGGCGAATAGCAGCAGCAACATAAAGAAGCGGAAGAAGCCGCGCTCCTTGTGCATGTAGCGCGCCGAGAACGAACCTACGATGCCCACCAGTGCGGAGGTCAGGCCCACCAGGGGCAGGCTCAAGTGGTCGGCGAAGAGTTCAAAAGTGAACTCGTATTCGCCGACGCGGAACCAATCGCCGAAGCTGGTGTAGAACTGCGCTTGGCCGGTCGCCAACATCAGGTAGCCCATCCATGCCGCGCCACCCACCATCACGAGGGAGACGAAGGCCGTGATGCGCACAATGGTGCGCTCTGCTGGCGTCCAGCCCAACATCCAACCTAGCGCGAGGAAAATAAACGCCAGCCCTGGAGCCGTGACCACCGCTGTTAAGACTTGCTCGTTCATTGCCTAAGCACCCACCGCGGTCTTACCGCTCTGAATCCGCGCTAAAGGAAGATTGCCACTATGCCCGCGGTACCAATCGCGGGACGTTGGGGCTTCCTGTAGAACTTCGTCGTTGCCGTCAATCAGTTCCCAACGGTCTTCCCCGGGCGCGCCACCGCGGTACATGTGGATCACCCCGGTTTCCGGGTCTTGCGCCGCCAGGCGAATCCAGCGATTGTTCAGGAATTCCCAATTGAGGGGATTTTTGTAGATCGTCTCCAGCACGCGCTGCGGTGTAGTTTCCACGACGAACAGGATCCGGACAGGTTCGTGAATCTCCACCATCTGCCACGTCAGCCCTGTGCGCAAATCGCCTTCGTAGCCGTTCATCACGCCGATCAACCCGGTGACGTTGTGCGGTAGCTTGGTGCCGCAGCCGTAGCCTTCGTTGTCCACCGAGGAGAAGTAATATTCCAGGCTGATGCCGCCGCAGACAGGAATCGCCGCACCCAACAGACGTCCGAGGGCCTCGTTCGTTGGATCCAGATTCGCGTCGTAGGAGTTCAAGAACGCACGGCGGTCAAGGAACATGCCGCGCGTGGTGGCGCGACGCCCCACGATGCAGACTGCGTTGGTCGAGTGGCCGTACTCTGGCCGAGGTTCCGCCAAATGTTCGGCGCGTTCCTGCGCGTGGCGCAGACCGCCCTCGGCATCCAGATCATCCGGAGCCCAATCGAAACGCCGGCTGCGTTCCAGTGCATTGCGCGCGCGGGCCGTGTCCAGCGCAGCCCGCACACGGTCTAGGTCCCTCCGGTGTGTTTCCGGAACCCGTTCCAGGTCATAGAGGTCGATACCGTCGTTGCAGGTATCGTGGTAACCACCGACAAACCAGGTGTCTTCGGGAATGAAGATGCCACGGTCACGCAGTTGTGCCCGCACTTCCGGGAGGTTCGCGATCGCGGCGAAAATACGGCCGTTCGGACCGCCGTTGCGGCCGCCGCAGGCTCCGCAGTTGTAGGCCGATTCGTGTGGATTATTCAGGCTTCCCGAGCCGTGGCCCAGCACAACCACCAGGCGCGCCATACCCTTGAACAGTCCAGCAGCGCTCAGTACGCCCGCGATACGGTCCGTCTTTTCCTGCATGGTAAAGCCCGCCAACAAGCCGTCAGTGGCCTCCTGGCTTTGATGGTCCGCGCGCATGAAGGCGAGTTCGGTGCGCGGTTCCGGCAGAACCCTGTCGTTCAGCCAGCGCACCAGGCGCGCATAGTTCAACGGACTCAGGATGCGCGCCGCCATCGGGATGATACTGAAGACGCCGAGCACCGTGGTTCCCAGCCAGCCACGTACCAACGTGCGGGAGGCGACCGACCAGTGGCGCATCATCGAGGCCCAATGTTTACGCAACTTCAAGCGCCGTTCGTACAGTTCGTCGTGACCATCGGCGGGACGCTCACGAATCGCATGCTGCGGTTTTACGACAACCGGGCAAAGGGAGACGCCGTGCGCATCGTCGATACCCGCATAATTCATCGCGACGCCGAAGAAGCCTGCTGCCGAGAATGTTTCGATGTCGGGATCCACCTCTTCCACATGCCGTCGCATGGATTCTTCGCGGTCGTCGATGCAGAAGAAGATCTGGGCCGCCAAACGCTTGGGCGAGGTCAGTCCGTATTTCTTGCGATGCTGCAACAGTGGCAATAGGATCTGACGTTCGTGGCGACGTTCGTATGCAAGATGCCACACGCGACGGCGTTCCAACTCACCGAAGGAATCGATGGCTTCCGCCAGCCGGCGCGCATCGTCATTGCGGCTCAGGCGGGCTGCGTTCAAACCCAGCACCTGCGCGACTTCCATGTAGTGCGCGGCGCGCGCGAGCCGGCTCAACTCGTCCTCGTGCGTTCGCACCGATTCCGATACGTATTCGGTCCACGTCTCCGGTTCGCCCAAGACCGATTCGACGGCGGCGGCTGTCAGCAAAAGGCGAATCGCGAGAAATTCCATCAACGACGCGCGCACCCGGTCGTGCGGCGCTAATTCCGGTTCGATTTCCAACTGCCGCATCATTCCGGCCCAACCGGGTAACGCGAGCAATTCCTGGAGGATCACATCTTCCCAGTGGGGTTCGCTGATGCTGAGGGTGCGGAGCGCGAATAGCAAGCCGTCTTCGGCAGTCATCGCCTGGGCTTTCGGGACGTACTTTGAGAGTTTGGTCAGCTCGGGCGCCGGGAAGCTGGGCTGGGCAAGCACCGTCAGTGCGGCGCTCCAGAATCCGAACTCACGATCCGGCATCGGCCAGTAGGCCAAGCCCTGATCAACGTAAGCAGCCGTCAGGCGAATCAGCAGCGGGTGGATGACATCATCGATATCGGTGCCGGTCGCCTGCAGAACACCGTCGCGGGGACGGGTTGGCTTGCGAGGTGGAACCGTTCCACCGGCCACGCGATAACAAAGGTCGAACAGGGTCGCGTCGCGGTCTCTCAGGAAGCCTTCTTCGAGTTCCCAGCGCACGGTCGATGGACGAACGTCGCGGATGCCCGGAATCAGCATGGCCCGCATCAACTGATGGCGGCTGACTTCGTCTAGCACCGGTCCGTCCGGTTCACCCTGGAGGAGCACCTCAACGTCTTCGGTTCGTATACGGTTTTGGGCGAAGGCTTCGCGATACTTGGCTTCCGACCAGTAGGGCTCTGTGCCGAACATCTCACCGGCTTCCACCACGGCCTGTTCAAAGGGTTTGTGCTGAAAAGCGTGCAACGTATTGTGATGCACGAAGACCCCAATCGGGCCTTGCGCGGGGAGGAAATGCGCAAGGTGGTCAATCAGATGCCGAAGGTGGTCAGATGCGTCAGCGGCTGGATCGTGAGAGTCGGACTTCATTACCAGTTTCAGTATGGCGGCTGGGATGTCCAGGGGCCTATCCCCAGAGCAGGGGGTCCTGGGGTCCGGTTTTTGGGGGGGCCGAATGGCACCCCGGAATAACGGGTAACGCGACCCCCTTCTGGGGCTATGGCTGTAGAGGGATCCTAGGCCGCATCCTAGACCGTAGAATATGTCGTCTCATCCCGCACCCACAACCAGTCAGCGCCCCGCCGGGCCCATCCCGCAGGGTAGCTTTAGCGGCTTTAAAGCATACTGGAAAAACGACTTACTCTCTGGATTCTTGGTCTTCCTGATCGCCCTTCCGCTGTGTTTGGGCATCTCATTGGCCAGCGGCTACCCCCCGATCGCCGGGATTTTCACGGCCATTATCGGTGGCATGCTCACCCCGTTCTTCTCTAACTCGGAACTTACGATCAAAGGACCTGCCGCTGGGCTCATCGTCGTCGCCCTCGGTGCTGTGCAGGGCTTGGGCGGCGGGGACCCCATGACGGGGTACAAGCGGGCTTTGGCCGTTGGCGTCGTCGCCGGCGTCATTCAGATCATCTTCGGGCTGCTCCGTGTCGGTGCGCTGGGCGATTTCTTCCCGATCGCGGCCGTGCATGGCATGCTGGCGGCCATCGGCGTCATCATTATCTCCAAGCAGGCGCACGTTGCTCTGGGTGTGGCACCGCACTCTAAGGAAACCCTGGAATTGCTGGCCGAAATCCCCAAGAGCATCGCCAACTTGAATCCCGAGATCGCCATCGTAGGCGCCATTAGTTTGGCAATTTTGTTCATTCGGCCGTACTTCAAGAACAAGTTGATTCAGTCCATCCCCGGTCCGATGCTGGTCCTGCTGGTGGCGACACCGCTGGGCTTCTATTTCGGCATCGAAAACGATCACCTCTATACCTGGGCCGGACACAACTACGAAATGGGTCCAAAGTATCTGGTCCATCTGCCCGGCAGCCTGATCGGAGCGATGTCGTTCCCGGATTTCTCGGTGGTCTTTAGCGCCGAAAGCATCAAGTGGATCGTGATGTTCTCCCTGGTCGGTAGCCTCGAATCACTGCTAAGCGCAAAAGCGGTGGACTTGCTTGATCCCTACCAGCGCCGCACGAATCTGAATCGCGATCTGCTCGCCATCGGTTGCGCCAACACGCTGTCCGCCTTCGTCGGCGGCCTGCCTATGATTTCTGAAATCGTCCGCTCTTCGGCCAACCGCAACAACGGAGCCAAGACGCGCTGGGCGAACTTCTTCCACGGCAGCCTGCTGCTGGTGCTGGTCGCGGCTGTTCCGCAGCTGCTCAACGAGATCCCGCTGGCTGCGTTGGCCGCCATGCTGGTGTTCACCGGTTACAACCTGGCCTCGCCAAAGGAATTCCGCCATATGCTGCACGTTGGCAAAGATCAGCTAATCGTCTTCATGGCGACGTTGGTGGCGACGCTTGCCACTGATCTGCTGGTGGGCATCGGCGTCGGCATTGTGGTGAAGATCATCATTCACATGCTCAACGGCGCTCCGGTTTCCGCCATGATGAAGCCGAAGGCCGTTATTGAACTTACCGAAAAAGGCGCGCCTGTCGTTCATGTTCACGACGCCGCCGTGTTCACAAACTGGCTGCCTTTGCGCAAGCAGATCGCCGCCATGACTGAACATCCCGTAGTGCGTGTCGACCTCTCCAAGGCGAAACTGGTCGATCACAGCACCATCAAGAAGCTCGAAGAGATGGCCCAGGATTGGGCACTTGAAAACCGTCAGTTGTTGGTGACCGGTCTCGAGAACCATCGCCCCCTCTCTGAGCACCCGCACGCTGCCCGCGTTCTCAAGACTGCATGAAGAAACTACAATCCGTTTTTCTGCTCGCACTGGCGAGCCTGCTACCGGTGCGCGCTGCCACCGACAATAATGGCAACGCTTGGTTTATGTACTTCGGGGATCACCCGATCAAGAAGACATCCAAGTGGGGCGTACACCTGGAAGGACAGTGGCGCCGCACGAACTACGGGTCGCAATGGCAGCAGTTGCTGCTGCGGCCAGGTGTCAACTATCAGCTGAATAAGAAGGTCGCGCTCACCGGAGGCTACGGCTTCGTGAGTACCCACTCCTACGGAGATTTTCCAGCGGCCCACGCGTTTCCTGAACACCGGTTCTTCGAGCAGGCTACGATCACCCAGCGTTTCCTGGGCTTAGACTGGTCGAATCGCCTTCGCGAGGAACAGCGCAACATCGGCGTTATGACCAAGCAGGCCGATGGTAGCTTCCTCCGGACTGCGTGGCGCTACGAGAATCGCTTCCGCTATCAGCTGCGGACCACCATTCCCCTGCCCTTCGCCGACAAGAAGAACTACATCGCCGTCTATGACGAGATCATGTACAACTTCGGCAAGAATGTCGCGAAGAACGTGTTCGACCAGAATCGTGCCTACATTGCCTACGGTCGCGACCTCGGCCACCAAACCAAGCTCGAGATGGGCTTCATGGAACAGACCGTGCAGCACCGCGATGGCCTCGTTTTCGAGCACAACCACACGCTGCAGTTCGCGATTTACTCTAAGATTCCGTTTATTGGCGATTAACCTGAAGCGAGTTCCATCCCTCCTCGCCGCGAGCCCCGTTCGCTCGCGGCGTTTTTCTTGGCTTAGGGCTTGATATGCCGTCTGCCATATGAGAGAGTCTCTGAGATCCCGGAAAGGGACTAGTTCTTTCAGTGCTGAAACTACTCGCATTCTTGGCGTTGGCCTTGTCCGCCTACGCCCAACAGACGATCTTTAATGTCCCTTCGGCCGATGTGGCCGTGAGGGGCGACTGGTTCTACCAGCACCAGACTGTTGCACGGGCCTGGGGCGGGCAGAAGCATTGGGTGCAGACCAATTCCTTCGGCTACGGCGTCGGTCACAACATCGAATTGGACGCCAGTTGGTACAACGTGGAGCCTGGTGCCTTCGGTCAATCCTCACCCAGCGTCGGACTGAAATACAGCCTGCCCCTTCGCAAGACGGACAAAGTGCTGCCGATGCGCCTCGTGGTCGGGGACATGGTCGAATTCCGGCAACGGAGCGCCGACAACCTTCCAGACAGCCCACACGAGGGCAACTGGCTCTATGCGATGTTATCTGCGGATGTCCCTAAGACGCGCACGCGGATCACAGGCGGCTTTACCGATGGGACCAGTGTCCTGTTCGGTATCCGCAAATTTGGCGCGCTGGCGGGCGTGGAACAGCCCATCACGGACAAGTGGATGTTCCAGGCGGATTGGTTCCAAGGAAAACACGACTTGGGTTACGCGA
>CANIIC010000137.1 GCA_947467395.1 Bryobacterales bacterium
GGAGCGAACTCCTGGGCCACCAATTCACGGAATGTCATTGGGTCAGGCGGAGGTACACGTCGAGTACGGCGATCGCCGCGGGGGTGACGCCGGGAATGCGGCCGGCTTGCCCGAGCGTTTCGGGGCGCACGCGCCCCAGCTTTTCCTGCATCTCGCGGGACAAACCGGGGATGCCGGAATAATTGAACGACATCGGGATTTTCCGGCCTTCGGCGTCTTTCAGCCGCTGGACCTGGCGTTCCTGCTGTGCGAGGTAGCCCGCGTACTTGAATTCGGTCTCGATGGTGGCGAGCACGCCGCGCATATAGTCGAGCTCCGGCAAGGTCGCGTCCGTGATCTTGACCTCGGGGCGGCGGAGCCACTCGGCGAGGCGGTTTTGATTCAGGAAGTCCCGAAGAACCTGTTTTTGCTCCTGTTTCGCCTGGAACACGGCCCAGCGGTGGTCATCGACCAGCCCGATCTTGCGGCCGATGGGCGTCAACCGCTCGTCCGCGTTGTCGATGCGGAGGTGTAGACGGAACTCGGCGCGCGACGTGAACATACGATACGGCTCGTCGGCACCGCGGGTGATCAGGTCGCCGATTAGGATCCCGGCATAACCTTGGTTGCGTTCAATAATGACCGGGTCCAGCCCGCCGATCTTCGCGGCGGCGTTCAGCCCGGCGATCAGGCCCTGGCACGCGGCTTCCTCGTAGCCCGAGGTCCCGTTGATCTGGCCGGCAAGATACAGCCCCGGGATCGACTTCACTTCCAGGGTATGGCTGAGCTCACGAGGGTCGATCGCGTCGTATTCGATCGCGTAGCCGGGCCGGATCATCTCAGCATCTTCGAGGCCTTCGACCGAGGCGACCATTTTCGTCTGCACATCGATCGGCATCGAGGTCGACATGCCGTTCACGTAGACTTCGTAGGTGTCGAGCCCCTCGGGCTCCAGAAAAAGCTGATGCCGGGTTTTATCCGGGAACTTGACGATCTTGTCTTCGATGGACGGGCAATAGCGCGGTCCCACACCTTCGATCTGACCCGAATACAGGGGCGACCGCTGGACATTTTCGCGCAGCAGCGTATGCGTCGCCTCCGACGTATAGGCTACATAACAAGGGACTTGTCTCTGCTCTATCTTATTGGTAACAAAGGAGAACGGTGTCGGATCGGCATCCCCGTGCTGAGGTTCGAAGCGGTTCCAATCGATGGTCCGGCCGTCGAGCCGGGGTGGCGTTCCGGTCTTCAGGCGCTTCCAGGGCAGGCCGAAGGTCCGGAGCTGGTCGCCCAGCAGGTCCGACGGAGCTTCGCCGTTGCGGCCGCAATGAATTGTCTGCTCGCCGATATGAGCGAGTCCGTTCAGGAAGGTCCCCGAAGTAATGATGACGGCTTCGGCGGCGAGGCTACGGCCGTCGCGAAGCTGCACGCCCGTGATGCGCCGGGCACCGCCTTCTTCAGCCAGAGACAGCGCGGCGACCTCAGCCTGGATGATTCGCAAGTTCGGCTCGGCTTCGAGCACGTCGCGCATCTTCAGCCGGTAGAGTTTCTTGTCGCACTGCGCGCGCGGGCTCCAGACGGCGGGTCCGCGCGAGGTGTTGAGCAGGCGGAACTGGATGCCGACCGCATCAGTGGCCTGGCCCATGATGCCGCCGAGCGCATCGATCTCGCGGACCAGATGACCCTTCGCAATCCCCCCGATGGCCGGATTGCAGGACATCTGCGCGATGAGGTCGATGTTCATCGTCACCATGGCGGTGCGCAGCCCAAGTCGGGCACAGGCGCGCGCGGCTTCGACACCGGCATGACCGGCACCGACGACGATGACTTGGTAGGGTTTCGACACGTAATCTTTAATTGTAGCGAGTGCTTCAAGTTACAATTCTTCTTAGTGACCTCCCTCTTGCCAGCCGTTGAGTTTGCGAACGTCAGCAAGAGTTACTCCATCTACTCGGCGCCCCGGGACCGGCTGAAGGAATTGGCTACGTTCGGGTCGCGGAAGTTCCACACGGATTTTTGGGCGCTCCGCGATGTCAGCTTCGATGTGAAACGCGGCGAGACGTTCTGCGTGGTCGGGGAGAATGGGTGCGGGAAGAGCACGCTCCTTCAAATCTGCGCGGGGATTCTGCAACCGTCCGCCGGAACGGCGAAGACGCAAGGTCGGATCGCCGCGCTGCTCGAGCTCGGGTCGGGGTTCAATCCGGAGTTTTCAGGTCGCGAGAATGTGTACCTCAACGGCGCGATCCTCGGCTTCTCGCAGGCTGAGATGGACAAGCGCTTTCCGGAAATCGAAGCCTTCGCCGAAATCGGTAGCTTCGTCGATCAGCCGGTGAAGACCTACTCGAGCGGCATGTCGGTTCGGCTCGCGTTCGCCGTGGCGATTCACGTGGACCCGGAGATCCTGCTGGTCGATGAAGCACTCGCAGTGGGCGACGTCTATTTCCGGCAGCGCTGCATGCGCAAGGTGCATGAGCTGAAGCAGCGCGGCATCACGATTCTGTTTGTCTCACACGCGACGGGCGATGTGAAGGCACTGGGCGATCGCGCGATGTGGCTGGACAAGGGCGCGATCCGGGCCATCGGCAAGACGGACCACGTGGTGCATCAATATCTGGCAGCGATGTCGGCCAAGGATCGCGACTACATGGCGCACGACCTTTCGCATCTCGCGGGTCGCGAACGCATGCAGCCAGAAGAAGTGGTTATCGGGATTCCCAATATCGATCATCGCTTCGGCGATGGCAAGGCCGAGATCCTGGGCATCGCCGTGGTGAATCCGGACGGAACCCGCGCCACTTCTCTAGTGCCAGGAGCAACGGCGATCGTGCGCATCAGCGTGAAGGCGAAAGCGAATCTGGACCGCCCCATAGTGGGCTTCATGTTCCGCAACCACCTAGGCGTCGATTTCGCGGGCACAAACACCGGACGGGAACGCGCGGATCTGCCGCCGATGATGATCGGCGATGTCTGCACCGTCGATTTCTACCTGGACCTGCCACAACTGTACGCATCGTCGTTTTCCTTCTCTCCGGCCGTGGCAAACGGTACACTCGAACATTACTCCACTTGCGACTGGATCGATAACGCAATCGTGTTGCAGATGGAGAAGGCAGAAGATCCGATTTACGGACAGATGCATTTGCCGTGCCGAGTGGCCGTAAATGAACGTCTGGGACAGGGAGTAGCCGCGGAGTGAGTGAATTTACGGGAGAACGTGTCATCCCAGGTCAGGTGGAAGAAGACCTGTGGGGCGAGCACATGGCGCGCTACGCGTTCGCCGCGCGATTTGCGAACGCGGGGCGCGTTCTGGATCTCGGCTGCGGCACTGGCTACGGCACCGCGGAATTGGGCAAGCGTGCGACCGAAGCGGTCGGCGTGGATGTGGCTGCGGACGCAATCGAGTACGCGAGCGCGAATTACCGGTCGGCCAAGTTCATTCAGTCGCCGGCCACCGACACTCCATTTTCCGAAGAGACGTTCGACCTGGTCACTTCGTTTGAGTTGATCGAACATTTGGAAGACTGGCATCCGCTGTTGGCCGAAGCCAAGCGCGTGATCCATCCTACCGGGCTGTTCCTGGTTTCAACGCCGAACAAACTCTACTATGCGGAATCGCGCGGCGAATCCGGCCCGAATCCGTTTCATCAACACGAGTTCGAATACGCCGAGTTCCGCGATGCGTTGCTGGAATATTTCCCGTACGTTCAAGTGCTTCTGCAGGATCGCTTGGAATCCTTCGCGATTTACGAGTTCGGCAAGTCGGGCGACACCGACGCTCGCGTGGTACGGACCACCGATGATCCAACCACCGCCAACTTCTTCATCGGCGTGTGTTCCATGGAGCCGCTCCCGGACCTAAAGCCGTACCTCTATGTCCCGCGCGCGGCAAATCTCTTGCGTGAACGCGAGCGCCATGTCGATGCCCTGACGAAGCAACTGGCGGAAATGACGGCGTCACGCGACGGGCTGCTGCAGCAAGTGGCGAAGCAGGAACAAGAGAACGATAAGAAGACGGCTTGGGGTGCGGAGTTACAGCGTTTGCTGGCCGAGGCGCAGGCGCGCATCGTGGAATTGCAGGATGAAGTCCCGAAGCAACAGGCAGAGGCCGCCCGCATTATCGAAGGCCTGAACGCGGAGAACCTCAAGCATATTCAGTGGGCCAAGGACACCGAACGGAGCCTAAAAGAAACCGCTCTTCTGCTGGACAAGGCTGAGACGACGCTCATCGAGCGCACCGAACTAATGCAGAAGCAGAACGCGAAGCTCGATGTTCTCCGACTGCGCCTGGAAGGCGTGCGGCAATCGCGCTGGTATAAATTGGGCCGCCATCTGGGATTGGGGCCGCGGGTCGACTGATGCAGCGGCTGTTGGCCGTGGTGTGGCGCCTATTGAAAGGTGTGCCGCTCGCGGTATTCGCTTCCTTCGTTTTCTTCGGCTCCTTCGCGGTGTTGCTGCTGGCCGACTTGTTTCGCCCACGCGGCCGCGCGGCGAAGAACACACAACCGAACACGCGCTCAGCCAGCGTGGTGATTCCCAACTGGAACGGGCGCGACCTTCTCGACAAATATCTCCCTTCCGTAGTCGATGCCATGTCGGATTCACCAGACAACGAAGTGATCGTTGTCGACAACGGCTCGGAAGACGGCAGCGCGGACTTCGTGCGCGAGCACTTTCCGACAGTTCGTCTCCTGGCACTCAAAGAGAACCTGGGCTTCGGCGGCGGTTCCAACGCTGGCTTCGCGGCGGCGAAAAACGACATCGTTGTTCTGCTGAACAGCGACATGCGCGTGGAGCGCGACTTCCTGCAACCGTTGTTGGACGGGTTTCAGGATTCGGAAACATTCGCGGTCTCCTGCCAGATTTTTTTCTCCGATCCAAATAAGAAGCGAGAAGAGACCGGCCTGACCGAAGGCTGGTGGCAACAGGGTGGGCTACGCGTGGGTCACCGAATTGAGGAAGAACTCACGGACCTGTTTCCGACATTTTATCCAGGCGGCGGATCCAGCGCTTACGATCGCCGCAAATTTCTGGACATCGGGGGCTTCGATCCGCTCTATCACCCGTTCTATTTAGAAGACACCGACCTCGGCTTCGTTGCTTGGAAGCGCGGCTGGAAGGTGCTCTACGCGCCGGCGAGCGTTGTGTATCACGAACATCGCGGAACCATCGGCAAGAAGTTTTCGCAAGATTACATCCAAGGCGTGCTGCGCAAGAACTTCGTGTTGTTCGTGTGGAAGAACATCCACGATTGGCGCATGCTGGCCGAACACTTCGCCATGACGTGGGCAGGAGCGGTGATCTACTGGCTGGCCGGGGGCGGCGGCATCGATCGACCGAGCTTCGCGGGACTGGCTCGGGCGACCGGTGCGTTGGGTACTGCAGTCGGTGCTCGCAGACGGGCCCAAGCGCAAGCAACGGTCAGCGATCAGGAAGCGTTCCGCAGGCCGCTGGGTGGACACTTCCGCGATACGTTCGAGAAGCTGCCGGCGAAGCCTGAGCAGTTGAATGTCCTGTTTGTTTCGCCGTATCCCATCTGTCCGCCCATTCACGGCGGCGGCGTGTTCATGTATCAGACGGTGCGGGAACTGGCAAAGCTCGCGAACCTGCACCTGATCGTGCTACTGGATCACGAACGCGAACGCGCGCCGCATCTCGAACTGGACCCAATCTGTTCCTCGACGCAATACATCACGCGACTCGTCGGTCGCGCGAAAGCGATTGGCGCGGCCGAGCCTCACGCGCCGCGCGAATTCCGGAATCGCGATCTGGCGTGGCGCATTCATCGCACAATCTTCACCAAGAAGATCGATGTCCTGCAGCTCGAATACACCGTACTGGGGCAGTATGCGGGCGAGTTCCGGCACAGCCCCTCAATCCTGTTCGAACACGATGTCTACTTTCAATCGATCGCGAGACGACTGCCCTACATGAATGGCTTCACCGAGCGCTTGTCGGCGCGGTGGGAATACTTGCGCGCGCTGCGGTATGAGCTGCGACTGTTGCCGCACATGGATCGCGTACAGGTGTGTACCCGCGACAACGCGGAGTATTTGCTGTCGTTCCTGCCAGAACTGAAAGGGAAAATAGACGAGGGGTATCGCGCGGGCATCGATACTGCGGAATATGCGTTCCAACCTTCCGGTCGCGAACCGTTCACTTTGTTGTTCCTGGGTAGCTTCCGGCATTTGCCGAACGTGGAAGCTCTGCAGTGGTTCCTGAAAGACGTGTTCCCAAAGATCCGCGCCGCCGAACCTCGGGCGAAACTGGTGATCGTTGGCTCCGATCCTCCGCCACGGCATTCGTTGCGGGATGCGGAAGCCATTGAGATGATCGGCTTCGTGGAAAATGTGCGGACGCCGCTCGCGCAGTATTCGGTGTTCGTATGTCCGATCCTGGCGGGCTCCGGGATTCGCGTCAAATTGCTCGAAGCGTTCGCGGCAGGAATTCCCGTGGTGTCGACGCGCGTCGGGGCTGAGGGGCTCGCGTATCAGGATGGCGATGTGTGCGCGCTAGCCGACGACGCCGATGTGTTCGCAGAACATGTGGTGCGCTTGCTACAGAATCCGGCGGAGGCCGAAGCACTGGCCCACAGGGCCCGAGCAGAAGTGGAAACGAAACGCGATATGCGGGTGATGACGGCTCGGCTGGTCGAGTGTTATCGCGCCGAGGTTGAGAAGATGCGGTCTACTTCTTAGCGGCGCGAGCTTTGTTAAGCCGGTCGACGATATGCGTGGCGGCGGTCTTCAGATCCTTGGCGATGGTGCTCTTCGGCGGCTCGATGGTGCTCCAGACGACGTTGCCACTTTGACGATCCACCAGGAAGAACGTGCCCTTGCCTCGAGCCAACGGACGCATGGTCGGCCGGCTGAAGGTGGAACTGGTTTCGTCGGCCTTTTTTTCGACGGCGGCAGTCAACTGGTCGGTCAGCAAGAGGTCGGCCGTATCCGCTTTCGTAACCACGGTGAGCGTAGAATCCTGCGCAAGACGAACGGCGAGGTACTGATCCAGCCCGCCAGGCATAGGGAGGACGAAGATCGTTTTGGCGTCGTTGAGCGGCGATTGAGCAAATGCGGCGGTCGCGAACAGGGCAGCCAACAAGAACATCTTCATAGCTTCATCATATTATGGTGAAGCGGCCGGAATGTACAAAAGTCAGAAGATCACGGTGATCATCCCGTGTTTAAACGAAGAGCAGGGCATTGAACAGGTGTTGACGCGCATGCCCGCGTTTGTGGATGAAGTCATCGTCGTCGACAACGGATCGACGGATCGAACGCCAGACGTCGCCCAGAGTTTCGGTGCGAAGGTGATCCGCGAGGACGTGCGCGGCTACGGTCGTGCGTATAAGACGGGCTTCTCACAAGCGACGGGCGACATCATCATCACCCTCGACGGAGATCATAGTTATCCGCCCGATGCGATTTCCTACTTGCTGGAGGCGTTCTTCCATCTGGAAGTGGACTTCCTCAACACGTCACGTTTCCCGGTGCGCGAACGAGAAGCGATGAGCTTCAAGCACAAGATCGGGAATCTCATCTTGTCCGTCGCGATGTCAATTCTGTACTTGAAGTGGGTCCGCGATTCACAGTCCGGGATGTGGGTCTTCAAGCGGTCGATCCTGAAAGACATGAAGCTTGTCTCCGACGGCATGGCGTTCTCCGAAGAAATCAAGATCGAGGCCTTAAAACACCCTCGGGTACGCTTCACCGAGATCTCAATTCAATACAGCTCGCGCCTGGGTGAAATCAAGTTGAATCCGTGGCGCGACGGGTTCGCCAACCTTTGGTTCCTGGTGACGAAACGGTTTTCATGAAGATCGCTGCCGTGATTCCGCACTGGAACCGCGTCGACTTGCTGCGCACGGTGCTGGAGAATCTGCGGACACAGACGCGCGCGTTCGATCGGGTCATCATTGTGGACAACGGGTCCAGCGATGGATCGCCTGAGGTCGCCGAGCAGATGGGGGCTGAGGTGGTGCGCCTGCCTCGCAACCTCGGCTTCGCGGCCGCTGTGAATCGAGGTGTCGAGCGGGCAGACGGGTGCGAGTGGATCGCGATCCTGAATAACGATGTAACTCTGGAACCGAACTGGCTGGAGCAGCTGCTGGCCTCTATCGGCGACGCCGCATTCGCGACCGGGAAGATCTTGTCTGCCAAGGATCCTACCTTGATTGACGGCACCTGGGACGAAATTTCGCGCGGCGCCTGCGCGATGCGCATCGGGGCGGGAACGAAGGACGGCCGGGAGTGGGACGAGCGCCGCGACATCCGCATCGCATCCATGACGGCGTGCCTGGTCCGGCGAAGCGACTTCCAGCGGATGGGCGGACTCGATGAGCGTTTCGAATCGTACCTAGAAGATGTTGATTTTGGCCTCCGCTGCACGATTTCAGGGCTTTGGGGGATTTACGAGCCCGGGGCCATCGCGTACCATCTCGGGAGTTCGACACTGGGGCGGTGGAATTCCGACACAGTCCGGCTGATCGCGCGAAATCAGAAGTTGTTGACTGCCAAACACTTCACTGGTCAGGCGCAGTGGCCAATTGTGGCCGGGCAGTTGCTCTGGGGATTGGTAGCCCTGCGGCATGGCTGCGCCATCGCGTGGCTCAAAGGGATGCTGGCCGGGCGACGGCTGGCGCGCGGGATGAGAGGCGTGCCGGGCGGCGAAGTTATGAAGAGGGTGCTTCGCGAGAGTGAATCTGAGATTTTGCGCGTCCAGCAGCGGACAGGCTGGCAGACCTACTGGAAGGTGTACGCTTGGCTGGCACCGCTGCGGTAGTGGTCACCTACAACTCGGAAGACGTGATCGAGGCGTGCATCGCGGCCCTGCGGCAACATGCGCCGGAGGTCCGGGTGGTGGTGGTGGATAATGCGTCGGCGGATGGAACTGTGGCTCGGGCAAAAGCGACGGGGGCCGAGGTGATCGCCAACCGGGAGAATCGCGGATTCGCGGGTGCGGTTAACCAGGGATTCCGGGCGGTCGATACGGAGATTCTGTTGGTGATGAACCCGGATGTCCGGATTCAGACGGGATTGGGGCCCTTGGAGGCGGCGGCCAGGAAACACGGCGTCGCTGGGGGCGTCTTAACAAATGAGGCGGGCGCGGTGCAGGCGGGTTTCACGATTCGCCGGTTTCCGACGCCAACTGTGCTGAGTTTAGAGTTCTTGGGAATCAACCGGCTGTGGCCGGGGAACCCGTGGAACCGGCATTATCGGTATCAGAACTGGGACCTTTCCCGCGGAGGGACCGTGGACCAGCCGGCAGGAGCGTTCCTCATGATCCGGCGGGATGTTTGGGCCAATTTAGGCGGGATGGACGAGCAGTTTTACCCGATCTGGTTCGAGGATGTGGATTTTTGTAAACGGGCGACCGACGCGGGTTGCCAGATTCAATTCGTACCGGAGGCGAAGGCCGAACATGTGGGCGGCCATTCAATCCACCGGATGGAGGAGTGTCACCGACAAGTCCAATGGTATGATAGTCTTCTAAGGTATACGGCGAAGCATTTCCGGCCGGCATCGTACGGGGTAGTTACGCTGGCGGGGGCACTTGGAGCGTTTCCGCGAATGGTCGTGGGACTGATCCAAGAGCGCAGTCTTCGTCCGATTGGGTGCTTTTTTAACATTTTGAGTTTATTGGGAAACCGTCTGGTTTCGCGTCCGCCGTCAGGACAATCGAAACGACCCGGAAGCGAATACTAGCGTTCAGATGCCCTTGAAGAACTTGGTTTCAGTCACCATCGTCACGTACAACAGCGGACGCTTTATCAAGCGTTGCCTGGAGTCCATCCTGGAGCAAAAGTACGCCGATCTCGAAGTGGTGGTGGTGGACAACGCATCCACCGACGGCACGGTGGACATCCTGGAACCTTTCGCCGACCGGGTCCGCATCTACTACAACGACAAGAACCTGGGCTTCGCGGCCGCGCAGAATCAGGCGATTGAACTGGCCAAGGGCGACTGGATTCTGACGCTGAACCCAGATGTTCTCCTGCACACGAACTTCATTCAGGCGCTGGTGGACGCCGGCAACCTGGATCCGAAAGTGGGAACGGTGTGCGGCAAACTGCTGAGCATCCGTCCGACCTTTGACCTGCCGGAAAAGCAACTGATCGATTCCACGGGCATTTACTTCACGCCCATGCTGCGGCATTTGGATCGCGGCAGCCTGGAAGTGGACACGGGCCACTATACGAATCACGAATACGTGTTCGGCGCGACGGCCGCAGCAGCGCTGTACCGTCGCACCATGATTGAAGACATCGCGATCGGCGGCGAGTTCTTCGATTCCGATTTCTTTGTGTATCGCGAAGACGCCGATGTGGCGTGGCGTGCCCAGTTGCTCGGCTGGCGTTGTTTGTACACGCCGCTGGCTCGCGGGTACCACGTGCGCGCGGTGCTACCGGGCAATCGGCGAGCGCTGCCGGCGGCCATCAACATGCACTCGGTCAAGAACCGATTCATGATGCGCGTGAAGAATATTTCGTGGGATTTGTATCGGCGAAACTTTGTATCCATCACGACGCGCGATCTAGTGGTGTTTGCCGCCTGCCTGGTTCGCGAGCACTCCTCGTTGAAGGCGTTCTGGTACGTGGCGAAGAATTTCCGCAGCATGCTCGAGAAACGAGCAGAGATCATGCGCCGCAAGCGTGTTTCGGACGAATACATCGCGTCGTGGTTCCGGTATCAGCCGGTGAGTCATCCTGCTCCCAAGCCGTCGGTGAAGGCGTTGGCGCGTGCGGCGGCACGTGTGCGCTCGGCGCGCGGGTAACAAGTGAAGTTCGCCATTGTGGGGACGCGCGGGATCCCGGCGCGCTACGGTGGCTTCGA
>CANIIC010000138.1 GCA_947467395.1 Bryobacterales bacterium
CAGAATGACGCGCTGGTGGTCGTTGCTGAAGGCATCTTTGGCCTGCGCGTACAAGGCCAGCGCGCCCACGATGCCATCGTCGCCGCGCAGTGGCACGACTAGCGCGGAGCGCAGGTTGCTGAAGCGTGTGTCGTCGTTCAGATATGCCGGCTCCACGGTCGGGTTGCCGTTGAGAATCGGGCGGCCAGTTTCCGCCACCCATCCCGAAAGACCCTGGCCCATCGGAATCTCGAGTGACGCAAACAGGTTTGCTTCATCGCCAATCGCACATTCGGCGCGCAGAGCGTTGTTTTCCAGAACATAGAGCGCCGTGGTGTGGAACGGCACCAGCTTGTGAATGCCACTGGCGAACGCCGCCAGTGCGCTGTCGAGCCGTAGGGTGGTGCCCACTGCCTGACTGATCTCAAACAGAACTTGCGCTTCGTTGCGCGCCGCTCCGATGCGTCCGATGAATTCACCAGGCAAAGACTGCGGATGGTGCTCTTCTGTCTCACTCTTCGTCAGCGCGCAGACTTTGGCCTCCAGGTCCTGGATGCGTGCCGATAGCAGTGAAACCACTTGTGGATCGAACCGCCGCCCGGCTTCAGAGACGACATATGCCAACGCGTCCTTGAGAGGGCGAGCCGGTCGATAATCACGGGGCGACGCCAGCGAATCCATGGCATCGATGGCGGCCAAAATGCGCGCGCCCAGAGGAATATTTTCGCCCCGCAGACGATCCGGATAGCCGGAACCATCCCAGTGTTCGTGATGTCCGCGGACCATCGGCGCCACCGGATACGGGAAGCCGACGCTGGCCACGATCTCGGCGCCCACCACCGTGTGGATCTTCATTTTTTCGAACTCTTCCACCGTGAGGCTGCCGGGCTTCGAAAGAATATGCTCCGGCACCGCGAGCTTGCCGATGTCGTGCAAGAGCGCGGCGGCTTTCAGGGCTTCGAGTTCGGCTTCATTCATGCCCAGATCGCGACCAAGCTCGGCCGCATAAACGCTGACACGATTCAAATGCGTCTGCGTCACCTGATCCTTGGCCTCAATGGCCAGCGCCAAGGCCTGAATGGTGCGCAAATGCAGCTGCGAACTCTCTTCCGCGCGCGACCGTTCGGCCAGGGCGTTGTTGCGCTCCGTCTCCAGCAGTTCCATATACGCTGAATACGAACGGTACATGAGGAAGATCGCACCCAGGCCTACCGCGACCGTTTGTCCGCTGGCGGTGCGCTGCGTCCAATCCGATGCGCCTACAAACGCCGACCCCAGCAGGTAGTACGGGAACGACCACCGGCAGCTGTCGAGCCACGCCCGGCGCAGACTCTTGTGTTCCAGTAGTGCTTCAAAGCTCGAAACCGGCCAGGTGCTGGTGACGAAGTACAATCCAGAAGAAAGCAGAATCCGGACCGGGTATTCGATGGACAGGGCGCCCCACCAGTTCGCGTGGAACAGATGCCAGGCCAGCGCGGGTGCCAGTGCGGCTAGACTCAGACGCAGCGCTCGCGTGGACCAGTCCGGAGCCCTGTTGCTGCCCAGGCACTCTACTAGGCAACTCCCGATTCCGACCGCGATGGTTTCGCCCAGGCTGAGCTGCGGGATTGCTAGCAGAACAAAGAAGAAACTCGCCGAAAGGGAACCCTGCGCGCCCGGCGATTTGATCCGGAAGCGCGAACTCAAGGTCGCCAGCAGCAGGAACGCTCCAAAGCGCACCGGGGCAGGGGCATCCAGCACCAGGTGCGTCTCCAGGACTGTGGCCAGTCCCAGAGCGACCACGGCGCCTAAATACCACTTTGCGAACTTCGGCGATGGCTGCTGAGTACAGTTCAAAGCGGGTTTCCGGGCGAACTCTTCGCCGTAACCATTATGAGAAATAGCCCGTAGCGGAACTATGGGCGTACTGTACTAAGATCGACCGAAACCCTGTCGTTTGAGATAGGGGGTTTACCTTAGGCAACACCCTACGACACTAGCGCCTGGAGTATGCGTGTCGCGGTCTCTTTGCCTCTCTCTCCAACCTCGCCCACGGGGCCGACACAAGTGGGGCAACCCGATTCGCATCCGCAACTTGCCAATAATTGTGTCGCACTGGCGATCAGCTGCGGAGCCAGTCGGAACAGCGGCGAACTCAACCCTATGCCACCGGGGTAGTTGTCGTAGAGATAGAGGTTCGGCTCAAAGACCTGCAGGCTGCCCGCTATGTCTTCGGTGATCGAGACACCTAGGTCCCTCGGGTCGCACATGACATGCAGTGCGCCGACCGTTCGCAGCAGGGCTGCGATGCCCACCAAGCCGGCCTGTTTCTCGGTCGGCGAGAGGTCGGGGAACTGGGCCAGGAACGTGGCGGGGAAGTGCAGCCAGAATGCGGTGGTGTGCATCTCCTGCTCCGGCATGGACAGGTTGCCCGCCCCGATATTTTCCATCGTGTAGAACTTGATCTTCTTGAAACCGACGATCTGAGTGTTCAGTCGCACGTCGCCGAACGCTGCCTTCGCCGGGCCGAGTGGGGCTGATTCAAACTCTTCCAGCTCTTTCACTTGCGTGTAGTCGATGGCGTCCGTGAAGTAGTCGGAGTCCACGCGGCGCACGAACGCTTTGCGGCCGTCGTAGTCGAAGCGCTCCACCTGATACTGCCGAGCGTCGTGTAGGTAGATCGCCTTCTCGTGCAGCGTGGTCAGCGCGGCGGTGAAGGCCACTTCGGCGATCACCTGATGATCACCGGTGATGTCCACCACCACGAAGTTGTCGCTCGAAATCGAGCGCAGGCTCACGGCATCGGCCGGGTAACTGTCGCTGGTCCAGTGCCACGTCTTGCCCGAATGATGCAGCAGCTTCTGGTCGCCCAGGAAGCGGCACATATCGGTCGTGTCGTGCTTGCCGAAGGGTTCGCCGTCGCGAATCGGCAGCTCAAACGCAGCGCACTTCAGGTGATTCAGCAGGATTTCGAGATTGTCCGGGTTGATGTTCGCATTTTCCGGCGGCCGCTCGAAGAAATACTCGGGATGCTCGATGATGTATTGATCCAGAGGAGCGCTCGACGCCACTAACACCGCGAGCGCAGCGGTCTGCCGGCGTCCTGCACGTCCCGCGCGCTGCCACGTGGAGGCAATCGTGCCGGGATACCCGGCCATCACGACTGCATCGAGCGAGCCGATATCGATGCCCAGTTCCAGCGCATTCGTCGCGACCACGGCGCGGATATCGCCCTCGCGCAGCTGACGTTCGATGTCGCGACGCTCTCTCGGCAGGTAACCGCCGCGATACCCGCGGACCCCTGGAAAATCGTCCTTCAGATACGTGAGCAGAATTTCAGTCGCCAGCCGCGAGTTCGCGAACACCAGCGTCTGTTGCCCGCGTTCGAGCAGCTCACGCGCCATGCGTCGCGTCTCATTCAAGTAACTACGCCGGATCCCGAGCTGCTTGTTCACTACCGGCGGGTTGTAGAAGACGACGTACTTCTCGCCCGACGGAGCTCCGTTGCGGTCGACGAGCTCGAACGGCTCGCCCGTCAGCGCCTCGGCCAATTCCTTGGGGTTTGCGATCGTGGCCGAGCAGCAGATGAACTGCGGCTTCGAGCCATAAAACTCGCAGATACGCTTCAATCGCCGCAGCACGTTCGTCAGATGACTGCCGTACACGCCACGATACATGTGCAGTTCGTCGATGACGATATACTTCAGATTCTCGAAGGCCTTGGCCCACTTGGTGTGATGCGGCAACACGCCCGCGTGCAGCATGTCGGGGTTGGTCAGCACCACGTTGGCGCGCTCGCGAATCGCACGACGTGCATCCTGCGGCGTGTCGCCATCGTAGGTGAAGACTTTAAGATCGGAGCCCGCCGCATCGACCGCCGCTTTGAACTCGTGCAGCTGATCTTCGGCGAGCGCCTTGGTCGGGAAGAGGTACAGCGCCCGCGCATGCGGATCGTTCATCAGTCCGTTGAGGACCGGCAGGTTGTAGCACAGCGTTTTGCCGCTCGCCGTCGGGGTGACGACGACCACATTCTTGCCGTCGGCCACATGCGCGTAGGAAGCCGCCTGATGCGAATAGAGCTGCGTGACGCCGCGCGAGGCCAGGGCCTTGGAGATGGTGGGCGCCAGAGCGTCAGGGAACGGAGCAAACTCCCCCGCGCGAGCTTCCTGCTTGCGAATCGCGCGCACCGGAGATTCCGGCTTCGCCATCCACTCTTCAAATCTGGCAATGGCCCCGAAGAGTCCGGTTTGGCGTGCCAGCATCCGCTCCTGCGCGGGCTCGGGGAAGGATAGGCTGAGGTTCTCGTTCGCCATCTATTCGCCTAGTGTAGCAGCGACAGATGACCAGGATTAGAGCCCTTGAAGGAACGGGTTGCGATCCTTCTCGCGACCAATCGTGGTGTTCGGGCCATGCCCGCACACGACCACTGCGGTCTCCGGTAGCGGGAGCAACTTGTCGTGGATCGATTGCAGGATCTGGCGGGTGTTGCCGCCGGGGAGATCCGTGCGGCCAATCGAATCTCGGAAGAGAGTATCGCCGGCGATCAGCTTGTTCTCTTCAGGGATCCATACGCTGAGGCTGCCTTGGGTGTGGCCGGGTGTGTGCAGGATGTGAAAGTCCGTGCCAGCGAGCTTCAGGGTTTGGCCGTCCTGCGCGTTCACGTCGATTTCGGTGCGCTCGGGTTGGTCCATTCCGAGCCACGCGGCTTGCGTATCGATGTCGGCGTAGAGCGGGGCATCGTTCGCGTTCATGTGCACGGGCGCACCGGTGGCGGCTTTCAGTTTCGCAGCTCCGCCGATGTGGTCGATGTGCGCGTGCGTGATGATGATGTCCTTCACCTTCAACGCATGCTTGGTGAGAATCGCGAGGATCTGGGGGATGTTGTCGCCCGGATCGATCACGATGGCTTCGTGCGTCGTCTCGTCGCCGAAGATGGAGCAGTTACACTGCAGCGGCCCCACGGGAATGACTTCGTGAATCACTCCCCGATTGTAACGGTTCGGCTTTGAGGGCTCCGCGTTCCAGCGCGAAGACCGCGAGCAGCGCGCCCGTGGGGATCGCGCCGTGCAGGTGCCACTCATAACGAGACGAGGCGAGCGCCTGCTGCAATTGATCCATCGTGAAAAATTCCGTGTGGAGTTCCAGGATGATGTAGCTCACCCACTCGTCCCATTCGGCGATGTCGGGGAAGATCTGGCGTTCGGCGCCTTCGATATCGCACTTCAGCAGCACGCCGCCGGGAACATGCGGAACCAGTTCGGTCATGGGCAACACCGGGATCCCGTAATCGCTGCGCGCGCCCATACGCAGGCCCCATGCTCCGTAGCCTTCGTCGAGCAGATTCGCGTGACCGCGTTCGGCTCCGGCGAAGGCCTGGATGGAGGTGACTTCGGCGGAAATGTTCTGATCCAGATTCTGCCGCAGCATGCGCAGATTGCCGCGATCGGGTTCGACGGCGATCACGTGTTCGAAGTGCAACATGCGTTCGAGGAACAGGCCGCTGAGGCCGATGTTCGCGCCCAGATCCACCAATACGCCGGGGCGAGAATGCGCGGGAATCGCCGCAGCCAGCGGTTCGTAAATTTTCTCCAGGAAGACTTCGTCGAACACCTTCGTGTCGGTGCTGTTCCAGCGCAGGCGCACTTGCGCGCCGCCTTTCAAGCGATACTCACGCACCTCCAGGGCTGGGAAGTGGATGCGCTCGCGCAGTTCATCGATGACGAAGCGCATGCAATCGAGAGGCAATAGGTCAGAGTTCCAGACGCGGCGAAGTTTATCGAGGCGCATACGCCGAAGTAGTGCGCGTAGGGTGGGGGAATTCTCCGTATACTCGGGGTATGGGCTTGGAGCAGAATCTGCTGAGCCGTTCCGGGCCGTGTCCGCACTACTGGGCATGGCTGCACTCCCCCTACTATTCGAAATGAGTCTAACGACCGCTACTCCTGGCTACACGGCGCTGCGCGAACATGCGGCGTGGGTGGATTTGTCCGCGCGCGGGAAGATCCGCATGACGGGCGACGATCGCGCGCGGCTGTTGCACGCGATGACGACGCAACATATACAGGCTCTGAAGCCGGGACAAGGCTGCTACGCGTTTTTCCTGAACGCACAGGGCCGGATTCAGGCCGACGCGAACGTGCTGTGTTCTGAAGATCACCTGCTGCTGGACACCGAACCGGAGCAGCGCGTCAAGATTTACGAACATCTGGATCGCTACATCATTGCCGATGACGTGACGCTGGAAGATGTGACGGATGCGGTGAAGACGGTGGCTCTGGAAGGTCCCGAGGCGGCGCAGGTGCTGGCCGGGTTGGGCGCTCCGGTGCCGGAAGAATTGTGGTCGCACGTGGCGTGGGGCCAAGGAATCGTGCAGCGCGTGCCGGCGGGTTTCCGGTTGTTCGGCGAGGTTCCTGCGCTGACCGGTGTTCCCGAGGCGAATGAAGAGGAAGCGCTGACGGTGCGCATTGAGCAGGGGCGCGCGCGATTCGGCGAGGAGATTTCGGATCGCTACCTCGTGCAGGAAACCGGACTGTTACACGCCATCCATTTCAGCAAGGGCTGCTACCTGGGGCAGGAGATTGTCGAGCGTGTACGCAGTCGCGGACAGGTTCACAAACAGCTGCGATTGGTAGAACTGGATACTCCTCAGGTTCCCGCGCCGGGCGCGAAACTGACCAGCGGCGGGGCCGAGGCGGGCGAAGTGGTGAGCGCGGCATTTTCGCCGGCTTGGGACAAAACCATCGCGATGGCGTACATGCGGACGCCTTCGGCCGATCCGGGAACCGCGGTGGAACTCGACGGTGCTAGCGGGCGGGTGCGGGCTCTCCCGCAAGCGTAAACTCGAAGGTCTCGCCGGCGGCTTCGATGGTGAGCTTCCCGGCTCCCAACGCCTTGTTCTTCGACGGCAGGAAGACTGCTCCGTCAATGGAGCCGCCTGGCTCTAACTGATAGGAGCCTAAGACGATTGCCGCTGCTGCTGCGGCCGCGCGCATCTTCGTTCCGCCGATCGCCATGGCGTCTTTCCGGCGAGCTTCGTAGCCGTGCCGCAGTTCCAGATTGGAGTTGCCAAACAGCGCGGCTTCGTAGATCCCGATCAGGCGGCCGACGTCGCCTCGTCCGGCTCGGTTTAGCACGTCTGTCACGACGGCGCGGGCAGAGAGGGCCTGGATCGGTTTGCCGACGGCGGCCTGGAAGCGGAATTTTTCGGGCAACAACACCTGCGGCTCGACGGAGCCGTTCGAAACGGCCACGTGAATGATGGAGTAGCCGAGGATGCGCTCCTGCAGGGGAGCGATCATTACGGTGAGGCCGGCCTTCGTAATCGCTTGATATTTCAGGCCCCCGGACTCAAATTCCAGGGCTTGGCCGAAGGCTGGCAAAACGAGCAGCGCGGCACACCAACCACTCAACATCCAGCGCGCCAGCAGGCTCATATAATCATGATAAGCTGGATCTTGTTGTTTCATTCGAGTGGGCGTGCGGGCGCCCCGGAAGTGCCGCAAATAAAACAAAAATTATGGCTACTGTGAAGTTGAAGTCCGGTCGGGACGTCACCCGTCCGTTAAGCGATAACGAACATCTTCTGAAGTGGGTTGAGAAGATGGCGGAGTTGACGACTCCGGACGCCATCCATTGGGTGGACGGCTCGGAAGAAGAATACCAGGCGCTGTGCGACCAGATGGTCGAAGGCGGCACGTTCGTTAAGTTGAACGAAAAGCTGTGGCCGGGTTGTTACTACTCGCGTTCGGACGCCAGTGATGTCGCGCGCGTGGAGGACAGGACCTACATCTGCTCTCTGTCCAAGGACAACGCCGGGCCGACGAACAACTGGGTAAACCCCTTCGAAATGCGGAAGAAGTTGAAGGATCTGTTCCGCGGATCGATGAAGGGCCGCACGATGTATGTGCTGCCGTTCAGCATGGGGCCGGTGGGCTCGCCGATGTCGCAAATCGGCATCGAGCTGACCGATTCCCCGTATGTCGTGGTCAACATGAAGATCATGGCGCGCATTGGCGCGGCGGTGATCAAGGAAATCGAAAAAGACTACAAGCGCGTCGTGCCGTGTATGCACTCGGTCGGCATGCCCTTGCAGCCTGGTCAGAACGATGTGCCGTGGCCGTGCAACGAAGAGAAGTATATCGTGCACTTCCCGGAAACTCGTGAAATCTGGTCGTACGGTTCGGGTTACGGCGGCAACGCGCTGCTGGGCAAGAAGTGCTTCGCCCTGCGCATTGCGTCGAACATCGCGCGCGACGAAGGCTGGATGGCGGAACACATGCTCATCCTGGGCGTGGAAGATCCGAAGGGCGAAAAGACGTACGTCGCCGCGGCGTTCCCCAGTGCTTGCGGTAAGACCAACTTCAGCATGCTGGTTCCGCCGGCGGGTTTCGAAGGCTGGAAGGTTTGGACGGTCGGTGACGACATCGCCTGGATCAAGCCGGACGCTTCGGGCCAGCTGCGCGCCATCAATCCGGAAGCCGGCTTCTTCGGCGTGGCCCCGGGTACCTCCAATCACACCAATCCGAACGCGATGGCGTCGCTGGCGAAGAACACCATCTTCACCAACGTCGCGCTGACGCCGGAAGGTGGCGTGTGGTGGGAAGGCATGACGGACGCACCGCCTGCCGAATGTACGGATTGGAAGGGCAATCGTTGGACGCCCGCGATCGCGAAGGAAACGGGCGCGAAGGCTGCCCATCCGAACTCGCGTTTCACGGCGCCTGCGTCGCAGTGCCCGACGATCGACCCGGCCTGGGAAGATCCGTCCGGTGTGCCGATCAGCGCTCTGATCTTCGGTGGCCGTCGCGCGACGACGATGCCGCTGGTGTATCAGACCTTCAATTGGACCGCTGGCGTCTATGCCGGGGCGACGATGGGCTCGGAAATGACTGCGGCCGCGGCCGGTACGATCGGTCAGGTTCGCAGCGATCCCATGGCGATGCTGCCGTTCTGCGGCTATCACATGGGCGACTACTTCCGTCACTGGATCAAGATGCAGCGCCTGGTCACCTCCACGCCGCGTGTGTTCCACGTGAATTGGTTCCGTAAGGATGCCGATGGCAAGTTCATGTGGCCGGGCTTCGGCGAAAACATGCGCGTGCTGAAGTGGATCGTGGACCGTTCGCGTGGCCGCGCCTTGGGTCAGGAAACGCCCATCGGCTGGATGCCGCGTTACGAAGATCTGGAATGGAACGGTTTGGACTACTCGAAGGAGAAGTTCAACGAGCTCCAGAAGTTTGACCGCAACGAATGGAAGCGCGAAGTGATGAACCACGAAGAACTGTTCATCAAGTTGCACGACCATCTGCCGTCCGAGTTGGTGTACGAACGCGAACTGCTGATTTGCCGTCTGTAGTTCGAGCTGTGAATGCTGGGGGTGGACCTTCGGGTCCACCCCTTTTTTCGTTTAGAAGTGAGCTTGTTCGCGAATCGTGCTGGCGAGGCGTTTGCTGACGGTGACTTCGAGGCCAGTCGACATCTTGAGCATCCAGCGGCGACTCGACAGGGGAGAGATTTTGCGGATGTGTTCGGTGTTGATCAGTGTGGAGCGGTGGACTCGGCGGAAGGCTGCTAGCGCTGGCTCTTTCTCGAGAACTTTGAGTGGGGCATCGGCGAGGTACTTCTGGTTGGCGGTGAGGATGTGGACCAGCTCGCCTTCGGCTTGGAAGGCGACGATCTCGGCGGGGTCGAGCAGGTAGATGTCGTTACCCTTCTTGCCGGCGATCTTCTTGAGCGCGGGCTTGGGGGCGGCGGGTTTCCACTGTTTGCGGGCCTTCTCGATCGCTTTCTCGAGGCGCTCGCGGCGGACGGGTTTCAGGAGATAGTCGATCGCGCCGACGTCGAAGGCGTCGAGGGCGTGCTGTTCATAGGCCGTGACGAAGATGACCATCGGCATGCTGCGGCTCAGGCTGCGCGCGACGCTCAGGCCGTCTTGTTCGGGCATGTGTTGGTCGAGCAGGACGAGGTCCGGGTGCAGTTCGAGGATCTGTTGTGCTGCTTCGGTGCCCGTGGTCGCTTCGCCGACCAGTTCGATGTTGGGGATAGATTCGAGATGCTCGCGCAGGATCTGACGTGCGACGGGTTCGTCATCGGCGATGAGGACCCTCATCGGGTGGCCTCTACGAGCGAAGGAATCGCGATCGTCACCGTGCTGCCTTGCGGCGTGGACTCAATCTCCAGGTGCGCGGCACTTCCGTAGGACAATTCCAGACGGCGTTCGACGTTTTCGAGGCCGACGCCACTGCGATTGGTGGACTCGAAGCCTCGGCCGGTGTCGTGGACAGTGATGCGCAGTTCCTGATCTTCGAGCCGTGCAGTGACGGTGACGGTGCCTCCGCTGGCGAGTGGGGCGATGCCGTGTTTGATCGCGTTCTCCACGATGGGTTGCAGGGAGAGCACGGGGATCATCACTCCTTGTGCGTCATCGGCGATGTGTAGTTCGGTGTGCAGTTTGTTGCCCAGACGCAGGTGTTCGATGTCGAGATACGCGCGCACGATGTGCAGCTCTTCCGATAGCGGTACCAGCGTTTTGCGCGTGTCCAGGAAGTAGCGGAAGATGTCGGCCAAATTGAGCACGGTGTCGCGCGCGCCTTTGGCTTCGCGCGGGATGATGCCGTAGAGCGCGTTCAGGGCGTTGAACAGGAAGTGC
>CANIIC010000139.1 GCA_947467395.1 Bryobacterales bacterium
CGCAGCAACTCACAACTGATCGATAGAGCGTGTTGCCGAAGTGCCTGATTCCGCAGCACTAAAAAGAACTCCCGACACTGGCGCAAACTCACGCACAATGCCGGGAATAGCTTGAGGTGCTAGCGGGAGCAATCTCGTGGGGGTTCAAGCCCCCTTCGCACCATTTTATTTTTTCCTTGGCTTAACACCCCTATTTTCTCAGCGGGATTGGACTTGTAGCCAATCCCATCTCGAAATGCGCCAACAGCAGCCGCTCAATGTTGTCCGGCGGACCTGTTGACCACTCCCCTTCGTTCTTCCGTACGATCCCCAGGCTGTTTGCCAAGGCTGGCAGCCACCTGCTCGTACGTCGCCCCGGCCTATGCCGGGGGCCTGTGGCTCTACGACTCGGGTCAGCCTACCTGCTGACTTGGATACTGCTTGGCGCTAGGCCGCCGCGACCGGCAGCAGTGCCTTGAGTCATCCCGCCACCGTTCGCGACGACCTTCACCCAAAGGGCGCCATCTCCCTTGAAATACGAGTTGCGGGTGGCGTTGCGCAGTGCCTGCAAGTTGGGTTGCGCCTCGCCCGAGGCTGCGCTGGTGTAACCCGGCAATTCGACGATCATCCACGAGCCGAGGTCCATCTCACTGACCTGAACATTCAGGGTTGGCGCTTCGCTTTCCGCCCGGATTTCGGTGCCGGCGAGTACCGTAATCGGACCCGTGAGATTGAGTTTCCGACCATTGCGGACGAGGACGATCGGGTTCGCAGCCCCTCTGCCCGGTCCTCCAGGAGCTCCCTTGGCAGCCCCAGGTCCACCCGGACCACCCTTCGCCGCGCCGGGGCCCGCAGCTGCGGCAGGTCCACCACGACCTCCCGGAGCGTTCGCGCTAATCCCCATGCGCCCCATATCACCTTTGCACACGGCCGCGCCCCAGGTCGGCTTCATTTCACACCGCTTCTCATCGAACGCGATCCCGTTGTCAATCACAACGTAGGAATCACGGATACCGGTGGCTGAGCCGTCGATATCGTGGATCACCGCGCCATTCCAGCCTGAAAAACTTCCATATTCACCGGTGAATTGCCAGCGGCGTTCGGTTGGTGGGAAATATGCCGGCTTGGCATTTTCAAATGTCAGTTTCTCGACGTCATTGTTGGTGCTGACGCCAAAGCTGGTGAACAACAGGTAAGAGAGGGCTCCGGCTTTGCGGGTGTCATTGTCCACATAGTTGACGAACTTGGTGTTCACCACATGGTGCGTGAAGTCGTAGTATTCGTAGCCACGCACCGGGTAATCCGCGTCCTTGCGCGGCATGGTTCGTCCATACTTGATCTCCGCTTCGGTCTTTGGGGTGCCCTTGTTGTCGCTTTCGCCAACGAACAGGGAGTTCAAGACTTTTGAGGTATAGTCGCCGTGGTATGGGGCCACGCCAGGGTACGCATGCGTGTAGCCGATCGCGCTATCGGCAATCTTCAGGCCGTCGAAGATATGATTCTCGCCACGGGCCCAGATGGCCGCACCAGCGCTCTTGTAGACCGTCAAGTCCTTGATCACCGCTTCCAGCCTCGCGCTGTTGGTGTCGCTGGGATCCGTATAGGGCAGATGCGTGTTCCCGCCAAGGTTGAATCTGCCCTGCGCATTGGTTCCGCGATCGAGCATAAACCCTTCGACGTTGGAATGCGAGACGTTACCGGAGAACTCCCGAATTTGCATGCGGCGGGGCCACGTCTTCGCCGCGAGCTCCGTGCCTTCAAACTTACCCGTGGGATGTTCCGGGAACGCCATCCAGAAGCCGGTTGCCTCCGACCCGGCGGACACATTCCCCCGGTACGTATTGTCGGGGTTCGTGATCCAGAAGGTGGACGCCGTGTTGTCGGAAGGAAGCAACTGGTCGGTGGCAGTTTGACCATTGGGCGCTCCGACCACTCCGGTGTAAATAGCGTTTGTGGAATTACAGGGCCGCGTAGGATGGCACTTGGTCAGCATCCCCAGGTTGCTGATGTACTGATTCCCATGTTCGACGCCATCTTCCAGGAAGTAGCAGTGACCCACATTGTTGTAAGCCACGTTGTTCTGGACCCGCACATTGTTCGTGCCATGTACCGTCACGCAACGGCTGTACGTATCGTGAATCGCGGAGTTCTGGATGTATTGCCCCGCGCCGTCGTCCACCAGGTGCCAATGGATCGGATACCGCGCCAGGTTCTCGTGCTGGCCCATACGGAAAAACTCGACTCCGGAGACCTGCATTTTTGAGCCGGTCATCGCCATCACGTGCCCGCCACTGAAGGACTGCTCTGCGTCGGGAGAAGCCTGGATACGGATATTGCGTGACAACATGCCGACTTCGGCACGCTCATCCACGCCGAAGGTGACTTGGCCATAATGCATGTACTGCAGTTTCTGGTCCAGCGTGATCACTTTTCCAGAGATGCTGGAGATGGTTCGTCTCTCTGCCTGGTGCGGATCGAAATCCGTGGACGCGAGAACGATCACGTCACCTTTCTTCCAGTCACCGGCATTCAAGACTTCGATGGTGGCGCTACCCGCGGCGGCTGTCTTGGCCAGCTTGGTCCAGGAGTCTTTCCGATTCCCGTGCAGGCTCAGCGTTCCGCCCATCAGCATGATCCCGCGGTCACCCATAACCTCAATGTCTTCACCCGGGACGGTATTGGTCAGAGTAATCGTCGCATTGCGCGTGTGCGGGCGGGCTTCCGTGCCAATCTCCAGTTCCCCGTGCAACATGACCCACTCAGTGGTCAGTTCAAGATCTTTGTTATCCGCGAAGCTTAGTTTGCCGTTGATCCTCAACCCGTGCAGCGGCGGCGGGCTGACATCGAGGACCACGTTCATGTCCTTCTCGATGGTGACCACAGTGTCTTTGGCGGGCACCTTCTTATCAGGCCAAGTGGCTGCATCGGACCAGCGCTTGGCGCTGGCCGTCGAAGGAGTCCTTTGCTGACCCTGAACGACAGCATATCCGCTGAGGAGTAATAAGGTTGAAAACAGGGAAAGGGAGAAAAGATGATGTTTTCGCATCGTTAAGCCTCCGTGATCAAGAAATCGAGGACCGTGTTTGGGATTGAGCCCGTCAACGATAACAGGTTCCAGGGAGGCGGGCAAGGGACAGGAGTTCCACGACCTCGATATCCAGCCACGGCGCTGGTTCAGTTCGCACCCGGACAGAAACGGCTGTGGTGGGATCCACCATCCCGTCCATAAGCGCGGTGATGCTGCGAGCGGTTTTCACGGGCTTACAGCCCGTCTTTTCCCTGCCTCACTGGATTGTCAGGCTGCCGTCTTTTGGACGAGGACTCGGATCCAAGCGGCTCTCGGAACGGTTCCACGGAGATGCGCTCGTAACGCACGTCCAGCACCTCTAGGTCTTCTACACCACCCGGCGCTCGAAGAATGACACTATCCCCGGGTGCCGACTTCAGCAACGCGCGCCCCAGGGGTGAGACCCAACTGATGTGGTTGCGCTCCAGATCGACTTCATCGGTGCCCACGATGCTCACCTCTCGCTCCACTCCCGCGGCAGTGGAGTAGCGCACGGTTGCGCCGAAGAATGCCCGCGTGGCCGCTTGCCCCGTTCTGGGAGCTTCCGGGTCCACGACTTCCGCAGCTTCCATGCGCTTCCGGAGAAAACGAATCCGCCCATCGATCTGCCGCAGCCGGCGCTTGCCGTACTGATAGTCGGCGTTTTCACTGCGATCGCCGTTGGCCGCAGCCCACGTCACCACTTCCGTCACGGCGGGACGTTCCCGACGAAGTAAAAAATGGTGCTCCTCCTGGAGGCGCTGGAACCCGCCGGGGGTGATGTAGTTCTTGCCTGCCGTCGCGGGCTCGGCTTTCGGTTTTCTCGTAAACCCTTTTCGCATCTCGTGAACCTACTATTGCACCGCGAATCCGGACGGCAAAGGGGCCTCGATCTGGATTTGTTCTCCACTGATGGGGTGATGGAATTTCAGATAGTGGGCGTGGAGAAAATACCCTCCATCGCCGGGGAGACCAGGGAGATGTTCAAGAGGCTGGCCGGTTATGCCGTACAGAGGATCGCCCACCAGAGGATGGCCGATGGATGCCAGATGGATTCGGATCTGATGAGGGCGGCCCGAACTTAGGCTGACTTCAAATATTGTGGTGCTGGCGCTCCGTGAGATCACCGTTGCCACGGACTTTGATGGTTTGCCACTCGGATTGGCGGCCCACACGGAACCGATGAGCGGGTGCGGCACGAGACCGATGGGGGTGAGGATTTCGTAGGTATCGTTCCCCGCAACGTTTTGAGCCAGCGCCCGGTAGATTTTTTGAATTTTGGGTGTGTTCCAGTTTGCGACTAGATTCGCGGCGGCCTGCGGTGTTTTGGAGAAGAGGACGACGCCGGTGGTGGCTCGGCCCAACCGGTGGACAGGGTTTGCATCGGGAGTTCGCTTCTGCACCAAGCGCAGCAGGGTATTTTCCATGAAGCCGCCACCGGGGAGAGTGGGTAGCCCGCTGGGTTTGTTGACGGCCAGCAGATGGGGGTCTTCAAACAGGACGTCGAAATGCTGAGGTGCGTCTGGTTCAATCCAGGGCGGGCGGTTCCAGACGAGGGTTTGGCCTACAGTGACGGATTCGTCCCCGGTGGCGGTGATGCCATTTAGGGTGACTTCTCCGTTGTTCAGTTTTTGTTGCCAGGCTTCTGGGGTTGAGTGGGGGTACAGATTCGCTAAGTGAGAGAGCAGGGTTTGTCCCGCGTATTTGCTGCTGATGATGCTGGTGTAGGCGTAACCCCGGTTGAGCACGTAGTTTGAGTGTAGGCTATGGCATCCGCCGCATGTTGTACGATAGGCAACAGCGCATCCGGAAACGGCGACGCTGAAGAATTAAGGAGAATCGATCATGAAATTGATCCACAAGCTCGGCCTGCTGACTCTGGCGTCGGCCGCGGCCTGGGCGCAAGTGAATGCGGGCGAACAGAAGCCTGAGGCCAGCGTTCCGTTCACGATGACCACGACGAGCACGTTTGAACTGCCTTGGCGAATCGCGTTCCTGCCGGATGGCCGCATGCTGGTCACCGAGAAAGTCGGGCCGGTGTGGCTGGTATCGGCCAAGGGCGAGAAGATCGCGCCGTTGACGAATACTCCCGCAGTTTACTGGCAGGGACAGAGCGGAATGCTGGGCGTTTACGTATCGCCGAATTTCGCTACGGATCAAAGCATCTACTTGACGTATTCCGAACCCGGCGACTACGGCGGTGGTCTCGCGTTGGGCCGTGGCCGGCTGACGCTGTCCGGGAACGCCGCTCGCTTCACGAATTTCCAGGTCCTGTGGCACCAGATGCCCAAGGGCAAGGGCGGCCAGGAAGGCGGAGCGCTCGCGTTCGCGCCGGATGGCAAATCCCTGTTCCTCACGGTTGGCGATCGTCAGCGCTTCACGCCGGCTCAGGATCCGAATCAGCCGGTGGGTAAGATTCTGCACTTGACGCTGGACGGCAAGCCCGCACCGGATAATCCGAATGCCGGCAAGGTCGGCGCGTCCACGATTCCTCTGATCGATCCGCCTTCGGATACCGAAGCGGCGAAGACGGCCAAAGTGGTCAGCAACTACACGTTCCCGGCCGAAAACCTGACGCCCGCGGAAACCTGGACCAGCGGCCATCGCACACCCTACGGCCTGGCGTTCTCGCCGACCGGCGAACTGTGGGAAATCGAACATGGTCCGCGCGGTGGCGACGAACTGAATCTGATCGAGAAGGGTAAGAACTACGGCTGGCCGCTGGTGGGCTACGCTCCGAACTACAACGGCGTGGCAATCGCAACTCCGGATACGCGTCCGGACCTGCAGAAGCCGGCAATCTACTGGGTGCCGGTGGTTGCGCCGGGCAGCATCATGTTCTACACGGGCGCGCAGACGTTCCCGCAGTGGAATGGAAACGGCTTCATCGGCGGCATGGGAACAACCTCTGTCAACCGGGTCATCATGGACGGCAAGGGTGGCGCCAAGATGGCGGAACGCTGGAACGTCGGCAAGCGCATCCGCGACATCGCGGAAGCTCCGGATGGTTCGTTGTGGATGATCGAAGACGCCAATCCCGGCGCGTTGATCCACGTGACGCCGAAGTAAGCTGTCAGACTCGTTGAAGCAATAAAGAAGGGGGCCGGAGAGATCCGGCCCCCTTCGTGTTTTGATGGAACGTCTTTAGCGGGTTGGGGCGGGAATGGGGAGCCCCTTGGCCTTCATCATGGATTCGAGCAGAGCCACCGTCGACGGGAAAGCATCCGCTCCGCCGCGGTTGCCGCTGGCGCCACGAGCGACGTCGAGGGCCGTACGGCCGTTAGCATCTTTCGCGGTCAGATCGGCACCGTGGGCGACCAGGAACTCGATGAATTTATCGAAGCCGTGTTCGGCCGCACCGTGCAGAGCGGTCTGATTCGGAACAGCCGAGGCACTGGGCATCTGGCTGCCGCGACGGAACGTTTGCGCGATCCGAGCCGAGGCGCTATCGTCAGCAGCAGCACCAGACGCAGGAGGAAGACCCGCAGCATTGCCACCGCCCCCTCTGCCCGCGCCACCACCGCCGCGACCGGCAGGTCCACGATCCACTAGCGAACGCGCGTTCACGTTGGCGCCGGCCTTGACCAGCAGGTCCATCGTGGCGAGCACGCCTTCATCGGTACGATTGCGGCCGCGCGTGACGCGAGCGCCGTAGTCGACTCCGGCAGCGGCCATCAACGGCGTGATGCCTTCCTTGCTGGGGAGATCGACGAGAGCCTTGAATTCCAACAGCAGGGCGACGAACTTGTCATCGCCGCCACGGGCTGCGCGCAGTAGAGGAGTCGCGTTCTGCGCCAGCATGCCGTCGCCACCGCGATCCTGAGGCACGTCGCGATAGGGAGGACGGCGCTTCAACTGAATGTTCGGGTTCGCACCCTTTTCGAGCATCATGCGCCCGACGTCGACAGCCGTGAGCTTGTCGACGCTGGGAATGGCGGCGACGGCACCGTTGCCCTTCATGGGCAAGGTGCTGACGTCAGCGGCCATGTACACAGGCGAGCGTCCAAAGATGTCCCATTTATCGAGATCCGCCCCGCCTTTGACGAGCACGGCGGCGGCGTCAAAGTGCATGTTCTGGAGTGCGAGCAGCAGAGGCGTCTCGCGATCGGGATCTTCGGAATCGGGGTCGGCACCGGCGGCCAGCAGATTCTGAACGCAGGCGACGCAGCCTTCGCGCGCGGCGTAGTGCAGCGCGGTGAAGCCACCCTTGTTCATATCCTTGGGGCGAGGCTCCTGGATAATCTTGCGTTCCCACTGATTGATACGACCGTGATCGTTGAGGTTCGCGCCCTTGGAAGCGAGGAACTTCACCATGTCGGCCTGGCCTTGTGCGGCGGCCCACATGAGAGCAGTTTGCTGTCCCCAGTTTTCCTTGGCGTTCACGTCGGCACCGGCATCGAGCAGCAGTTTGGCGGCATCGACTTTCCCGCTGCGCGCGGCAGCCATCAGAGGAGTCTCGCCATCCAGCGTCTTGAAGTTCGCGTCGGCACCGGCTTTGAGCAGCGCGTCAATAATAGGCGCGGAACCCAGGATCGAGGCTTCGGTGAGAGCCGACGTGCCGAACTGATTCTTCAGCTTGACGTTCGCGCCCGCCTTGATCAGAGCACGGACCAGTTCCAGATCGTCATTGGCTGCCGCGTGCATGATGGCCGTGCTGCCATCGGCATCGGTGGCGTTGACGTTGGTGCCTTTAGAGCTCACCAGACGCAGGGCGGTGGCGTGGTCGCCGGATTCCACCGCGTCCAGCAGAGGACTGTTGCTGGCGGCCACCATCATGGAGGTGCCAGCCAGCAGGACCGCAGTTGCGGCTACAAACTTACGCATGCCTTAAACCTCCGAGAGCCCTTGAGTGCTGTCGCCGATGGATTTCACCGGGATGTTGTTGCGTTCGAGCAAGGTGTACAGCAGATCGCCATGACGCGAATCCTGCGGGTACTTCAAGTGCTGTCCGCCCTTGATGCGGCCGTTGGCGTGGCCCATGATGACGGACGGCAGCGGATCGTTGTTGTGGCGATCGCTGTTGCTCATGTTGCTGCCGTAGAGGATCGTCGAATGATCCAGCACGGTGCCGTCGGTTTCCTTCGCCGCTTCGATCTTCTTGATAAAGCCGGCAAAAACTTCGGTGTGATACTTCTGGATCTGCACCAGCTTGTCCATCTTGCCCGGGTTGTTGCCGTGATGCGACAGCGGGTGGAAGCCTTCCGCGATGCTCAAGTTGGTGTACGTGCGCATGCTGGCTTCGCGATCGAGAGAGATGCTGATGACGCGCGTGATGTCGGCCTGGAAGGCGAGGGCCATGAGGTCAAACATCAGCTTGAAGTATTCGGTCAAATCATTCGGCGTGCCCACAGGAGCATCCGGGATGATCATCTCGGGGTTCGACGGCTTCGAGGCCAACTGCACGCGGCGTTCGATTTCGCGGACCGAATCGAGATAGTCGCTCACCAGCACGCGGTCGCTGACGCCGAGGCTGGCTTGCAGGCGTTTGGCCTGACCTTGCACGCGATCGAGGACGCTGCCCGTTTCGGCGAGGATCTGGGCTCGTTCCTTATCTGTATCGCCTTGTCCAAAGAGTTTCTGGAAAACGGAACGCGGGTTGCTTTCCTGGGGTAGCGACTGCGTCGGCGTACGCCACGCGAGGCGGGCGCTGCCGCCGACGCCGAGTTCCAGCGACGGCAGGCGTGTTTCCTGACCGATGTGGCGAACCGCGATCTGGTCGGCACTGACTCCGGAATCGGGGCCGGCCTTACCGAAGTCCCACGGCTTCACGGCGGTGAGCCAACCTTGTTCAATGTAGCCGTGCGGCTCCGGCGTTTCGGCCGGCTTGTTGCGTAGGCCGGACACGATGGTCATGTGCTTCTTGAAGGGGTCAAGAGGCTTCAAGATGTCGGACATCGTGAAGTTGGTGCCGGTTTCCTTCGGCGACCAACGGTCCATGATCGCCCCGTGGGGGAAGCCGACGAACGCAAAGCGCGTAGGAGCTTTCGCTGCGGTCTGCGCCCACGCGGTGGAGGCAGGAATCATGGCATCGAGAAGCGGTAGGCCGATGACGGCTCCCACTCCCTGTAAGAATGAGCGGCGCTGAAGATGTTTCTTAGAAATGTACATGATGTCGGCTCCTTATTTGCTGGCCCTCTGCACCGGCTGGGGGGCCCGGCGCATCTTGAACTGATCGGTCTTGACCACCGCTTCCACGATGGCAGAAAACTTGTAATCCTTGGCGGCCGTGCTGCGGACGATGCGGCGAACGGTCGGCATGTCGTAATAGTCGCGGGTGCGGCCCATGGAGTAGGTCAGCAGGCCTTCGACGAAGGTCTGGACGAACTGGTCGGGGCGGCGCAATAGCGCGGTGCGAAGATCATCCGGTCCTTTGATCGGCGTCTTGTCGGGCAGTTCGCCCGCGGAATCGATGGGGGCGCCAGCGAAGCGGTCGCGATCACGCCACGCACCGGTGGCGTCGAAGTTCTCGAGCGCGAAGCCCAGCGGTTCCATGACGGCGTGGCAGGCGGCGCAGGTCGGGTTGGCACGATGGATCGCCATCAGTTCACGCACGGTCTTTGCTTTGGTGGTGCCGATGTCCTTGTCGTTCAACGCCGGAACACCCAGCGGCGGAGTGGCCGGCGGGACGCCCTCAATGTGTTTCAGGATGAAAGCTCCGCGCAGCACAGGTGAGGTGCGGTTCGGATAGGCCGCGGCCATCAGAACTGCGCCCTTGCCGAGCAAGCCCCAACGAACGGAGTCTTTCAATTCCACGCGACGGAACTGATCGCCCTTCACGTCGGTGATGCCGTAGTGCAGGGCAACGCGTTCATTGAGATAGGTGTGGTTGGCGCGCAGCAGATCCACGACGTTGCGATCTTCGCGGAAGATGCTGTCGGCGAACAAGGTGAGTTCGGTGCGGAAATCCGTTCGCGGATCCATGCGGCCGGAGGCGTTCGGGAAGATGTCGTTATCCGGAACGATGGCATCCAGGCGGCCCATGTCGAGCCACTGCTGCACGAAGTTGCTGGCCAAGGTCTTCGACCGAGGATCGGCCAGCATCCGCTGAACCTGCTTGTCGAGCGTGGCAGACTGACTCAGCTTGTTCTGGATGGCCAGATCCAGCAATTCCTCATCGGGGATCGAGTTCCACAGGAAGAACGACAGCTTGGAGGCGAGTTCCAGATCGGTGATGGCGTACTTCTCACCGGGTTTCAGGCCGGTGGGGACGCGCTCTCCGCGGTAGAGAAAAAACGGGCTGGCCAGGATGCCAGTGATGCCTTCGCGCACGCCGGATTCGAAGCCACCCAACTTCACACCATCCGCGTAATACTGCATGATTTCGGTGACGTCATCGTTGGTTACGGGACGGCGATAGGCGCGCTTGGCGAGCGAGGAGAGAATCTCTCGCGCACAGACATCAGCAGTCTTGTTCTTATCTTTGTCGGGATGGCAGGTGAGGATCTTCTCACGGCTGGGCGTAGAGCTCAGGCCCTTCACATCGAAGGGTCCAAGCAACTGGAACGAGTTCACCCGATAGGAGCGGTCCTGGCCGCCGCCGGGGGTAAGGATCTGCAGCTGATCGTCGGA
>CANIIC010000140.1 GCA_947467395.1 Bryobacterales bacterium
TCGCGCGCAGAACACGGCGGAGAGCGTGTTAAACGAGATTCTTACCCTGGTCGACGTTCCGCTTTAGCGCGATCCAACACAATACCGCGGATGCCAGCAGGCACAGCCACGGGAACCAATCGCCCCACATCGTGTACGGCGTCACATCTGCGACGTAGTTGTAGCGCAGGATCTCCGAAGTCTCCGTGCGTTCGGGGATCGTCTGCGTGACGCGGCCCGAAGGATCGATCATCGCGGTGATGCCGTCATTGGTGGCACGCAGAATCCAGCGATGGTTTTCGGCAGCGCGCATGCGGACCAGTGCAAGATGCTGTTCGCGCGCGGCACTGTTGCCGAAGTAGCCGTCGTTGGAAATATTGATCAGGAGTTCGGCGCCCTGATTCGTAAACTGCCGGACCAAGCCCGGGAAGGCCGATTCGTAACAGATGAAGGTTCCGAAGCGATGGCGGTTCGCTTCAAAGGTGACCACGCGTTCGCCGGGCTGAAAGTCACCCGCTTCGCCGGTGATGCGATTCACCCAGTTGAAGGCGGGCGGGATGTATTCCCCGAAGGGCACCAACTGAATCTTGTCGTAACGGCCCTGGATTTCGCCGGCCGAGTTGAGCAGGAACGCCGAATTCAGTGGGTCGCCGTCCTTCGTGTAGGAGACGCCCCCCAGCAGGAAGCTGGCGTTGGCCTGCTGGGCGATGCCGGAGACGAAGTTGTGAAAGTCCGCGCGCTCCGGATAAAACGGCGCGGGAGCTTCGGGCCATACGATAAGCGGGGCAGCTTCATCAAGCGAGAGCGTTGCCAAGCGATTCTCAAATTCGGAGAAGGCTGCCGCGGTGGGCCAGCGGGCTTCCAGATCGACGTTGGGCTGCACCACCTGAACACGTTGGATCGCCACGGGCGATGCGGGAATCACAGGCAGCTGGAACACAAGCGCGATGCTCGCGAGCGGCGTGAGTTCCTTCCACGGGCGGCGGAGTGCAGCGAGCGCAACGGCGACGGACATCATCGCCAGAACGAAAGAGATGCCGTGTACACCTGTGATGGGCGCGAGGCGCAGGAGCCACGGCCAGTCGATGGCGGCATTGCCTAGGTCGAGCCAGGCGAAGCCAAGGCCAAGCCAGGCTAGACCCAGTGTTCCATGCGCATGCTCAATGCCAGCCCACAGCGCGGCCACCGCGGGCACGGCCCAAGGCTTGCGCAGCAGAGGTCCTGCAAGAGTGGAGAAGAGCGCGGTATGCAAGCCTTTGAGGATCGCAAAGAGCACGAATGCGAACCATCCGCCGAGCGCGCCCATACCGCCATGGACTTCCAGGACGAACTGGATCCAGATACAGATAAAGAACCAGAAGATGAAGCCACTGGCCCAGCCATGGAAAAAACGCGTCTTGGCCTTCGATTCACGCGCAGCAGCGATCAACAACGGCGCCAGTGCCACGGGTGCAAGCCACGTGAAATTGAAGCGAGGGAAGACAAGAACCAGCAAGGCTCCCGAGGCCAGCGACAACAGCCAGTTCATGGGAGGTTCTTAGAACGTACGCTTGATGGCTTGATCGGCCGGGAAGCCAGCGGCTTTCAGCTTGTTGCGCATGTCCGGCACGCCGGAGTCAGACATGGGTCCAACCAGCACGCGGTAGAGGCCAGGACGATCGGTGATGGGCGCGGCCATGCCGGGCAGACTGCGACTGCGCAACAAGTCCACCATGGTCTCGGCTTTGACTTTGTCGGTCGCCGATAGCTGAAGATAAACGCGGCCCGGGATCGGGGTAGACGTCGCGGGACCAGCCTTGGCCGCTGCGACCGGTGCGGGCTTGACCGGCGCAGGCTTCGGCGGAGCAGCTTTCGCAGGCTCCTGCTTCGGGGTAGCCTTGGCTTTCGGAGGCTCGGGAGCGGCAACCGGAGGCGGCGCGGGTACAGCGGCCGATTGAGGAGCCGTCTGCGTGGGCACGGAAACAGGCTCGGGAGGCAGGGGTTCCGCTTTCGGAGTAGGCGTTGGGCTTACGACCGCCACCTCTTTCGCGGGTTCCTGTGGCGGGATGTCATTGGTCGCGTTTAGGACGGGAGCGGCACCGCGTCCCAGTACGTAGCCACCGACAAAGCAGAGGCCAAGCAGCAGAACGACCAAAAAGAAGACGCTCAGCAACTGGCGATTGCCCAAAATGAGTTCGAATTCCCCTTCTTCGTTGCGCGCCACGGGTGTGTCCTTTGTAGTCCGTAGTATAGCGTCTCGGGCATGAAACACAACCGTGCCCGATTGTTTTGAACAACACTTCCGGGACTACATCCATCGGAGATCTTGACCCATAGATCCGCGCGGAGACGCAGGGTTTTGGGCCTTATGGCGCAACCCCACGGGTATTTCCCCGAGCCCACGCGAAGACCAAGGGCAGGCAGGCGTATTTTCAACAAGATGCAGAAATGGCACAAGAAGTGCCAAAGAAAGCGGCGATGAACGACACAATCCTTGCACTCTGTCAGCGACTCCAAGATGTCGGCTGGGCCACAGGCCTCCGTGAGTCGCAATACATGTTTCCGATCGTCGAGGGCATCCACCTCTTGGGGTTGGCCTTCATTCTAGGACCGGTACTGATGCTGGATTTCCGCTTGGCGGGAATCGCGTGGCGCGACATGCCGGTCAGCAAGGTGGCGAAAACGTTCGTGCCGTATTCGTTGGGCGGCGCCGTGGTGATGTTCGTCACCGGCCTCCTGCTGTTCTGCGCAGAAGCAGTTCGCTGCTGGAATAGCGGCTGGTTCAAGATCAAGATCGTGTTGCTGCTGGTGGCCGGCGTCAACGCGCTTTACTTCCATACGAAGACGCAATCCACTTGGGCGCAGTGGGACACGCTGGCAACACCTCCTGCCGAAGCTCGCCGCGCGGGCTGGCTCTCGATGATCTTCTGGACCGGTGTTGTGTTCGCCGGACGCTGGACTGCTTACAACCTTTAAGGGGAAATGACCATGGACCTGCACTTCATATATCAAGCGGCGGAAGATACCGCCCTCGGCGGTTGGATTCGAGGCAACACTTGGCCGTTCCCTCTGATTGAGACGTTTCACATTTTGGCGCTGGCGCTCTTCATGGGTGCGCTGTTCCTGATCGACCTGCGGCTGATGGGTCTGAGAATGGGCGGCATCACGGCGCAAAGGCTCAACAAGGAACTCAATACTTACATCAACTGGGGCATCCTGACCATTCTGGTGTCCGGCGCGATGTTGTTCATGTCGGAAGGCATCAAGTCGTATGACAATGCAGCCTTCCGTCCGAAGATGGTGCTGTTGTTCGCAGCACTGGTGTTTCATTACACGGGACACAAGAAAGCAGTATCCACCGAGCAGCCGCCCAGTTGGGGCGCGCTCGCCGGTGCTCTCTCGCTGGTTCTCTGGTTTGGAGTAGGGGCAGCGGGTCGGGCGATCGGCTTCGTTTAAACGATCGGTTGGTCTGTTTTCTTGGTGTGGGGGACCGGTGCTCGCAGTGTAGATCCTGCGAGGGGGCACACCGGTCCCCTATTTCTTTTTCTTGAGGTGAGACAATAAAAAAATGGCAAGAATTCTAGGCGTCGTCGCCAGTTCCCATACCCCCACGATCGGGTTCGCTCTCGACAAGCAGAAGCAGGATGATCCGGTCTGGGCCCCTATTTTCGCCGACTACAAGCCGGTGCAGGAGTGGCTGGCCGCCAAGAAGCCAGACGTGATGATCGTGATGTTCAACGATCACATCACCAGCTTCTTCCTGGACCACTACTCGCAATTTGCCCTTGGCATCGGCGAAGAATACAAGGTGGCGGATGAAGGCGGCGGGCCGCGCGAATTGCCCCCGATCCAAGGGCACCCGAAACTGGCCGCGCACATCGCCGCCGGCTTGGTGGCCGACGAATTCGACCTTTCCTATTTCCAGGACAAGCCGCTTGACCACGGCATGTTCTCCCCGCTTTCGATCCTGCTGCCGCATGACAGTGGCGAGAAGAAGAATGGCTGGCCCTGCAACGTCATCCCACTGCAGATGGGCGTGCTGGAATTCCCGGTTCCTTCGGCGAAGCGCTTCTGGAAGTTCGGCCAGAGCCTGCGCAAGGCGATCGAAAGCTACCCCGAAGATCTCGGCGTAGTGCTGGTTGCGACCGGCGGCCTCTCTCATCAGGTGCATGGCGAGCGCTGTGGCTTCAACAACACCGAATGGGACATGAAGTTCCTGGAACTGTTCGAAAACGATCCGGAGAAGCTGACCGAGTACACTCTGGCGGAATACGCCGAACTCGGCGGCATGGAAGGCTCTGAAGTGATCATGTGGCTGGCCGCGCGCGGCGCGCTGACCCCAAAGGTCAAGAAGCTCCACCAGAGCTACTACCTACCCAGCATGACCGCGATCGTCAGCGCGATTTACGAAAACGATGGTCCGGCGCTGCCGGCTCCGGGCGAAGAGTACATGAAGCACGTCAATCATCAGCTGGCGGGCATCGAGAAGTTGCAGGGCACCTACCCCTACACGCTGGACCGCAGCGTCAAGGCGTATCGCATGAACAAGTTCCTGCACAGCCTGATTCAGCCGGATTGGCGCAAGCAGTTCCGCGAAGATCCGGAGCCGTTGATGGAACAGGCGAAGCTGACCGACGAAGAACGCCGGTTAGTGCGCGAGCTCGACTGGCGCGGCATGATTCATTACGGCGTCATCTTCTTCCTGCTGGAGAAGCTGGGCGCGGTGGTGGGCGTTTCGAACCTGCACATCTACGCGGCCATGCGCGGCCAGACCCTGGACGAGTTCCAGAAGACGCGCAACGCACAGGTGACCTACGGCGTGGGCGGCAACGATCCGGCGAAGGCCGCGTTCGACAAGCCGACAGCCTCGGCTTAGTCGAGAGCTCCTAGCTTTCGGCCGAGTTTGACCCATTTGCGGGCGGCCAGGCGGTCCAATTCCGACCTGGCCTCCGCTTTCGCATGATCGAGATGCGCCAGCAGGTCTTTGTAGTCCTTGTCTAGAGTCAGCGCCCATTGCGTGCGCTCTTCCAGTAAGTCCTCGGTCTTCTTCACCCACTCCAAGCGCTCCGCCAGTAGTCGCTCCATCTCTTTCTGGGAGTCGTTATGGAAGGCGATGTGTTTCTCGTATTCGGCCTGGACCGTCTTAAGTTCCCGATCCAGTTCCCTTCTCCGCTGCGCGGCTGCGGCGTAGGAGCGAGCCAGGGGTGCAATAGGCGCTTCGACCTTGCCCTTGCGAGCGATGATGGGGAGCGACCAAGCTTCGGCATGTTCGACACCAAACTCAGCGACGTTCTCGGTGCCAATGTGAATGTCCGTGAAGCCAGCAGCGTGGAGCGTAGCCCGAAGTGTCTCTTCGGTGAAGACGCGCATCTCCAACGTGGATCCATCGCCGCCGTGGAAGCAGAGGTTCTCAAAGACTTCCATCGATCCGTCGCGACGGCGATTCACCAACACGATCTTGCCACCCGGCGCAGCCAGGGCGTACTCATGCAGTTCCGGGAAGTGTTCCTTGTGTTGCATGTTGATGCCGTAAGGAACCGTCAGCAGGAACAGACCGTTGGGTTTCAGCAAGCGATAGACGTTGGCGAACGCGGCTTCGGCAGGAGGCGGGACGTGCTCCAGCACCTCGCTGGAGATGATGAAGTCGTAGCGTCCGAACTCCGCCGGATCCGGCTTGGTGATGTCGATGGTCGGCGGCTGGTGGTAGAAGGTGTTCGTGTAGTTGAATTTCTTCTCCAACTGAGCAGCGAAGTTCGGCGGGTCACTCATACCGAAGCCGCGGAGCCCCTTGAGATCCGGGAAGTCCGGGAGTGCAAGCTGGGCACCGAACAGTTCCTGAGACAGCAGCGCGATCAGTCCGCGTAAACGGACCGTCGAGATACACCCCTGGCAACTGGCCGTCTCACGGCCCATCTCCGCCGGGCGCACGCATGTGGCGCCACAGACATTACAGGTGAAGTTTCCGGAAGCGGAAAACGTCAAACGCTGGCCTCCCATTTCGGTCCACGATGGTCGTGACCGGTTCCTCTATATATTGTTCCCGTTGCGCGACCGCTTCGAGCGTCGCGCGCTGGTGCGGATCGATGGCGATTCCCGCGGCGTGTGAGACGAAGATCGCGTCCGGCTGTTCGAGCAGCCCTCGCGTGCTTTCGTCCGAAGACAAGTCCGCCATTTGAATCGGCAGCCGGCCCTCGCTCAACAGTTGCATTGTTTCGATCAAGCCCCAGTCTGCCACGTAAATGCGCGGCGCGTCCAAATCTTCTAGCGAGCGCTGCAAAGGATCCATTGCGTCTGTCCAGCGAATCGCCGGGCCATTGCGGAGCAGATCGGCATAATGCTGGTTTGTGATGGCGAGGCTACAGAGACTCAGGATTGCGGTGATCGCTACAGCAGGCCGTACGGACACGTGTGCCAGTGCGGCAGCCAGGAGCACAAACTGCAGCGGCCACAACAGCATCACGTGTTGCGCGGCGGCTCCCGCACCGGCCGTAAAGGCCATCATCAACCAGGTAACAAAGCTGCTGACCAAGGCGAAGAGAATCGGCTTCCGTGCCGGTGTCCGCCACAAGAACGGCAGCGCCAGGATGCCCGCGAGGGTCGCCCAGAACGTGAGGCTGTATTGAGGATGCCCCAACACTTCGCTGAGAGTGATCGAAAGCGATCGGAACCCGTGCTGTGGCGCTCCCGACTGCGGACCGGGCTGATCCGCGAAGAAGAACTTCATAAACACGTGCCCATCCAGCGTATTCCGCAACACCACCCACTTGCCCCAGACCGCGAATTGTTCCAGATGAGCGTTGGCGCGGAACGTGTCCAGCGGCCGCGCAATGTTCGCGATCAACAGGGGCAACGCACCAGCGAGAAACGCCGGAACCGCGAAACGCAGATTCCTCCACGTGATCTCCACAAATATCTGGCGGGGAAACACCGCAAGCGCGCCGGCAAACATACCGCACAATACCCAACTAAAAATCGCTTTGTCCCACATCGCGAGCCCCAGGCAGAGGAACGCACCGGCCAACGCTTGACAGTTCCGCGATTTCTGGAAACGCAGCAACAGCACCCATGCGGCGAGTTTGAGCGTGAGTTGTAGAGTGACAGGCCCGTAGTCAATCGAGTTCATCAACACATAGGCCGTGTCGGTCGCCAATAGGACGGTCCCGATCCATGCCCCGCGACGGCCGACGGCCCGATCCAGGAGGGCAAAGAACAACCATAGTGATCCGGCGGCGATCAGCAGCGTGGGCAGCCGCAAGGAAAGCGGACGCGGCGATGTGAACTGGAACAGCACCGCATAGAGCCAAGTTTTCGTCGCGCCCAGATGCGACATCAGCATCAGAGGCAGCTCACGACCGCCCACGGGCACGGAAAACCAGGGAGCGCTGTTGGGATAGAGGCCTGCGCCGACCAGAGCTTCATCCACTTCGATGCCCATGCGCGGAATGAAGAGCAACCCGGTGCCGACGAACACCACCGCCAGCAGCAACAACACGGCCTGCTGACGTCGTTCACTCATTTTCGCTATGGTAGCAACATGACGGTTCGCCGCACGCTCGCACTGCTGTGTTTGGGCCTGCTGCTGACCGGCGGTGTGCATGCGTTTGCGAAGAATCGATGGGCGCAGTACGAACGCGAGATGCAGGATCCCATTGATGATCCGCCCGACGCCAACGTGCCCGCCGAGTTCGCCTTCGGGCGGCTGCGGTATCGGTCCCCTCGCGACGGTTTTCGTCGCGCTCGCTGGGGCACGGACGCAAACAAGGGCGAGCGCCTGTTCATCATCGCCGTTCGACGCCTGTCGCTGATCAACGCGCAATCGATTGAGCAGATTGTCGACGTCGGAAACGATGACCTGTACGACTGGCCCTTCATGTATGCGGTCGCGGCGGGCGATTGGTCGTTGTCGCCCACCGAAGCCGAGCGGCTTGGCAAGTTTTTCGAGCGCGGAGGCTTCCTGGTCGTCGACGACGTCCACAATGACCGCGAATGGGCGAACTTCATGGAAGGCATCCAGCAGGCGATGCCCGATGCGGTGGACGATGAGATTCCGGACAACGATCCGATTTTTCACGTAACCTACGACATCTCGGATCGGATTCAGATCTCCGGCTACAACGTCGTCTACGGATCGCCTTATGAGCGCGGCGGCATCAAGCCTCGCTGGCGCGCAGTGCGAGACAAGGCGGGTCGCATTGTCGCGGCGGGCTGGCACAATCAGGACCTCGGCGATGCCTGGGAGTACGCGGATGCGCCCGAGTATCCCGAAGACCTCTCCAACCGCGCCTTCCGCTTCGGGGTGAACTACATCACGTATGCAATGACGCACTGAGAGTCGGCGCGCTATGCTGGCCCTGTGATTCGCGCCGTTATTTTCGATTTTGGAAACGTCCTGTGCTTCCCACCCGCTCCCGACAAGGTCGCGCGCGCCGCGGAGTTTTGCGGCATGACGGTGGAACACTTCTGGGAGGCATTCTGGGCAGAACGTCTCGACTATGACGCAGGCAAAATGGAGCCGCTGCGCTATTGGTCCGGTGTCGTCGGCGAGCAGTTTGCCTCCGCCAACCTTGAGAAACTGATTCGCCATGAAGTGGAATTCTGGAATCACTATGATGCTCGCCCGTTCGACTGGATCGCAGCATTGCGTGCCGCGGGCGTAAAAGTCGGGATTCTCTCCAATCTTCCGCGCGTCTTGGGCGAAGAACTGAAGAAGGCGACTTTCCTAGGTCGCCCGTTTCTGGACCACTTCGACCATGTGACCTTCTCCTACGAACTACTCAGCGTTAAGCCGCAGGCCGCGATCTACCATCACGCCTTCGAAGGTCTTGGAGTTGCTCCGGGCGATGCCCTCTTCCTCGACGACAAGCTTCCCAACGTGCATGGAGCCATCCAAACCGACCTCAAAGCCGAGCACTTTCTGTCCTGGGAAGATTTCGTCGAGCGCGGCGTGGCGGGTCTGTACGGGTTGCCGGACGCCGCACTGGAGTAGGGCTGCTACAATCCCCGGTAGGAGCCCCTGCCTCGCATGAACCTTCCTGCCACTCTTGGCGAGTTGCGTAACCACAAGTCCCTCAGTTCCCTGCTGAAGCCGCGCAGCGTGAAAGACGAACTCCGCGACAATCTGATCGCGAAGCTGCAGAAGCGTGAGCCTCTGTTTCCGGGTATCGTCGGCTACGAAGAAACGGTGGTTCCGCAGGTGGTCAACGCGGTCCTTTCGAAGCACAACTTCATCCTTCTAGGCTTGCGCGGCCAGGCGAAGACGCGACTGATCCGCATGCTGGTGACATTGCTGGAAGAGAACGTGCCTTTCGTGGCGGGCTGTGAGATTCGCGACCATCCGGCTGCTCCGCTATGCAAGGCGTGCAAGGACAAGCTTCGCGAACTGGGTGACGCAACACCGATCGCGTGGTTGAGCCGCGATGCGCGGTATGTGGAGAAGCTGGCAACGCCAGACGTCACGATCGCGGACATGATCGGTGATATTGACCCCATCAAGGCTGCTCGCTCGGGACAGAACATTTCGGACGAACTAACGGTCCACTACGGACTGCTGCCGCGTGCGAATCGCGGCATCTTCGGCATCAACGAACTGCCGGACCTTGCGGGCAAAATCCAGGTCGGCTTGTTCAACATCATGCAGGAAGGCGACGTGCAGATTAAGGGCTACCCTGTGCGGCTGCCTCTGGACGTGATGCTGGTGTTCACTGCGAATCCGGAGGATTATACGGCTCGCGGCAAGATCATCACGCCGCTCAAGGATCGCATTGGAAGCGAGATCCGCACTCACTATCCGACGGAGATCGAACAGGGCATGGCGATCACGGAGCAGGAAGCGTGGTCAAAACGCCAAACTCCTGTGGAACTGAGGGTCCCCGCCTACATTCGTGAGACCGTCGAGCAACTCGCATTCTCCGCTCGTGACGACAAGCGCATCGACAAACGCTCAGGCGTCAGCCAGCGCCTGCCGATCTCGGTTTTGGAAAACGTCATTTCGAACGCAGAGCGACGCGCTCTGGTCGCGGGCGAAGCCGTCGCGGTGCCGCGGGTCGTCGATATTTACGCAGCGCTGCCGTCCATCACGGGCAAGCTCGAACTCGAATACGAAGGCGAACTCAAAGGTGGCGACGCCATTGCTCGAGAGTTGATCCGTCTGGCCGTTGGCAAAGTCTACACTCGCTTGCTTGACGGCGAGAGCATGTCCCAAGTAGTCCAGTGGTTCGACATGGGCGGCAATCTCAAGCTCGATGAAAACACGACTTCGGCGGAAATGGTGAAACAACTCACCGGCATCCAAGGCCTGCTCGAGAAAACCAAACGGCTGGGATTGGGCGCTAGCGAGCCAGATGCGGTTCGCGCCGCGGCCGGAGAATTCATCCTGGAAGGCCTGTACGCACATCGCCGTATCAGCCGAAGCGAAGAAAGCGGCTTCACCGCCGAACAGAAGCGTCGCGAACA